>JACRDU010000061.1 GCA_016218495.1 Elusimicrobiota bacterium
CCACGCCGCGCAGAGCCTCGCCGCCCTGGACCCGGCACGGGACGGAGACGGCTTCGGCGTCGCGGAGCGCGTCGCCGACCAGTTCGGCGAGCCGCGCCGGCCCGATGGGCTCCGGCGGCTCTCCCCCGATGAAGACGACGGCAAGCCGGGCCTCGCGGCACCAGCGCGCCGCGGCCTCGGACTCGGCCGGCCCGGCTTCCGCGAGGACCCGCGCGCCGGACAGGGCCGCGCCGCAGGCCAGCCAGGACGCCATCGACGGGTCGGGCGCGAGGGCGCCGCGCGCGGAGGGCTGCACGAGGCGAGACTCGCCTTCCACCCCCGCCACGAAATCCGGGGCGGCCGCGCTCAAGCACGCCTCGGCTCCGGAAACGGCCCGCAGGCCCGCGGCGGGGACGGCGCCGGACTCCTCGGGCGCCGGAAGGTTGGCCTGGGCCCAGCGCCAGCCGCCCGGCCCCCCCGCCGCCGCCGCCCCTTCCTCGGGGACGCCGGCAAGGCGCAGCAGCACGCCCGCCGCGCAGGCCTCGGGCGCTTCCCCGAGCTCCCGCTCGGGCGGCGGACGGAAGGGGCTGGCCTCCCGCTCCTCCGGCCCCGGGAACGGCCCGAGGCCGCAGGACCAGCCGTCGCCCGCGGGCCGGGCCCAAGCCCGGAGCGCGCAAGCGGCCGCCCCCTCGACGAAGAGGCGGGCGGACGCGGCGTCTGGGGCCCGGAAGGCGCTCAGCGGGTCCTCCGGCGGGGATAGGCCGCCGTGATGGTCGAGCGCAGGCCGCCGCGCGGCGTGAACTGCCCGGTCACCTTCGCCCAGCGCGGCTTGACGACGCGGACGACGTCGTCGAGGACGCGGTTGACCGCGTTCTCGTAGAAGATGCCCATGTTCCGGAAACCGTGCAGATAGAGCTTCAAGGACTTGAGCTCGACCACCCAGCGCCCGGGAGCGTACTCGAGGGTGAGGCTGCCGAAGTCCGGCTGCCCCGTCTTCGGGCAGATGGCGGTGTACTCCGGCATCTCGATCTTGATCTCGTAGTAGCCCCGCTGCTGGTTCGGGAACGCCTCGAGCGACGGCATGCGCTCGCGCGTGCCCGAGCGGGCCTGCCGGGCCGTATAGCCCAGCCCGGTGGATTCGAACTCGCGACGCTTCATGGCGGTCATAGGCGCAGCCTCCTGATGGAGTTGACTGTGATGGCCGCCGCGCTCAGCGCGGCGGCGACGGCGGAGAAAGAAGGATGATAGACCAGGCCGAACGAGGGGCCCAGGACGCCCGCGGCGATGGGCAGGATGAATATCTGCGGCGCGAAGGCCAGCGAGAGGTTCTCGCGCACCACGCCCCGGATGCGCATGGCCAGCCGGACCGCGTCGAGCAGGCCCGCGAGGTCGCGCCGCCGCACGACCAGGTCGGCCGACTCCGCGGCCAGGTCGAAGCCCGACGGGTCGAAGTCCGAACTGCCGCGCCGGGGGGCGCCGGAGGCCTCGAAGGCGATGCCGAGGTCCGCCCGCGAGAGGGCGGGGGCGTCGAGGAAGCCTTCGCCGAGCATCGCCACGCGCTTGCCCGACGCCTGCAGTTCGGCCACCACGCGCGCCTTCCCCTCCTCGAGGACGCCCGCGTAGACCCGGCCGACCCCCACCGCCGCCGCCACCGCTTCGACCGAGGCGCGGCTGTCGCCCGAGACGATGACGACCTCCAGCCCCAGCCGCGCGAAGGTGGCCACGTCGTCGGCGGCCGTGGGCCGCACCGGGTCGCGCAGGATGAAGACGCCGGCCAGGACGCCGTCCACAGACAGCCCGACCCGGGGGTCGGGCCCCTCCGCGGCGTCGGCCTCCGGGGCCCCGTCGAAGGCGACGCCGTTCTCCATCAGCCACGGCAGCGCGCCGAAGAGCACCTCCCGGCCGCCGACGCGGGCCAGGATGCCGTGGCCGGGGTGGGTCTCGATGGAGGATGCCGCCGTTCCCGCCCCCGCTCGCCGGACCACGGCCTCGGCGTAGGGGTGGCCGGCCCCGAAGCCCGCGGCATAGGCGAGGGCGAGGACCTCCGCCTCCGTCCGGCCGCCGAAGGTCCGGACCGAAGCCACCTCCGGACGGCCCTCGGTCAGCAGGCCGGTCTTTCCGACGACGATGATGTCCGGCGTGGCCAGGACCTGGAGGACGGCGGGGTTCCTGACCACGAGGCCCATCCTCCGGGCCCGTCGCAGGCCCGCGGCCAGCGCGGCCGGGACGGCCAGAGGCAGGGTCCACGGCACCGCCGCCACCAGGACGTGCATCAGCGTCGTCAGCGCCCGCTCCAGGCGCGGCTCCGGCCCCTTCCACGACCAAGCCAGCGCCGCGATGACGGCCACGATGAGGATCCCCGGCGCATAGGAGGCGGCGATCTGGTCGGCGACGCCCCGGACGACGGCCTTCGCCCTCAGGCCGGAGCGGACGGTCTCGACGATGCGCGCCAGGCGGGTCTGCGTGGAGGTGCGGGAGACCTCGACGAGCAGAGCGCCGCTCTTGTTGAGCGAGCCGCCGAAGACGCGGCTGCCGGAGGACTTCTCGATGGCGGAGGCCTTGCCGGTCCACAGGCTCTCGTCGACCCGCGAGCGCCCCTCCGCCACCCGGCCGTCGAGCGGGAAGTACTCCCCCGGCATGACCCTGAAGCGGTCTCCGACGGAAGCCTCGACCACGGGGACCATCGCCTCGGACCCGGCCGACTCCATGCGCACCGTCCGGGGGATGCGGCGCGCCAGGGTCCACAGGGCCTCGCCCCCCCGTTCCGTCAGACGGGCCTCCGACCAGCGCCCGAGGGCCGGGAAGACGACCAGCGCCCCGAGGACCTCGAAGAAGGGCCGGCGGGCCCCCGGGAGCAGCAGCTCGGAGAAGAAGACGGCGGCGGTCGCCTGGGCCAGAGCCGCCCAGACGCCGAAGATGACGAGCATGTCCGCATCGGCGCGGCCGGCGGCCAACGAGCTCATGAAGCCGCGGGCGAAGGGCCGGGCCCCTACGACGGCCAGCAGGCAGCCCAGCGCCAGGCCGGAGTACGGGGAGAGCTGGGCGAGGCTGCCGATCCAGACCGCCGCGGCCAGGGCGAAGCCGACCAGCAGCCTCAGGGTCGAGACGTGGTTCAACGGCTCGCGACCCACGCGGCCTCGAGGGCGGCGGCCCCGTTCCAAGAGCCCGGGAATCCGGAGCGGACGGCGTCGTCCAGGGGGAGCCCGTCGCGCAAGGCCTTGAGGAATTCCCCGAATCCGACGCGCCCGCCGCGCTCGATCATGAAGCGGGTGACCTCGCCGACCTGCCGGTACCAGTCTCCGACCAGTGCGTCGCGTTCGCCCAGCGGAGCGAGGTTGACCATCTCGCGGAACGGGATCGGGCGCGTCGACGCCCGGCCGCGCAGGCTGCCGCGGGCCTCGTCTTCTTCGTAGACGGCCAAGCCCTCGTTGATCCAGCGCAGCGCCGGATCGGCCCGGCCCATGAACTCGTTGAAGACCAGATGGGTCATCTCGTGGGCCAGCGTGCCCTTCATCTCCCCGCCCTCATGGAGGTAGATGGCGCTGCCGACCGCGGCCCCGGCGGACCATTCCGGGAGGCCGGTCTTGCGCAGGTACTCCTCCCGCGACGCGTAGACGACGATGGGATAGAGCGAGCGGGGCATGAAGGAGTACAGCCCCGTGTCCTCCATCACGCGCCGGTACAGCGCCTCGGCCGTCTCCGAGGCGGCGGAGGCCTTGCCCGCGCCGTACGCATGCGTCTCGAAATGCAGGCTCACCAGCCGCTGCGCGCCCGGGTCGAGCAGGGCGAAGCCGGCGTCGGCCGCGGCGGGCCCGCGCGGGACCTGGAGGCCCGAGCCTTCCGGCAGGGGGACGCAGCCTCCCAGCAGCAGGAGGGCGGCGAAGGCCGTCGCGGCGCGCATCCCGGGATTCTACCAATTGTTATACTGCCCGCCGTGAGGCTCCGCATCGAACGAATCTCCCCGGGAGGCTCCGGGCTCGGCCGCCCAGAGGAAGGCGGCAAGATCCACTTCGTCCCGCATACCGCCCCCGGCGACCTGATCGAGGCCGACATCACGCGCGTCGAACAAGGGTTCCACCACGCCCGCCTCACGCGCCTGCTCCAGGCCGGGCCGGGCCGGGCGACGCCGCGCTGCCCCCTCCACTTCAGGGCGGACGCCCCTAAGTCCCCGGCCTGCGGCGGCTGCTCCTGGCAGCACCTCACGCCCGAGGCGCAGCTCGAAGGCAAGCGCGCCGTCGTCCGGGACTGCATGTTCCGCATCGCCAAGCTCCGGGAACCCCAGGTGGAACCCACGCTGCCCGCCCCGCTGCCGTGGCGGTACCGCAACAAGGTGCAGGTCCCCTTCGGCATGAGCGAGGGCAAGGTCGTCGCGGGCTTCTATGCCGCGGGGTCCCACCGCATCGTCGATTTCCCCGACTGCCTCGTCCAGCCCGAAGCGTCCGTGCGCATCGTCCTGCGGGTGAAAGAGCTGGTCCGCGAGCTGCGCTGGCAGGTCTACGACGAGGACCGCGGCGCCGGCTGGCTGCGCCACCTCTTCGTGCGCACGAACAGCGACGGCAAGGCGCTGGCCGCGATGGTGACCCGGACCCAGGACTTCCCCGGCGAGGAAAAGGCCGTGAAGCTGCTCCGGGAATCCATCCCCGAGCTCATCGGCCTGCATCAGAACGTCCAGCCCGAGAAGACCTCGGTGGTGCTCGGGCCGCTGTGGCGCAGGGTCTGGGGGGCCGAACGCATCGAGGAACGCCTGGGGCGGCTGCGCCTCTCGGTGTCCCCGGAGGCCTTCCTCCAGGTCAACACGCCCGCCACCGAAGTGCTCTACGCCCTGGCCGCGGAGATGCTCACCTCGGGAGGCTTCCGCCCCGCCGTGGCGCTGGACCTCTACAGCGGCATCGGCTCCATCGCGCTCTGGATCGCGCCGCTGTGCGGGCGCGTGCTGGGCGTGGAGGAGAACCGCGGCGCCGTCGAGGACGCCTGGGAGAACGCGCGCCTCAACGACGTGCGCAACGCGCGCTTCCTGGCCGGCTCGGTGGAGACCGGCCTGGCCAAGCTGCGCCGCGAACTGGCCGGCGCCGCCCCCGGCTCCGCCGCCGCCGTGCTCGACCCGCCCCGCGCCGGCTGCACCAAGCCCGTGCTGAAGGCGCTGTCCGACCGGGCCCTGTCCCGCGTCGTCTACATCTCCTGCAACCCGGCCACCTTCGCGCGCGACGCCGATTGGCTGTCCCGGCACGGCTGGAAGCTGGCCCGGGTGCGCCCGGTGGACCTGTTTCCCCAGACCCACCATGTGGAGACCGTCGGGCTCTTCCTTAGAAAATACCCTTGAATTCCTGAGCTTCCGGACTTATCATCGGGCTAACGCCGTACTTCGAGGTAGACCCATGGCGCGACACCCCTCCGCCGCCCTGCGCGTCGTCTTGGCCTGGCTCATGTTCGCCGGGCCGCTCCCCGTCCGGGCCCTGGGGAACGGGACCCCAAACCCCAACCCCTGGTCGGGCAAGAGCGAGACATGGGGCGCCTGGCACATGTTCAATGTCCCCGGCGTCGGCACGGTCTATTGCCACTACACGGACTGCGGAGGGGCCTGGACGCTGCGCTCCCCCAATGACCCGATGGCGAAGAAAGCCAAGCTCGGCAAGGCCGTGAAGACCCCCGGCACCAAGGTCCCTCTCTACTCGTTCGAGAGCCGCAAGGACTCGCCCAAGAAGGTGGAGGTCAAGGCCGTCCCGACCGGCGCCGTCATCTACCTCAAGGACGGCCGTTTCGTGGCCGATGCGAACGGCAAGACCGGCACGGCGGTGTTCGAGCAGTCGATGATGTTCGACCCGGCGAGCTCGCTCATCGTCACCCTGGGCCAAGCCGCTCCCGCCGCCCCCACGCGCCCCAAGCCCCCGGTGACGACCACGCCCAAGCCGCCGGTCGTGACGAAGCCCCCCGTCACCTCCGCCCCCACGGCCGAATACAAGGGGCCGGTGGAATGGCGCAGCGTCCCGATCAACGGCACCAAAGAGGGCATCGCCCACATGAAGTGCAAGCTGGCGGAGTGCAAGTGCTCCGACGGGTCCTGCGCGGGACGCACCATCGCGCTCTACCGCCTCACCAAGGAGGAGAAGACCGGGCAGGCGGGGGGCCAGGACCTCAAGCTGACCGCCGCCGCCGCGTCGGACTACTTCCTGAACTACAAGGCCGGCAAGTACCACCTGTGCAATTCCGGCTCGGGGGCGTCCTGGTCGGCGCCCCATCCGCAGGAATCCCACTTCGACGAGTCGAAGTTCCTGCCCGACCACATCTACGTGCTGGCCGACAAGACGGAGAACCTCGGCGTCATCCGTGACTTCAAGGGCGTGGCCAAGGTCTCCGTCTCCTGGGGCGGGGCGCCGCCCGCCCTGGCCGCCGACGCCATCGTCTCGGAGGACTGCAAGCCCGAGCCCAAGGCGGAGGCGCCGAAGGACCCGCTCGACGCGAAGCTCGACGAGCTCTTCAAGGACAAGGTCGAACGCGCCGGCGCCGACTGGCTGGCGGAGTCCTTCGGCGGTAAGAAGGGCAAGGAGGCGCGCGAGGCCTTCTTGGCCGCGCTCTCCGGCGCGGACAAGGACAAGACCGTGAAGGAAGCCAAGGCGGCCATCGGAAAGGAGGCCGCCCGGCATGTGGCGGCCGGCAAGCCCGAGCTGGCCCCCTTCGTCGGCAAGCGCGGCGTGACGGCCCCGGACATCACGGCCTATATCTGCAAGATGCTCCCTGAGGGCGACGGCACCGTCGCGGCCCCCCCCACCGGCCCCAAGGCGATGGACCAGGCCAAGGCCATGGACGCCAACGCCCGCGCGGCGACCGGCGCCACGGTCGCCGAAGGGGCGAAGGAAGGCGCCCAGGACACGACCCGTCCCGACGCCGCCGCCCCCGCGGCGAGCCTACCCTTCGAGTTGACCAAGGAGATCAAGGACCAGTGCGCCATCTGGCGGGAGAACCAGAAGCCTCCGACCACCGTGCGGCCCGGCCCTCCCGCCGAGGTCCCGCCCATCTACAACGCGGGAGAGCGCCCCGGCACGACCCCCGACAAGGAGGACGGCGCCAAGGACAAGGCGGGCGCCGACGCGGCGGCCAAGAAGAAGGACCTCCAGCGCATGGCCATCGGCGGCATGGGCGGCGCCATCGTCCTCGGGGTCTTCGGCTTCATCTTCGGCGGCCCCATCGGCGCCATAGCGATGGGCGCGCTCGGGTTCGGCCTGATGGCCGGGGTGACCTACCTCAACAACCACCCGATAGAATAGGGGCCCTAAGGCCCAGCCCCGGCTGGGCCGACCGGGTCTGGCGGCGCCGGGTCGAACGCGCTACCCTCCGAGTGGAGGCGGCCGGGCGCGCAACCCCTCGTCGCGCCTGAAAGCCCCCAGCCCCAGGGCGCAAGCCCCGGGGCTTTCTTTTATAGGACTTTAGCCCCCCGCGCCCCTGGGTCCTAGGCCCCTCGCTTCGACGCGCGCTCCGGGTAGAATGTCTGTATGAACACATCGTTGCGCGTGCTGCTCGCCCTGTCGATCGCCGCCCCGCTCCAGGCCGGAGTCGCCGCGACCGCGGGGCAGGGACGGGATTCCCTCGACAAAGTCTCGGCCCTCGCCCAGGAGGCGCAGTCCTCGGCCAGCCTCGAGCATGCCGGCCAGGCCCTCTCCAGAGGGTACGAAGCCGCCTCCGCGCCCGCGCCGACCCCGGCCGACGGCACGGCGGTCAACCCGCCCGAGCTCCAGCCCGCCCCGCCCGAACCCGGCGCCCATTTCACGACCATCCCCCAGCCGCCCATCGGGGAAGACAAGGAAGACCTCTCGGCCAAGAAGGCGGCGGAAGAGGCGGCCGCCAAGAAGAAGGACCTCCAGCGCATGGCCCTGGGCGGCGCCGGGGGCGCCATCGTCTTCGCCATCATCGGCTTCATCTTCGGGGGGCCCCTCGGAGCCCTGGCCGGGGCAGCCCTGGGCTTCGGCGCGCTGGCCGGCGTCACCTACCTGAACAACCACCCCATCGAGTGACCGGGGCTGTCCCGGGTAAGACCCCCGCCTCAGGCGGGGGTCTTCTCTTTGCGGTCTTCGAGGTGCAGACCCCAGGCCAGGGCGCAAGCGCCGACCGAGATGCAGGAGTCGGCCAGGTTGAAGATGGGCCAGACCCGGAAATCGAGGAAGTCCACCACGGCCCCGAAGGCCAGCCTGTCGTAGAGGTTCCCCAACGCCCCCCCCACCACCAGCGCCGCGCCCCAGCGGGCCCACAGGTTGTCCTCGGGCCAGGAACGCCGGGCCCAGAGCAGCCCCCCCAGCAGGACGAGGGCGACCACGACGAGCAGGGAGTTCCGGCCGGAGAGCATGCCCCAGGCGGCCCCGCTGTTCTCGACGTAGGTGAGGTGGAAAAAGGGAAGGAGCCTGACCTCGCCGCGCGGCTCCAGCCAGTGCTGCGCCCAGAGCTTCGTCAAGCGGTCGAGGACGACCGCCGCCGCGACCAGGCCGCCTTCGGCTAAGCTGCCAGTTGGTCGACGCACCGCGCGCAGAGCTCCGGGTCGTGGGTGCTGGTCCCAGCGTCGCGCCGGTAGCGCCAGCAGCGGGGGCACTTCGCCCCGGAAGCCTTCTCGACGCGCACCGCGGGGCCGCCTTCGACCAGCTCCAGCTCCGAGACGATGCAGAGCTCCGCCCAGGCCTCGGCCCCCATCCGGGAGACCAGCGTCCTCTCGTCGGACGACTCGGGGGACAGCAGGACCTTCGCGGCGAGGGAAGCCCCTATGGTCTTGGCCGCGCGGGCCTCCTCGAGGGCCTTGAGGACCTTCTCGCGCAGCACGAGGGCCCGGTCCCAGCGCTCCGCCAGGCCGGCTTCCTGCCAGGAGGCCGGCGCGGCCTCCAGGTCCAGGAGGAACACGCTCTCGGAGAGCAGGGCTCCGGGGTGCTGGCGGCGCGCCTCGGCCCAGGCCTCTTCGCAGGTGAAGGAGAGGATGGGAGCGGCCAGCCCCGCCAGGCGGCGCAGGCATTCCCACATCACCGTCTGGGCGCTCCGCCGGACCGGGTCGTCCGCTCGGAGGGTATAGAGGGCGTCCTTGCGCGCGTCGAGGTAGAAGGCCGAGAGCGTCAGGTTGCAGAAGTCGAGCAGCAGGGTCGCCGCGCGCCGGAACTGGAACTGGTCATATGCCTCCCGGACCTCGGCGTCCAAGCGCCCCAGGCGCATCAGCACGTAGCGCTCCAGCTCGGGCATCCCGTCGCGGGACGAGGCCAGGGACGGGTCGAAGTCGTCGGTGTTCCCCAGGAGGTACTTGAAGGTGTTGCGGACCTTGCGGTAGGCGTCGGCCGGACCCTCGAGCAGCTTGTCCGAGAGCCGCACGTCGTCGGAGTAGTCGGCCAGCGCGACCCACAGCCGCAGCACGTCGGCGCCGAGCTTCGAGATGACCTCCTGCGGCGCCACCACGTTGCCCAGCGACTTGTGCATCGCCCGGCCCTTGTCGTCGAGCACGAAGCCGTGGGTCAGGACGGCCTTGTAGGGCGCGGCCCCGGTCAGGGCCACGGCGGGGACCAGCGAGCTCTGGAACCAGCCGCGGTGCTGGTCGGAGCCTTCAAGATACAGGTCCGCGGGAAGCATCCCGTCGCTGAGGACGGCCAGCCAGGAAGCGCCGGAGTCGAGCCAGACGTCGAGGATGTCCGACTCGCGCCGGAAGAGCGCGCCGCCGCAGGCGCAGGCCTTCACGGGCATGAAGTCCCAACGGGCCGCGCCGGCCTCTTCGGGGCCCGCCCCGAATGCCACGGGACGGCCGGGAGACTCGAACCAGAAGTCCGAACCGTGGGAGGCCACGCGGCGCTCCACCGCCTCCAGGACGTCGTCGTCGGCCATCGTCGCCGAGCAGGAGGAGCAGGTGAAGATGGGGATGGGGGTCCCCCAGAGCCGCTGGCGGGACAGGCACCAATCCGGGCGGCCCGACAGCATCGCCGCGATGCGCTCTTCCCCCTGGCCGGGGATCCAGCGCGTCTTCTTCACCGCGTCGAGGAGGCTCTTGCGGAAGGCCGCGTCGGTCACGCCCAGGAACCACTGCTCGGTGGCGCGGAAGGCGATGGGGTTCTTGCAGCGCCAGCAATGCTGGTAGTTGTGCGCGATGTCCCCCCGAGCGAGCAGGAGCCCCGCCTCTTGGAGCAGGCGGCACACGAGCTCGTTGCCGGAAGGCTCGCCGTCCTTGCCCTTGGCGAAGATATGGACGCCGGCGAAGGGCGGCGGCAGCTCTGCGCTGTAGCGGCCGTTGCCTTCCACGGGACAGACGATGTCGAGCTTCTCGCGCACGGCCGTGAGGTAGTCGTCGGCCCCGTGGCCGGGAGCGGTGTGGACGATGCCCGTCCCGTCCTCGGCGGTGACATAGTCGGCCAGCACGGCGCGGGACTCGGTCCAGGGGAAGCCGGGATGCCCTCCGAACGGGGTCCTGCAGACCAGGCCGGCCGCGGCCTCTCGTCCCTTCCAGGCGCCCAGCGCCTCGGGAACGGCCGCGCCGAGCGCCTTCGCCACCGCCTCCAGGCGCGGCCGGCCGACGAGGAGGCGGCGCTCCCCGAAGCGCGCCAGCACGTACTCCATGTCGGGATGCAGGGCCACCGCCCGGTTGGCGGGCAGCGTCCAGGGGGTCGTCGTCCAGACCAGCACCTCGGCCCCAGCCAGCTCCGAGACGCCGGCCCGGAGCACCGGGAGCGCGACGTACACGGATGGGCTCGTCTTCTGCTTGTATTCGACCTCAGCCTCGGCCAGCGCCGTCTCGCAGGTGACGCACCAGGACACTGTCTTGCGGCCGCGGTAGATGTGCCCTCCCTTATAGAGGAGGCGGAAGGCCCGCAGCACCGACGATTCGTACTCGCGCGACATCGTCTTGTAGGGATGGTCCCACTCCGCGAAGACGCCCAGACGGCGGAACTCGGAGATGTGCAGGCCGATGAAGCGCTCGGCGAACTCCGCGGCCTCGCGGCGGAAGGCGGCGGGGTCCTCGACCATGCGCTTGGACATCTTCTTCTCTTTGAGCAGCGCGTACTCGATGGGCAGCCCGTGGCAGTCCCAGCCCGGCACGAAGGGCGTGCGGAACCCCATCATCGCCCGGGACTTGACCACCATGTCCTTCAAGACCTTGTTGAGCGCGTGCCCGATGTGGATGTGGCCGTTGGCGTAGGGCGGGCCGTCATGGAGCACGAACAGGGGCCGGTCCTTCGCCCTCTCCTGCATCAGGCGGAAGACCCCCAGGCGGTCCCACTGCTCGAGCCGCTCCGGCTCGCGGCGCGGGAGGTCTCCGCGCATCGGGAACTCCGTGCGCGGGAGATGTACCGTCGCCGAATAGCGGCTCTTCGCCTCTTGCTCCGCGGCCATTGGGTCGGATTCTACCAATTTCTCCAAGTTCCCGGGCTTTTCAGCCGCCCGCCCCAGTGGGGGCAGGCCTGACATTCGCCGGCGCATGCTTATGTACTTGACGCCCCCTGGATTGGTCCTTAGCCTTCGCCCATGGTCGGGCTCCCAGGCTTTCCTCGGACCCTGAAAGAGTTTCAGGTCGCTTTTCCTAGGGAAGAGGCGTGCGTGCGATATTTGTTTCGGGTCCGATGGCCCGATGGCTTCCAGTGCCCCAAATGCGCTGGGAGGTGCTTTTGGACTATGAAAAAAGCCGTGTACCGGTGCAAGAAGTGCCGTTCTGATGTATCCCTCACGGCGGGCACGGTGATGCACCGGATTCGGTTGCCGCTGCAGCATTGGTTCTGGACGGCGCATCTGATGAGCACCCTTACGCCAGGTATTTCGGCGCTACAGCTCAAAAGGCAGATAGGGCTCGGGTCTTATCGGACGGCGTTGTTCTTGTGCCGTCGGCTACGCCGGGCAATGGTCAACCCGATGCGAGACCCGTTGTGCGGAGTTGTCGAAGTGGACGAGGCGTTCGTCGGCGGACGACGACGGAAGGAGCATGGTGGGCGTGGTGTGAGCAAGAGCGTCGTCATCGCAGCGGTCGAGAACCGCGGCGACCATGCCGGGCGGGTTCGGCTCAAAGTCATTCCAGACACCTCCAGCCGCTCGTTGCATGCCTTTGTTCGTGAGAACATAGCGCGCGGCAGCCAAGTGAACACCGATGGTTGGAACGGCTACAAAGGCCTGCCTGGCCTTGGATACGACCACCACCCCGGATGAGTTCGCGTTCCGCTACAACAGACGACGCTTCCCGGAGCAATCATTTCTGACTTTGCTTCTGCTTGGGGCAAAACGGAGCCCCCTAAAAGGGAAAATCCACTTGCCGGGGGCCTTAAGTGCATAAGCATGCGCCGGCGAATGTGATGCCCTCTGCGAACGGCAGGAGGATGGATAACCCCGGGAACCGGGAGTAGCAATTTACATTGACAGACCGGCGGAACCCTGTTATATGAAGGAAGTGCAAGGGCTGAGCGCATCCTCAACGGTCAAGGACCCGGTCCGGGCGGTCTGGACGCGCGCGTCGGACACGAAGGCCTGGGCCTCCTTCATCGGAGCCTTCGCCGGCTACAACCTCAGATTCCGCAGCGAAATCCTCTCCGGACCCTCGGACCCTCCCGGCATGGGGACCGAACTCGCCATCTCGCGCCTGACCGGCCCGCCCGTCATCCGCTGCCGGGTCGCCTGGTGGGACCCGCTGAAGGGCTTCACCGTCACGGCCCAGGCCGGCGGTTGGCTGACCGGCTATCATGGGACCTTCACGCTGCGCATGTCCGAGCTCGACGACAGCCTGACCTCCGTCGACCTGTCGATGAAGTTCGTCTTCCTCAACCGCTTCGTGGAGCTGGCCAGCCTCCTGCTCCCGGTCGGCGCCCTGTACCGGCGCCGCCTCCAAAAAGTCCTCGCCGCCCTGTCCGCGCCGGGATGACGGCGTTCTCCGCATGGTCGCACCTGGTGCGCCGCTTGCCGGAGCCCGCGGCACGGTTCGTCGTCGGGAGCGTTTTCGTGCGCGGGATGATGCTGGCTTGGCCGCCGAACCGCAGGGCCGCCCGAGGAAACTTCGAACGCATCCTCGCGCGGCTGGGACGGCCGCCGGAAGAGGCCCGGGCCGTCCTGGAGACCAGCCTGGACCTGTATGCCCGGTTCCTCCTCATCATGGCGGCGCACCCGGCCGAGGTCCGCGCCGCGCGCGAGCGCACGGACCTCGCCTTGCTGCCCCGCCTGCGTGAGCTGGGGACGGAGAAGAAGGGGGTCATCCTCGTCACGCCGAACTATGGATTGCTCGGCCATGCCCTCTGGGCGATCAACGAGACCGGCATTCCGATCCTCCTGCCCATCCTGAACCGGGACTTCCTCACCCACTTCCCCCGCCACCACTATGACCGCGTCTTGACCGTCGGCTCGTCGGCCGCGGCCTCGCTGCGCGCGCTCGCGGCCGGGGAGGTGGTGGCCGCCATCGCCGACATCAACTTCCTGCCCAAACGCCTGACGACCGAGTTCTTCGGCGCGCCGGCCCCGATAGGCGACGCCGCGGCGCGCCTGTCGCTGGCCTCCGGGGCCCCCATCCTGCCGGCCTACGCCACCGCGGAGGGGGACCGCTGCCGCTTCGAATGCGACGAACCCATCCGGCCCGACGGGAAGGACCTCGCCGTCCTCCACGCCGCCGTAGCGCGCTCGATGGAGCGCTTCATCGGCGCGCATCCCGAGCAATGGATGGTCTATGAGGATTTCTGGGACATCCGCGGCATGGACCTGAAGTACCGCATCGCCCGCGCCCTGGCCCGCTGGAGCTGAAAAGAATCGGGCCCGGCGGCGGAGCCGCCGGGCCCTGAATCTTGCCGCCCGGGCAGCCTATTCCGAGGTCTCCCCCTCCAACGTATATGTCGCATTCCTCTCCGCCTCAATGGCTTCCTTGAGGTCGGGGTTCGGGTTTTCGACCTGCGGCGGCTTCTGCGCCTTGCAATCGTCGGCCTTGACGCCCTGCGTGGTCGCCTGGTTAGCACAGTCGTCGACTATGGCGCCTTGGTCCTTCTGGCCATACTGCTCGTCGACCTTCTTGCCCTGGTCCTGCGCCTGTTTGGCCATATTGGCGGACATCCCCAGCATCATCATGCCCATCGCAATGAGGGCCAGGCCGGCGCCGAGCAGCGCATAGCCGATCGGGAAGGTCGTGTGGTTGCCCATCAGGGCCAGGCCCATGGCGACCAGCGAGGCCCCGATGGCCAGCATCATCATGCCCAGGGTCTTCAGGGCGGCCGCCTGATCGCCCATCCCCTTGGCGGTGTCCATCTCGCTCTGATAGGGAGACATCGGGGTCCCAGGCGGAAGGTCCGGCACCCCGGACTCAAGGCCGGGAGCGCCGCCCCCCGAAGGCATCACGATGCCGTCCCCGTCGATTCCGGCCAGATTGCCGCCGATGCTCTTACCCTGGTCGAAGGCGTCGGCCGAGTAGGTCTTGGCGTCGCCGATGGTGGTGGCGGACTGCCCCGCCACCGACATGGCCTTGGCCAGCTTCAGCTGTCCGGCCGCCCGGGAGGAACGCCCGCGCAGGTTGCTGAGGCGGCTGGCCGACAGCGCCCGTTTAGCCCGGGACATCCCGCCCAGCTTGCCCGCCTGCGACCCCCTCGGGTCGAAGGTCTTCTTGAGCTGGAAGCCCCCGGCGTTCTTGATCTGAGGCGCCCCGGAGCCGGGCCCGCCCGCGCGCAACTGGCTGACGTCGCTGGTGAGCTTTTTGACGAAGCCGTCCCGATTGAGGCCTCCGCCGCCCTGCAGGGCCGAGACGTCCGGCATCTCGAACGCCGGCGGCTCGGGCTTGGGCTCCTCGATGGGAGGAGCCTCTTCCGGCGCGGCGGCGTCCTTGGGGGTCTCGGGTTGGACCGGCTTGCCCTGGTCCCAGAGGATCTCCCCCTTGTTCGCCCCGGAGAGGTAGCCGAGGGAGCGGTCCTTCGGGGCGTCGATGACTATGCCTGCGGAAGAGACGCTGCCCAGCGAGGGGAGCCCGGGGATTCCCGCGCCCGCCGCGCCCCAGCCGCCGGAGAGCCGCGAAGCGGCGCCCACCAGGAGGCCGCCCCAGGCCAAAAGGCCGCCCAAGACCAGCCACTTTCCCATGGCGCCGGCGAAGAGCCCGCCCAAGAAGGTCGTCGGTCCTCCGAAGGCGTTGGCCAGGACCCCGGCCATCCTCGTGAACAGGCCGCCGCGCGCGGCGAGGGCTCCGCCGGCGCGACCGATGCCTTGCCCGCCCACCAGGCCGGGAGCCCCGGAGCCTGAACCGGCATACCAAGGGACTCCGCCGCCCTTCTTCTCGTCTTCCTTCTCCTTGAGGACGGGGATCTCGGGCGTAGGCGTGGCGTGAGGAGGGGTGATGTCTACGGCTGCCTTGGAGTCCGAGCTCTGGAAGCGGCGGCGTCGGCGTTGTTCCTTCATAGTGAGAGTGTGGGGGGTCTTTCGACCTCCGCGCAAGGGCCAGAGGACCTAGGCCTAAAGACCCACATGACCTAGGCCCCCCCGCTTCTTCCTTGCGCCGCCCCGGCCGGATTCCTATAATCGGGGCATGTTGACCTTCATCGCGGTCTGTCTGGGACTCCTCACCGTCGCCCATATCGCGGCGGCCGTCGTCCTCATCGTCACGCTGCTGCAGGTAAGGCGCGCGGCGGAAGCGGCGGAAGTGGTCGCCTATCAGGCGCAGGACCAGGTGGGCCGGTTCGCCGAGGCCGCGCGCAAGGTCGAAGGCTTGGCCGGCACCCTGGGTTCCGGCTGGGTCAAAGCGGGCACCGCCGCTCTCGGCGTGCTCATCGCGCTCTGGTCCGCGCGACGCCGCAACGGTTGACGCAAGGGGGTCTCATGGCTGACAACAACACGGGCGAGAACATCATGGCGTTTGTGATCGGCGGGCTCGTCGGCGCCGCCGCGGGAATCCTGCTGGCGCCGCGCAGGGGCTGCGAGACGCGCAAGGCGCTCACCGACTGGCTCGAGGAGAAGCGGGAACGGACCGAGGCGTTCGCCCGGGAAGAGCGGGACACCCTGCTGCACAAGAAGGAGCAGGTCGAAGCGGCCTGGGAAGCCGGGAAGAAGGCCTACAAAGACGCCGCTTGATGGAAGGTCCCGTCGAGCTGATCAAGAGGTACTTCCAGGACAGCCGCTTCTCGGCCCGCAGGGACCTCCTGCGGGGCCTGGCGCTGTGCGAAGGGCTGAGCGAGCGGGAGCTCGGCTACCTCCTGCAGTCGTTCCATATCCGCGTCTACAACGAGGGGGAGGCGCTCTTCCTCGAAGGCGACATCGGGCGCGCGCTCTTCATCGTCGAATCCGGGAAGATCGAGCTGTCCAAGCACGGCGCGGACGGCAAGCCGCAGCGCCTGGCCGAGCTGGGGACGGGAGCGTTGTTCGGCGAGATGGCGCTGCTCGAGCAGCTGCCGCGCTCGGCGTCGGCGACCGCCGTCGAGCCGTCGACCTTGATGCTCCTCTACCGCTCGAAGCTCGATGAAATCCTGCACTACCACCCGCGGATCGGCGTCTCCGTCATGAGGCACCTCGCCCGCCTGCTGTCCGCGCGCCTGCGCCGGACCTCGGACCAGATCACGACGGCCGGAGCCTCGTTCAGCAAATAGGATGGCCAGGCCCACCCCCCGCCCCCCGTGGTGGACCCCGTTGGCGCTGGCGGCCGCGGCCTGGGGCCTCTACCAGATCCACGAGACCCTGGTGCCGTTCGCCCTGAGCTTCGCCCTGGCATACCTGCTCAACCCGGTCGTCCATTACTTCGAGGTCCGCGGCTGCCGGCGCGAGCAGGTCGTGCTGGCGCTGTACCTGATCGTAGCCGCCGTCATCACGCTGACGGCCAACTCCATCCTGCCCGCGGCCACGCGCGAGCTGGCGCTGCTGGAAGGGAAGGTCCCCGGCTACATCAGCCGCGGCAAGGAGGTGGTGACCTCCATCCAGTTCGCCGTCGCCCAGCGCCTCCCGTTCGGCACCCACATCGTCGAATCCTGGAACCTCAAGCTCTACGAGCCGGTGATGGAACAGCTGCCGAAGATCCCGGCCTATGTGCTCGGCCTGGTGCCGCTGTTCTCCCTGCTCTTCTTGGTCCCGTTCATCACCTTCTTCCTGCTGCTGGACGCCCCGGGGTTCCTGCAGAAGACGATCCAGGTCCTCCCCAGCCGCTACGTCGAGCAGGGCCTGCACGTCCTCAGCGAGGTGGATACCGCCCTGGGGAACTACATCCGCGGCATCCTGATCATCGCGCTGTCGATCGGGGCCGCCAGCTACCTCGGCCTGAAGCTCCTCGCCGTCAACTATCCGGTCGCCATCGCCATCCTCGCCGGGCTGTCCAGCCTCATCCCCTACCTGGGGGCCATCATGGGGATGGTCGTGGGCGGCGGCGTGGCCTTCTTCCAATACCAGAACTTCGCCATGCCGGCCAAGGTGGTCTTCCTGTTCGTCGGCATCCGCGCGGCCGACGAGGCGCTGCTGCAGCCCATCGTGGCCAAGCACTCCGTGCACCTGCACCCGCTGCTGTTCCTGCTGTCTTTGATGATCGGGGGCAAGCTCTTCGGGTTCGTCGGGCTGCTCTTCGCCGTTCCGGCGGCCTGCGTCATCAAGGCACTCATCGTCGTCGCCTGGGACTGGTATGTCAGCGAGGCCCAGATGACGCCCCCCCCTCCCTACCCGGGCTCGGAACTCCCCTACATCTGAGGCGTTCAGGAGTCGGTCTTGACGAAGGGCGTCAGGCGCTGCTTGACGTCGGCAGGCAGGCGCGCGGGCTTCCATTGCTCGTTGAGCACGGCGTGGCGGGTGAAGCCCCTGGCGACGACGCGGTCGCCTTCGTCGCGGTTGAGGACCTCGTTCTGGAAGCAGACGCTGGCCGGTCCCAGCCAGGAGAGCCAGGTCTTGACCCTGAGCTGGTCGTCGTAGCGGCAAGGGACCACGTACTGCGCGCGGCATTCGACGGCGGGCAGGAACAACCTCCGCTCCATCTCCAGGTCCCGGTAGCGCAGGCCCAGCGCACGCAGGAATTCCGTCCGACCGGCCTCGAAGTAGCGCAGGTAGGTCCCGTAGTAGACGATTCCGAGCCTGTCCGTGTCCGCGTAGGAGACACGCAGGTCGAAGGAGTGGACCTGTCCCTCCAGCCCGCCGGAGACGGGCGCGGGTGCGGGCGCCCCGGGTCCGAAGCCGGAGAACGGCGCCGGCGAGGCCGCGGCCAACGGGGGCAGGGGCATCGACGCCGTCGGCGTGCGGCGCCCCGGCGCAGGCGGTGCCGCCGGCCCGGCCAGCGGTTGGGGCGGGGGCGGCACCCCTCCCAGGCCGGCGAAGTCGCCACCGGCCGGAGCGGGCGCCGGGCCCAGCACGATGGGGCGGGTATTCGACGAAGGCACTCCCCCCGCCCCTCCCAGGATCTTGTCGAGGACCTTGCGCAGTTGCGTCACCGAAATCGGCTTCTTGAGGAAGTAGGTGTTGGGCGTGGACCGGATGACCTTCTTCACCTCGTCCACCGTGGCTGCGGTCAAGAACACGATGGGGGTCTGGGCGGTGACGGTGGAAGAGCGTAATCGTTCATAGACCCCGGCCCCTCCGCCGGCCGGCATGTTGAAATCCAGCATCACGGCGTCCGGCCGTGCCTGATGGGCCTGCAGCACTCCCTGCAGCCCGTCGAAGGCCGCGGCCACCCGGAAGCCCAAGGTCTCCAGGCCCTCCTTGATGGCCGCCACCAATGCCTGGTCGTCATCGATGATGAGGATGCTCTTTTCCGCCATAACACGATAACTATGTAGGGAATCCTTGGATTTGTCCAGACCCGCCTTATGGTCCCAGGATGACATGGGCCATAAGACACCCTGATTTTAGGCCGAATGAACCTCTCGCTCCGGCCCGCAATACCCTATAAATAGGCGCTGGACAGGATTGACGCCGGTCAATGTCGCCGGTCAAACGGAGAGCACTGATGACAACGAAGTCCCAAGCCAAGGGCCTCAAATCCGCCGTGGCGACCGCCATGACCTCGGCCCTGCTCGTCACTTCACCCGGACCGCTGGCCGTACGCGCCTACGCGCAGATGGCCACAGGCACCGCGGCGTCGGGGCGTTCCGCCTCCCCGGTCCCGGGCGCCGTAGGCGCCTCCGCGCAGGGGCTCTCCATCTCCGGTTCTCCCAGCGCACAGTCCGTCTCCGTCTCTCTTACGCCGTCGCTGTCCCTGCCCTCCGCCGCCGTCCCGAACGCCATATCGCCCGCCCAGGCGTCCGTCGCTCCCGCCGCGGCGGCCGCGGCGGCCGTCTCGGCCCCGGCCCAAGCGCTTCCCTCCCAGAAGGCCCGTGAGGCGGCGAGCGTCCAGGGAGCCGTCCGAACCGCGGCTCCGGCCGCCTCCCCCAAGGCCGCCCTCGAGGATGTCGCGGCGGCCGTCGCTTCCTCCTTCAAGCCGGGCGCGGCGCCGCGCTCGGAGAAGGCCGCCGCCTCCCTCAACGCCGTCTTCGACGCCGACGTCCGCAAGGCCGCGCCAGCCGGGGACAGCGTGGTCCAGGGCCGCGCGGGGCGGACCGCCAGCGCCCTGAAGCCCGGCGCGGCCGCCGCGGCCGCCAACGAATGCTCCGGAAGCGGCTGCGGCGTGCCCACCCCCGCCAAGGTCCAGCCCGGCGCCAAGGCCTCGGTCTGGCAGTCCCCGTGGGTCCGCTTCGGCGCCCCGGCCGCCGTCATCGGCGCCACCGCGCTCTTCTTCCACGCCAGCCTCCTGCCCGTCGCCGTCATCTCGGGCTCGCTGATGTTCTCCATCTTGGCCCACGAGTCGGCCCACATCCTCGGCCTGCGCATCTACGGAGACCCCTCGCCCAAGGAGGCCGGCCGCGACCACCTCAACCCCTTCATGCACATCGACCCGTTCGGCACCATCCTGCTGCCGGCGGTGAGCCTGACGGTCTCGCAGGCCGTGCTGGGTTTCCCCATCCTCTTCGGCTGGGCGAAGCCGGTGCCGGTCGACTTCAACAACCTAAAGGACGTCCAGCACGACGCCGCCAAGGTCGCCGCGATGGGGCCGCTGACCAACGCCGCCATAGCGGCCGTCGCCTTCGCGGCGCTCTGGGCGCTGCCCGCCCTAGGCCTGATGTCGTCGGTGGGCACCGGCGCGCTCATCCTCTCCACCCTGTGGAAGATGAACCTGGCGCTGACCATCTTCAACATCCTGCCCCTGCCCTGGCTCGACGGCGGCAAGCTGCTGGTCGCCGCCTTCTCCAAGAGCGCCTACGCGCGCTGGACGGCCAACCCGAACCTGCCCGAGGGCTACCAGGGCATCTTCCGGCGCATCTACGAGGGGCCGGCGAACATCCTGACCAAGTTCAACGTGACGACCCTGGGCCAGGTCAACGCCATCACCCGCGTGGCGACCTTCGGCGCGCTGGGCGCGTTCTATGCGCTGTTCTTCACGACCCTGCAGTTCCCGCTGCTGTTCCTGGCGCTCCCCTGCTCCTACGACTACTGGTGCATCCGCGAGAAGGTCCGCTCCGAGGAAGCCGTCGAGGAGATGATGGACCTGATGAGCCAGTGGGGCACGGCGCTGGTGCAGATCGCCGAGGACCACGACGCCGAGAGCGAGGTCTCCGCCTACGAGGCCGAGCACGCGATGAAGAACGCGGTGGACCAACTGCTCGAAGACCTGATGGCCAAGGAGGAGTTCCGCAACCTCTCCGACGAGGAGAAAATCGCCGAGTTCATGCGAGTCTACCCCGGCATGGCGGCGAAGTTCCTCAAGGAGAAGGTGCTGACCCAGGACTCCGAGGAAAAGATCCGCCAGATCCTCGCCGACCCGCGCAACAACCCCTTCATGGCGCGCCTCGAGAAATGGCTCAAGGACCACAAGGTCTTCGAGAAGATGCATTCCCCGCACGCCAAGAAGAAGCTCAAGGACTCCATGAAGGAAGCCGACGAGAAGCGCACGCGGACCGCCGGCGGCACCCCGCTGGCCGCGTTCGCCCCGCTGTTGCTGCTGCCGCTGGCCGCGGCTGGCGTCCCCGGCCTCGAGTTCCTCGGCTCCGGCGTCCTGACCCCGGCCCTGCAGCTGGCCGCGGCGCTGGGCATCGGCGGCGCTCTGCTGGGGACCATCGACCGCGTCACGGACGACGCGCCGGCCCCCAAGTGGACCCGCAACGGCACGATGTCATCGGAGCTGGAGTTCTGGGTCAACGTCGGCACCCCCCAGAACAACCCCACCTACGCGGAGCAGCAGCAGTTCCTGCGCTTCCACGGCTTCTTCGATGGGACGACCAGCAACGTGACCAGTTGGGAGTGGATCAACGGCTACCGTCTGAAAGTCGTCGCCCGCGACGCCGAGCAATCCGAGCGCCTTATCCGCGCCTCCGCCACCGACGGAGCGGTCACCTCCATCTCGGTCCACCCGGACATGCTCAACCGCCTGACCCTCGCCGACGCGGCCGGAGCCGAGCCCGAGGCCGCCCCCGGGGCGCCCCCCGCCGCCAAGGCCATGTCGCCCAAGGTCGCCGCCGACGAGTCCCTGAGCGAGCGCAAGACCCTGCGCATCGACTTCGCCGAAAACGCCTCCGACTCGGCCAAGAAGAACTTCATCGATACCCATGTGCGCAGCCGCGCCCTGCGCTACCGCTGGGAGAACGGCTCCCTACACGTGCTTCTGCGCGAGATGCGCTTCGGGCCCGCGCTGACCGAGGCCGCCCAGACCGAGGACAAGGTGGCCGCCGTCAAGGTCAGCGCCGCCGGAATGGCCGCCCTCGAGGAGTACCTCGCCTCCCAGCCCGCCCTGTTCGACCACTCCGTCGTCAACGCCGACACCCACAGCGAACTGCAGGGCGCCGACGAGGCGCGCGGCGTGCTGGTCCAGGTCCGCGACGGGGCCTCGCTCGACGACCTTAAGGCCTGGGCCGAGGGCAAGCGCCTGCGCCTGGTCGAGGCCGACTACCGCGGCATGGCCGGCCTGCACCTCTTCGAAGCGGCCGACGCCGAGGACCCGGCCTGGACCATCAAGTCCCTCGCCGGGGCGCTGACGGAGTCCGACCCGGCCGCGTCGCTCCGGCCGCTCTCCGAGGCCGCCGCCGCAGCCGTCCCCGCCCCCGCCTCCGTGGAGCCGGCCGCGCCGGCCGAAGCGGCCCAACCCCAACGCCGCGACGCCCACGCCGCCTGGCTCAACTTCCTGCAGACCCAGACCTTGGCCGACGGGAAGTCGACGCTCACCCCCAAGCAGGCCGGCCTCATCGCAGAGTTCCTCAAGCCCGTCGTCCCCCCCGCCGGGCGCAAGAAGCACCCCGTCATCGGGCGCGTGAAGGAGATGAAGACCGTCATCCCCATCCTGACCGCGCCGCGCGACATGATCAACTCGGCGATGCTGGTCGGCCCGGCCGGCACCGGCAAGACGGCCGTGTTCGAGGGCCTGGCCGAGCTCATGGAAGACGCCCAGAACCAGGACGCCGTCCGCGTCGAGGGCACGGACGGCCCCGCCTGGCTCGACATCCGCCGCCTGCGCGGGCGCTGGTTCGTGCAGCTCGACATCGACCGCCTGCTGGCCGCCGACGAGCCCATCAAGGTGCTGCTGGCGCTGGTCGACCTGCTGCCGCTGCTCAACTCCGCCGACCCGCGCGACGGGAACCGCATCATCATCCTGGCCGACGAGATGCAGAAGCTGCGCATGGACCCCCAGGGCGTGAAGATCATGAACGCGCTCAAGGGCCCCATCCGCGACGGCCAGATTTCGGTCGCCGGCACCACCACCGACAAGGAGTGGAAGGAGTACTTCGACTCCGACGACGCCCTCAAGTCGCGCTTCGAGAAGGTCATGATCGACGAGCCCAGCGTCGAGGAGACCGCCGAGATGCTCCACGGCGCGAAGTCCTATTACGAGTGGAAGCACGACACCGTCATCGAGGACTCGGCGCTCGACGCCGCGGCCAAGCTAACCGACCAGTTCGACAAGGAGAACCACAACCCGCGCAAGTCGGTAAAGCTCATCGAGCAGGCCGCCGAGGACGCCCGCCCCGACAACCGCCGCGCGTCGCTGGCGCTGGAGATCCGCGAGGGCTGGCGCAAGCTGGGCGTGCTCGTCACGGCCGCGGCCAAGGAGATGGCGAAGAAGGGGGTGGCGTCCGCGCTGACCCTGCCGGTCGAGGCCTACAACCGCGTCGCCGCCCTGGTCTCCGACATCGTCGGCGCCCACGCCGAGCAACGCAAGCTCGAAGACGGCGTCTCCGTGGTCGACATCGACCTCATCAAGCGCAAGCTCGCCAAGAAGACCGGCATCTCCGCCGGCCAGCTGACCCTGGGAGAGGAGGACGCCTCCCGGTATGTGAACATGGAGGCCGAGGTCTCCAAGCGCGTCGTCAACCAGGACCGCGCCATCAGGGCGCTGGCCAACGCCATCCGCCGCAACAAGTCCGGCCTGTCCAACCCGCACCGCCCGATGGGCAAGTTCCTGTTCGTCGGCCCCACCGGCACCGGCAAGACCCACCTCGTCAAGGAGCTGGCGCGCTTCCTGTTCAAGGACCCCGAAGCCTATGTGCGCTTCGACATGTCCGAGTTCATGGAAGAGCACACCTACATGCGCCTGGTCGGCGCCCCGCCCAGCTACGTCGGCTACGGGGCCGGCGGCCAGCTGACCGAGGCGGTGCGCAAGCGCCCGTACGCCGTCATCCTGCTCGACGAAATCGAGAAGGCCCACCCCAAGGTCTGGGACATCTTCCTGCAGATCCTCGACGACGGGCGTCTGACCGACTCCGAGGGCCGTACGGTGGACTTCAAGAACACCGTCATCATCATGACCTCGAACACCGGAATGGCCGCGGTGGACGCGCAGAAGTACGAGCGGATGCTGACCCGGGTCTGGGAGCAGCTCAAGGCCCTCGACGAGGCCGAAGACCCCGCCCTCGTCGCCGCCCGCGTCGAGAAGGGCGTGTCCGTCCTGAAGGAATCCCGCGACGCGGAACTGGCGGCCGTCGAGGCGCGCTACGCCAAGGCCCTGTCCGACCTCGACGAGGCGGCGGCGGAGACGACGGACCTGGGGCAGGTCCTCAAGGCCCGCCAGATGAAGGACGCGCTGAGCGCCAAGCTCGAGGCCGAGCTGGAGGCGGCCTCGGCCAAGCACGCCAGGCTCATCGACGCCAAGCGCGCCGAGCTGGCGGCGAAGTTCGGCGGCGGGGACCGCGCGGCGCGGCGCGCCGAGCTGGTCCAGGCGGCCGAGGAGACCGAGAAGGCCTGGGACGCCGAGATCGCGCTGGCCATCCAGGAAGGCGTCATGCAGCGCTTCCGGCCCGAGTTCATCAACCGCCTCGACGAGGACCCTGACTCGAAGAACAAGTGGGTGATCTTCAACCGCCTCAAGAAGGAGAACATCGGCATCATCGCCAAGCTCCAGGTCAAGGAGTTCGTCGACCTGCTCAGCGAGCGCCACGGCACCGAGCTCGTGCTCGGCGACGACGTGATGGACCTGCTGGTCGAGCACGGGTTCTCCCCGCTCTACGGCGCCCGCCCGATGCAGGCCGCCGTCGAGAAGTTCATCATCGACCCGCTGGCCAAGTGGGTGCTCGACATGGCCCAGAAGGGCGAATCCGCCGCGCAGCGCCGCATCAAGGTCTCGGTCGCCGGCGGCACGACGCGCTTCGAGATGCTGGACAAGCCCGAGACGGTGGTCGAGAAGCGCACCCTCGAGGGCGCCGCGCGGGACCTGACCCGCGAGGTGATGGAGCTGGCCGAACGGCGCGCCGCCGCGTCGCTGGGACAGGCCGAGAAGGCCCCCGAGCCCAGCGAGGCCTTCTTCGACGGCCTGCTCAAGAAGGTGCTGGGAACGCCGGAGGCTCCCGCCGACGCTAAGCCGGTTCCGGCGTTCAACCCCGGGGTCGCCTACCCCGGCAAGGCCGGCACGGCGCTGGAGGCCGAGCACAACAACCCGGCCAAGAAGGACAAGGCGATGCGCGCGGCCGCCGACGACCTGCTGGCCCGCGCCCGCCGGGCCGGGGCCTCTCCCGAGGCGCTCGACCTGCTGCAGCCCGAGGCCGGCAAGCCCGGAGAGGGCTGGCTCAAGCAGTTCGTCCGCCACGCGAAGACGGAGGCGACGAAGGCGGGGACCGAGGCCCCGGTGTTCGTCTCCTATGAGGCCGGCAAGGACGCCGTCCGGGTCAAGGTCCACAGCGCGCACAAGATGGGCGAGGCCGAGGCCGAGGCCCTGCGCGTCCACTTCACCGGCCAGCCGCCCAAGGACCTCAAGGCCGCCCAGCAGCAGGCCGACGGCGTCAACATGACGGCCTCCGTGCTGCGCGACCATAACCTGCTCGACATTTACCGCCGCCTGTCGTCCATCCCGGGCGCGCGCTTCGGCTACGCCACCGGCGAGAAGGGCACCGATTACTGGGTCGAGCTCCCGCTCAGGGGGTCTCTTCCAGTAGGCGGGGCGGCGTCCGCGGCCCCGTCGGCCGAGCCGGCGCTCACCCCCCACCAGGTCCGCGAACGCGCCAAGACCAAGGCCCTGTTCCTGCAGCTCATCCGCTCGCAGAAGCAGAAGGACAACCCCAATGTCGAGGTGGCGGCCGCCAACGGGTTCGGCATGCTGGCCTCCGCCGAGGACCTCCCGCAGGTCCGGGCCTGGATAGTAGAGAAGGGCTGGGCCGACCGCGACTCGACGGGCAGCCGCCTGACCGACTCCTGGCCGCTCCTGATGGCCATGGCCCTGGTCATGAAGCGCTACGGCCAGCCCTCCGACCTGCCCGTCCTCGAGCGCATCCTGCGCCTCTACACCTCCACCAGCCACTTCCACATCCCGGCGAAGATGGCCCTCATCGACGCGGTGGGGACCCTGATGTCGCGCTCCGGGGCCGAGCACGCCCGCGAGGTCTTCGAGCAGGCCAAGCAGGAAGGCTACAACCAGGTGCAGCTCAAGGAAGGGGCCCAACTGGCGCTGGGGAAGGCCGGCACCATCGACGACCTCCCCTCCTTGGCCGACGCCGAGTTCAAGGACGTCAACCCAGACGCCCTCATCGAGCTGCTCGAGCGCGTCGACCCGGCGCGCCTGCGCGCCTTCTTCGAGGCCCACTGGCCGCCCCAGCCCGACGCGCAGGGGAAGCTGTCCGGCGCCCCGTTCAAGGGCTGGGACCAGAAGCAGAAGCTCCTGATCCTCAAACTGGTCGGCCGCGGCTACGGGAACCCCGGGCGCGACCTGGCCCTCCTCAAGGAGGTCCTCAACGGCACCCTGAACTCCGACCGCGTCACGCACTACCACGCCGCGGAGGCCTACTCCCTGCTGGCGTCCGCGCAGAACCTCGGGCGCAACCTGCAGCGCTTCCTGGAGCAGTTCCTGGAGAAGCACGACTTCACCAGCTACGACGACAAGTGGCCGGTCCTGATGGCCTACCTCTACACCATCCAGAAGGCGGGCGGCCCCGAGGTGCTCTCCGCGCTCGAGCACGCGATGAGGAAGGACGCCGGCCGCATCTCGTCGAACTACGAGCAGGCCTTCTTCGAGCTGCCCGTGACCTGGGCCAAGGCCATGGTCCGCAACGGCCTCTTCCCGCGCTACGCCGAGCCCGGCCCCGCCGGGGAGGACGGCCGCCCGGGGCCCTCCAAGCTGCAGCAGATGCTGGCGGCCAAGGAGCCCATGCTGGTGGCGGCCGCGCTCTACGCCATCGCCCTCGAGCAGCAGCGCCTGGGCGGCCGGGGCCGCGAGGCCGACCTGGAGCCCCGCCCGGAAGGCCCGCAGGGCGACCTGCCTGAGCTCTATGTCCCCGGCTCGTCGGGCCCGAGCTCTTCGGGCGGCGGCGCCTACTATGGCGACCAGTATTGGGACGAGTGGGGCCCCGACGGAACCATGTCCCACATCCCCCCCGGCGGCATCCACCGCTGGCGCGGCTTCGGCCGCCCTCCCCTCATACGCTGACAATCCGCTAGAATCTCGGCGTGAAGGCCCGCATCCTGTTCGTCTGCGTCGAGAACTCCTGCCGCAGCCAGATGGCGGAGGGCTTCGCCCGTGAGTTCGGCGGCGCGCGCGTCGAGGTCTACTCGGCCGGCTCGCGCCCGTCGGGCAAGGTGAACCCCACGGCCGTGGCGGTCCTGAGGGAGCACGGCATCGACATCTCCAAGAACGCCTCCAAGGCGGTCTCGGACCTTCCCGCCACCGGCTGGGACTACGTCGTCACGATGGGCTGCGGGGACGCCTGCCCCTTCGTCCCCGCCAAGGCGCGCCTGGATTGGAAGATTCCCGACCCGAAGAACCTCCCCCTGGCCGAGTTCCGCAAGGTGGCCGACCTCGTCGCGTCCGAGGTCCGGCGCCTCCTGGAAGATGTAAAATAGGGCCGCGCCGGCGTGGCGGAACTGGCAGACGCAAGCGACTCAAAATCGCTCGGGACTAGCTCCCTTGTGGGTTCGACTCCCTCCGCCGGCACACTTTCTCACGCGTCCAGGTCCAGCAGGCGGGGCCCCCCGCCTGCTGAAGCCTTGTCCAGGCGGCGCAGGAACTCCGGCCTGGGGACCTCGCGCCCGCCCAGCATCCGCGTCACGGGCGTGAGCATCTGGATGTCCATCCAGGCAAGACCCCGGGCCGCCAGACGGCGCACCGTCTCGACGAGACAGGCCTTCGAAGCCCCCGCCACGGCGTGGAACATGCTCTCCCCGCTGAAGACGCCTCCCGCATAGACGCCGTAGAGCCCGCCGGCCAGGGCGCCGCCGGCCCAGCATTCCACGCTGTGGGCATGCCCGAGCCGATGGAGTTCCTCGTAGGCTTCGAGGATGCCGGGCGTGATCCAGGTGCCCTGCTGCCCCTCGCGCGGAGCTTCGGCGCAGGCCCGTATGACCGCGCCGAAGGCCCGGTCCGCGGTGAAGGTGAAGCCGGCCTTCTTCGCAGCCTGCCGGGCGCTGCGCGGGAAGCGCAGGTCGCGGAAGTCCAGGACGCCGCGCGGGTCCGGGGAATGCCACAAGAGCGGCATCCCCTCCTGCGGCCAGGGGAAGATGCCGGCACGGTAGGCTTCGAGCAGGGTCTCCGGGCGAAGGTCTCCCCCGACGGCGCACAGGCTCTCGCCGGGGGCCATCGCGCGCGGGTCGGGGAAGCGGGACATGCCATAGGCTAGGTTCTCCCGTTGGCCCGGTCAAGGGAGGGAGCGCTCCAAGTTCACACACTTTTAAGGGCGTGGTTGTTCCCCTCCAACGGATCGCTCGGCCCTCCCGCGGGGAGGGCCTCACGGCCTCGCAGGCGAACGCGCCTGCGAGGGGATTTCTGGCACGGCAGAATGGGTAGAATC
>JACRDU010000062.1 GCA_016218495.1 Elusimicrobiota bacterium
CCCATCCGTCCTCGTTCCCGCCGATTCGCCGGCACGTCCTCGCCGGCGTTGTCGCCCGTCCCTTGCCGTCGTTACCGCCATGCTGACCGACTCCCCCGATCCGAGTCGGCCGTCCGACTCCCAGCGCAGCAAAGCGGCCGCCCACCGCGCCGCCTATTTGAAAGATTACCGGAAGTTCTACCGCCAGTATCGCAGGATTGTCGCCCTGGCGATGCCGCTGGAATCCTGGGCCTCGCTGGAGGCGCTGGCCCAAGCGGCCGGCGTGAAGCCGCCCGCGTACGCCCGGCGGGTGCTGTTGGAGCACGTGGGGCTGGCCTCGCCGCCCCCGGCGCCGCCGCACCCCGAACTCGCTCGCCGTCTCGACGAGGCCACCCGCCTGCTGCGGGCGGTGAGCAACAACATCAACCAGATCGCCCATCGCCTGCATGCCCAGGCGTTGCGCGCGGAAGCCCCCGACCCCGACGCCATCCAGGCGCAGGTGCGGGGGCTTTTCGAGGGCATGGATCTGGTGCGCCGCGAACTGGCCCGCATCGCCGACCAGCCTTTCCCACCGTCGCCATGATCATCAAGTCGCTCTCCAGAAAGGCGCCGACCTTCCGGCAGTTGAAATCCTACCTGGACCGGGGCGGCGCCCCCGGGGTCGGGTTCGCCTGGAATCTGGACCGTCCCTGGTTCGCCCCCGACGAGGACATCCTCCGCGCCTTCGCCGACACCGCGGCCGTCCTGCGCGAGCGCCGGGGCGGGGTGAAGCTGTTCCACGAGATCGTGAGCGTGAAGCGGGACGACCGCCTCCCGGTGGAGGTGCAGCAGGAGATCCTCCACGACGCGGTGATGGAGTGGCTGCGCGTGCGGGCGCCGGACCAGCTCGGGTACGGGCGGCTGCATGTGGAAGGCGGGCACCTGCACGTCCACCTCATGCTGTCGGCCAACCGCCCGGGCGACGACCGCCCGGTGCGCCTGAGCCGGGCGGCATTCGCCGACCTCCAGCGCCAGGTGGAGGCCCGTGTCCTGGAGCGCCATCCGCAGTTCCGGCAGGAACGGGTCTACGACGACCCCGGGCGCGGTGGCCGCGGGGGACGGAGCTTCCGCCATCCTCGGCCGGGGCCGGACGGCCGCCCGGGTCCGACGCCCGGACCGGCAGTCCCGGATGACGGCTCCGCGGCCGCCGACCGGGAGCAGGTGGCGTCCGTGCTGCGCGAGGCCCTGGCCCGCGCGCCGGACGGCCGGTCGTGCCTGGAGGCGCTGCGCGCCTGCGGCGTCGACACCCACCGCCGCGGGAGCACGGTGTCCTTCTCCTACCGGGAGCGCCGCTACCGCCTCCTGTCCCTGGGGTTGCCCTACGAGGACGCGTCGCGCTTTCACGCCTATCTGGGCCTGCCGCCGCCCGCGCCGGGCCGCGTCGCCCGGGAGGAACGGCGGCGCGGTCGGGATGAGATCCCGGTGCCCGCGGAGGCTCCCGTGCCCGCGGAGGCTCCCGCGCCCACCGAGGCTCCCTCGCCCACGGCCGGTCCAGACGGTCCTGCCACGCCAGCGGCGTCAGAACCGTCGGTACCGCCCCGGGCTGCCCCGAGTGCCGCCCGTCGTCCCGGTACCCCCGCCGCATGGCGGTTGGCGTATCCGCGGCTGGATATCCTCGCGCGGCAGCCGGCCGCCTTCCTGCGCGACCTCCTGCGATCGGTTGAGATGGGAATTGTCGGCGACACCCGCGCCGCGTACTGGGGCGAACTGGCGCGCGCCTACCGCGAGGCCGGCGGGAAACCGGCCGTCCCGCCACGATCCGACCTGCCGGGGACGCGGAGCCAGTCGCCGGTCTTGCGGCGGCTGCTGGGCGCCATCCACGATGAGCCGGCGGCGCTGAAACGCGACCTACGTCGCCTGCTGCGCGACCTGCTGCGCGGCGCGGACCGCGCGGCCCCTCCCACCCTGGAGGAGGTGGCGGGAACGGTCGGCTTCCGTTCGTCCGGCCCTTGGCGGCGACTGCCGCCGGGCGTCCTACCCGTGGTCGTGGCGCCGCCGGTGGCGGGCTCGCCCGCGCCTCCGCCGCCGGCCGAGATTGCGGGCGCCGGAGCGCCGGACGGGGATCAGCCGCCGGCATCCCCGCCAACCACCCCACCTGGGCACGTGACCGTGGATCCCCGCTGGGCCCAGGAATGGCGCCGCCGCCAGGCCGTGCGCATCGCGCTACTGCGCGGCTACGTTCGCAACCAGGAACGCCAACGCGCGTTCAAGCAGGAGAAGCAGCGCCGGCGGGGTCATGGGAAAGGCCGGGGCGACCCTGGCCGGGGCTGACGCACCGCCGTTTTGTCCGCAGCCCCGCGCCACTCCCACCCGGAACCACCCCGCCATGCTCGCCACCGCCGTCGTCATCGCCCTGTTCCTCCTGATCCTCGCCGTGGGCGCCACGGCGATGGTCGGCGCCTTCGGGCTCGCCCCGCTCCTGCGCCTCGCGGCCAAGGGCGGCGGCAAGCTGTTCCTCGGACTGCTGTTCGCCCGGAAGAAGGAGGCCCCGGCCGGAGCGCGCTTCCAGGGCTTCTTCGAGACCCTGCGCCACCTGCACCTCGGGCACGGCGGTCTGATCCTGGACGGCAACCGCCGCCGCATCTCCGACAAGAACGCTTTTCGGCACCTGGTCCTGGTGGCTCCGACCGGGGCGGGGAAAACCACCCGCTTCGTCATCCCCAACGTCTTGCAATTGGATCGCTGCTCGTTGGTGGTCACCGATCCCAGCGGGGAAATCTGGGAGCACACCAGTGGGTCGCTGCGCCACCGGGGGTTCGACGTCCAGGTGCTCAACCTCGCCGACCCCGCGGCGTCGATCGGCTACAACCCCCTGGCCCTGGTGCGCACCCCGCTCCAGTCGGCGGAGGCGGCGCGGGTCATCGTGCGCTCGTCGCCGGCGTCCAAGGGCCACAACAGCGAGTTCTGGAACCAGGGCGCGGAAAGCCTGTGCGACTGCCTGATCCAGACCCTGGTCGCCTACGGCCGGCCGGAGACGACGAACCTCCACAACCTCCTGGCCTTGTTCCAGCAGTACGGGTCGGCGGGCCAGGCCCTGGACCCGTTCGTGTTCTCCCACGCCCCCGAGAACGCCCTGCGCACCTGGATCGGCCTCAAGTCCGGCCACGAGAAGGTGCGGCAAAGCTACGTCTCCACCGCCATCGCGTCCCTGCGCATGCTGGAGATCCCGGAGCTGGCGCGGGTGCTGGCCACCCCGGGGCTGGACTTCCAGGCCCTGCGGCGTCGCCCGACCGCCCTCTTCCTGGTCTTCCCCGCCACCAAAATCGGGCTGTACGCCTTCGTCATGAACCTGCTTTATGCCCAGGGGTTCGCCGCCTGGATGGAGCGCATACCGGGCCCGGACGACCTGCCCATCTTCGCCCTGATGGACGAGTTCGGGCACTCGGCCATCCCCGACTTCTCGACGATTTTGACCAATTTGCGCAAGTACCGGGTCTCCGTCAGCATGGTCCTGCAAAGCATCGCCCAATTGCGGGCCAACTACGGGCCGGACGCCGCCGAGGTCATCATGGAGGGCGGCGTGGCCAACCGGGTCGTCTACGGCGGCGCGGACGTCCACACCACCCGCTGGGCCGAATCCATGCTCGGCCACCGGGTGGTGAAGGAGAAGGACCGCTACCGCACGGAGCCGCTGCTGCGCTCCGACCGCATCCGCACCCTGACCGACGCCCAGGCGCTCTACATCTTCGCCAACGAGGAGCCGGTGCTCATCAGCACCGTGCCCTACTTCAAAAATCCCCGGCTGAAGCATTTGGCCAAACGCGCGCCCTGGAACCCCTGCCCGGGGGTCGGGTCGGAACCGCTCGAATACCTCGACCTCGCCGGTTTTCCGCCCGCGCCCGGCGCGGGGCGGATGCCGCCGGACGACGAGGACGACGACTGATTCCCCAGGCCCATCCCTCGCCATCCCTCGGAGCATCCCATGTCGTCCATCGTCGCCCTGCTCATCGTCGGTTTCATCGGCTACCTGCTGGGAGCGCTGCTGCGCCGGCTGTGGCCGATCGGCGTCATTGTGGCGCTCCTGCTGACCCCGGTCGTCTACGATTTCATGGTCACCCCGTCGGCCTGGTTCACCCTCCCGGCCGCGGGGCTCGCCGGCATGGTCGTCGGCGGCTTCAAGCGCGAGGTGCTGCCGGCGGCGGTGAACCTCTTCTATTGGCTGCACAACCGCTGGGAGCTGCGCGCCTGGGAACGGCGCCAGGCGCGCCGGGAACGGGAGGATGCGGCTGCCGGCGGTGATCCGTGGCACGCCGGCGAACCCCGGCCGGAGCGGCGCCGGTACGAACCCGCGCCGGAGGCGGAGCGGGAACGCGGCGCCGCGGGGGGCGCCTGGGCGCGGTGGGGGCGGCGGATCGCCGCGGAGGTCGTCGGCCGGGCCGTGGGGCGGCGCCGCTCCCTCAAGGACGAGATGCGGGACGCCCGCCGCGAGACGGAGATGCTGCGGGAGGAACTGGAGCTCCAGCGCCAGGAACGAGAGGCCGAGCGCGACCGGTCACGGCAGGCCGTCGCCGAGGAGCGGGAGCGAGTGCGGCAGGAACGCGCGGCCATGGAGGAGGCGCGGCGCCGGCAGGCGCAGGCGTCGACCGATCGCGGCGATCCCTACGCCGTGCTGGGCGTGCGCCGGGAGGCGACCCTGGAACAGATCAAGCGCGTCTACCGGGCCCTGGCTAAGGCCTACCACGAAGACGTCGCCGCCGGCGTGGCGGTGCCCGGCCGTATGGCCGACCTCAACCGCGCGATGGAGGCCATCGAGCGGAGCCGACGTGGATGACGGCTTGGTCCGTTCATGGCAGGGCAGGTGGGTGTCGTTGAATAGTCCTACTGGGGGCCACACTGCGAGGCAGGAGAGGTCGCCATGTTGCTGCTGGGGAAATCACCGAACGATTGCTCGATGGAGGACATCAACCGCTTGGTGACCGAGCAAATACCAGAAAATCGGTCATTGGAATACAAGGAATCAACCTATCCCAGGGACAAGCGCGATGACTTTCTGGCCGACGTCACTGCGTTTGCGAACACGACAGGGGGATTCATCCTCATTGGGATTGCCTGCGACAAGGGATTGCCCATCGGAGCTCCGGGAGTCCCTGCCGAGGCGGTAGATGCGGCCTGGCTCCAGATGCTCAATTGGATGCGTGACGGATTGGATCCACGGATTGACGGCGTTATTCGCGTTGATGTAAGCATTGATAATGGCAGAAAGGTTCTCGTCATCGGTATCCCCAGGTCTTGGAACTTGCCGCATATGGTGCGTGGCAATAGTCGATTTTACGTCAGAACGAACGCCGGGAACGAACCATGCGATTGCGGCCAGATTCGTTCTTTGGTGTCCCAGTCCGGCGATGTGCAGCGGAAAGTCAGGGAATGGAGAGCGGAGCGTATCGCCACGCTGCTGTCCGGGCTTGGCCCTGAGCCTCTCGGAGCGATTGATGGAGCCAATGGTGCAGAACCAATTGTGGCAATTCATATGGTTCCCCTGGTATCGCTGGCTGGCGAGACCGTTGTTGACTTTATCTCTTCCCGTCCGGCAAGGTTGAATCCCTTGGCTTGGACAGGGGGTAACCATGATCGCTATTGTTTCGATGGCATGTTATGGGATTCCATTGAGCTTGTCCGCTCAGGGCAAAGGACGTGCGTCGGATATACGCTGTTGTTTCGTGACGGGAAAATAGAAACGGCCAGCGTTAGGGTGGTCCTGCCAGCAGATCCGGCTTCAATTGGATATCGTCCGTTGTACGGATACCGCGTTGAGGATTGTGTTCTCACGTTTTTGCGAAATGCATTTCCATTCTGTCGTCTGGTTGGAGTTGATGCGCCGATGGTTATTATGGTAAGTATCCTGGGGGTGAAAAATTACGCCTTGGTGCATAGTCCTCATGAGGTCAGATCAACGTTGCGGCCGATTGGGCGAGATGTCCTTGTGTTGCCGGAGATTGTGGTGCGCGACTTGTCGGATAGTCCGGAAGTGGTCATGCGGTCGGCCTTTGATGCCATGTGGAATGCGAGTGGTTGGTCAGCATCGCCCTATTATAACCAGCAAGGAGAATGGATCCGCTTGCGATAAATCTGGACGCATTGAATCGCCTACTGATCATCGCGCAGGAACGCCGCCAAGGCGTCGGTCCGGCGCTGGGCTTCGGCGGGCGTCGGGGTGGCGAAGCCCTGGGCGTGGAGTTCCTTCAGCCAGGATCCCAGGAAGTCGTTGATCGACCGTGAGAGGTAGGATGTCGGCGGCTCGTCCTCGCAGGTGTGATAGACGCCGACGTAGTCGTTCTGGAAGCTGACGCCGCGGATCGTTCCGTCCGGCAACAGCAGCACCTCGACATCCGGGTCTTTCATCAGGTCCCCGTTCAATTCGCCATAGTGGGTGAGCGATACGCGGTCGACCTGGAGCTTCTCGACCACCAGGTCCATGACGTTATTGGCCTTGAAGTGGAGGGAGAACCCGACCGGCATGGCCCACACGTCGTAGAGCCGGCGGAGTCGCCCGGCGGGGGAGCGGGGATCCTGGTCCGCCGCCCGGTCCTGGCCGGGCGAGGTCGCGGCCGCTGCCGCTCGGACCGCGTCGCCGACGCGGTGGCGGAGGTCCGCGACCGGTTCCGGACTGGCGGCTTTGGCCGGTTCTCTGGGCTGCTCGGGGCCGGGTGCCGACGGCGGCGTCGGCGGGCGGTGGTCCGTCGTCATGGGGAACGGGTTTACGGATACGCGCCGATGGTACGGCATCGCGGAACGGATGTCCAATCCAGCAGGAACCCTTCCGCGCGCTGAACCCGCCTATCAAAACCCTCCGGCCGTTGCGGCCGGAGGGTGCGGTTGGTCGTTCGAGGCCCGTGGTCCCTCGTCGTCGCGCCTACCGGGCGCGGCGGCGGAGCGCCTTGCGCAGCAGGCCGGCCTTGCCCGTCCTGACGCCGCTGGCGCCGCAGCACTTGCATCCCTGCCCGCAGGTAGCCATGTCGCTGGCCCCCTGGACGCGTTCCTTGATCGTGACGGCGACTCCGGCGATCACCGCCTGTTCGGCTCCGGCGCCGCCCGCGGCCTCCAACGACGATTCGCTCACCACCGATTGCATGACGTTCGACATAGGAATGTGGATAATTGGTAAACATCGGTATTATAGCGCTGTTGGTCCGGCGTCAAAATTAACCGAACGGCGATGGCGAACTCCGACGGGAACCGCGAACGCGACCTGATTCTCTATAAGCCGCTCCGGGTGGTCGAGCCCTACGAAGGGTTCTGCGGTACCGGGTGCGCGATGACCGTCCTCAACCATTTCCTCGGCACCAGCTTCTCGGCCAAGGACTCGTTGGACGTGCTGGCGCTGATCAAGGGGCGCGAGGTCGGTCCCGACGACGCCGCCGACGAGATCGAGTTGGCCCGCTTCCTCGGCCGGATGGGACTGGCGGTCACCCTGTACGGCTACACGCCCGAATTGATGGCAGACTACGTCCGTTCGCCCGCGGCATTCCTGCGCCGCCACGGCATCGCCCACTACCCGAAAGTCGATTTTGGTGATTCCACCGCGGCCGCGCGCGCCGTCCTGGGTGGCGGCTCCGGCATGCGCATCGGCGGGCTGGCTGACCCGTGGAACGTCATCTCCGCCCAGCAGGCCGCCTGGCGGCTGTTCATCGTCGGCGGCGACTATTACGTATTCCGGGACGAGGAGCACCGGCGCCAGGATGAGCATGCCGGGCACCTGACCGTGTGCAGCGGGACGCGGGGGACGTCCTTCGTCATCCACGACCCCGGCCCCTACGCGATCCACGAGTTGGCCATCTCCCGCCGCCGCATGCGCAAGTCGACGACCTATTACGGCGGTGCCCCGACCTTCATCATGATCGAGCATGAGCGCTGGCAGACCATCCTCTCCCGGTAGGGCCTACCGGCTCGCGCCGGGGGCCTGGTTCACGCGGGAGCCGCTGGAGATCGGCGCGCCCGGCCGTTCTACCCAGGTGACCGACCGCCGCGCGGGGCCCGCCGTGTTGGCGGCGCTCGACGCGGCCGAGGCGCAGGTCCTGCGCCGGAGGCGCGGGACCGGGGTGGCGCTGGACTTCCTGCTGGCGATCGGAGCCGTCGTTCGCGTCGACGACAAGGCCGGCCAGGTCGCCCTCGCCCTGCGCGCTCTGTTCGGGATCCCGGGGGCCGGCTCGTGGGAGGAGGGGCGTCGCATCACCCGACAATGGCATGTCCGCCGGTCCTGCCTCGACCCGGCCCTGACGGTCGCCCCCGGCGCGGCGCTGCCGGCGGCGTGGGCCCGGCGGACGGTCCGCCGCTTTTCCGGCCACCCGCTGCCGTCCGGCGCGGTCGCGTCGCTGTTCCGGGCCGCCTACGGCTTCTCCTACGTCGAGGCGTTCAACGGCTGGGAACTGCCGCACCGCACCGTCCCCTCGGGGGGCGGCTTCTTCCCGCTCCGCTGGCGGTGGGCGGCCTTCGACCGCGCGGCGGGGACGGTCGCCGTGTGGGATTTCGACGGGTACCGGTTGCGGCGGACCCGCCTCCGCGTCCCGTTCGACGTCTTCCTGGAGCGGGCTTTCGTCCCCAACCCAGGGATCGCGTTCGGCGCCGCCGCCGGCCTCGCGCTCGTCACCGCCGACCTCACGGGCTCGGCGCGGAAATCCGGCGGGTCCGCGTACCCCCTGGCGCTGCTGGAGGCGGGCCACGCCTGCCAGAACCCCGCCCTGGCGGCGCAGTCTGTCCCGGCGGGGACGTGCGAGCTGTGGGGCGTCCGCGCCGACTGGCTGTTGGGCGCGATGGGATGCGCCCCCGGCGAGCTGTTCATGAACGCGGTACTCGTCGGGGCGACGTCGTAACCCATCTGGCATGCTGCTGGTCCTCCAACACCGTTCCTACCTGCTCCGCCAGGGGTCGATCGCCGAGATTGCCGCCGGGTGGTCCGGCCGCGGGACGGCGCGCGCTGTGCGGGCGGCCGAGGCGATCCTGGGACGCCCGCTCTCCGCCTCGCGTCCCGTCCCGGGCCGCGGTGGCGTCCGCTTCCAGGACGCGTTCGCGTTCCTGTTCTGGCTGGCCAGGGATCCCGCGGCGGCGCTGGCGGGCGCCGCGACCGTCACGGTGGGGATGGGGGAGCGCGACGTCGCCTTCGCGGCCGGCCTCGCCCGGTACGCGGCGGCCGGCCTCTGCGCCGCTGTCCCGGCGGACGCGTACGACCTGCTCAGGCGGGCGCAGGAGGATCCGCGCCCCCGCCTTTGGGCGGAGGCCGACGCCGGGGAACGCCGGGAGGCCGTCCGCACCACCTGGTCGGGGATTCGGACGTTCTTTACCCGCGGACGGACCGGGGCGACCGCCCGCCCCGACGACGACCCGGTCCCGCCGGTGGCGGTGACGGACATGACGCCGTCCGGCCCCGGGATCCCCTACCGCGCCGCCTACGCCGCCTATCCCCCGTCGCCGGACGGCATCCTGTTCCAGGACGGGAAACCGCTGTCGGCCGGTTTCGACGTCGCCGATCCGGCGGCGGCTCGCGTCCGCGCCGAGGCGGAGGCCGTCGAGCGCGGCGCGTCCCAGTACCTCGACGGCGACCGCGAGCGCCGCGGGCGGCTGTCCGCGGACGAGGCAGCCCTGGCGAACGCCGTGGCCGGGGCCGCCGTGTTCCGCGCGGGCGGGCTTCTCCCGGTCTACCCCGCTACCGGCCTCGGATCGGCCGCCGGCCGCCGGGTGCGGTTCCCGTCCGACCTGGTGCTATACCCGGGCACCGGGCGGGCGGGATACCAGGCCACCTCCAGCGGCGTCGCCGCCGGCCGCGACTGGGCGTCGGCCGCGACGGGGGCCCTGCTGGAACTGACGGAGCGCGACAGCCTCATGCTCGCGTGGGCGTCGCGGGAGCCGCTGCCGCGCTTCGTCCCGCGCGGGGAGGCCGCACGATTGGCCGCGTCCTTGGCCGCCCGTTTCGGCGGCGAACTGACCGTGCTCGACGCGACCCGCGGGAAGGGGATTCCCCACGTCCTGGCCGTCCTGCGCACGGGAGACGGGCGTGTCTGGTCGGGCGCCGCGGCCCACTTTTGCGCCGAGCGGGCGGCCCTGAAGGCTCTGTCGGAGGTCGCGGGGAGCATCGCGTTCGTCGGGCGGCCGCCCCGGGACATGACCGACGAGGGCGAGGTCCGATCCGTCAGCGACCACGCCGACTGGTATTCCCAACGGGGCCGCGCGAGCCACCTCGACGCCATGCTCGCGGGGCCGCGCTCCGACGGCCCGGAGGACGCGGCCGGCTCCACTGTGCCGTGGCTGGTGGAGCGCCTGGAAACTGCGGTCGGTGGGAGCTACTACCTTGCGGACCTCACCACGGCGTACGCCGCGGCGCGGGGCATCACGGTGGTGCGGGCCCTGAGCACGGACCTGGTGCCCATCTGGTTCGGCAGCGGCGCCGTGCTGCCGGTGGACAAGCGCCGATTGGGCGTCCGCCCGGCTTTCCTCCACTTTTTCAACTAACCGCCGCCCCCGAACGGCGGGCCCCGAGGGGCCCGCCTCCCGCTACCATGCGGTCACTTGGCGGTGACGGTGTAGATCCAGGAGCTTCCCCGTGGCGTGCCCGGTTCGTTGATCTGGATGCGGAACCGGGAGATCGGCCTCGCGAATGCGAACGTCACCTTCCCCGCCTCCGCGGTGGACGGGAGCGCGCCCGCCACGGATCCGTCGCGCGGGTCGATGACCTTGAGGGAGTCCGGGACGCTGAAAAAGTCGTAGCCGACGGTCACGCTGCCCACGGGGGCGCCGTTCACCTGGTAGTCGTGGACCTCGTATTCGCTCCCTTGCGCGTTCGCGGCGAACGTTTCCTGCCCGGCCTCGATCTTGCGCTCCACCATGACTGCGACGGGCGGCCCGGCCGGCGCGGCCTGGGGAGCCAGCCCGCCGATGGGCCACTTCTCCTCCACCATCGAAGCGCCGTCCGGGCTGGGGAGTTCGCGCTTCGCCGCTGGAGCGGCTGACCCGCTCACTGCGGTGAGCGCCGCCCGGACCGAGGACTCGAAACCGAGGGACCTGGCCCCCACCTGGGAGCACCACTCCTGGACGAGCCACGCCTGCCGTTCCACCAGGTCGCGCGGCACCGACGGCCCGTCCAGCAGGCCCAGGGTGGCGACGAAGCGCGTCTCCCCGCCGGACCAACGGGGGAGCCCGCCCAGGCACAGGGAGCCCTGGGCGACGTTCGTCCGGCTGAGAGCGGCGGTCGGCCAGCGGTACCGGTTGTCGGCGAGCTGGTCGTTGCGGGGGTCGCGCGGATCCCGGTTGACCGGGGTGCCCACGAGGACGATGCCCGCGGGGGCCTTGGGCAGCCGGGTCGTCAGGTACGCCAGCAGGGCGGTCGGCGAGGCATATCCGCCCTGGACGCCCCCCGGGGGCTGGGCGAGGAGCGCCGATTTCAGGTCGTCGGCCAGACCCTCCAGGGACTGCTCGCGGGAATCGGCCCAGCCAGACAGCCAGCCGCCGGCCTTCTCCGCCTCGATTGATTTGGAGAGGGCCAGCTTGGCGGTGGAGCAGACGCGCAGGGTGTCGCCGCCCTTGACCTCCTGGGGGTTGAGCCACCAGTCGCGCACGGCGTCGATGGCGGCCTGCGCCTCGGCCTGGTCCGTGGCGGGCGCCAGGGCGACGACGTAGTCGCTCGGGAAGCAGTGGGCGGCTGCCCCCAGGATCAGGGCTGCGGCGCGGAGGGATGAGTTGATGACGTATCGCATGGGGTCTCGTTTCGGGGGTGTAGGGTGGTCAGTTGACGACGGGGCGGGGGAGCGGCTGGGCCTCGGTGATCCTCCGGCGGAAGTCCGACAGGTATTCGCCGACGAGGATCTCGGACACGCATTCGACGGCGTCGGTCGCCTCTTCGGCGAGGCACACGAGCCGACCGAGTTCCGCTTCGGCTTCCCTCCACCGTTCGTAAGCGGCATGGGCGGGTTCCCACTCCGGGTTGTTGACGGGGGTCCTGCTGCCGTTCGCGAGCTTCCACCGCCGATAGACGATGAACGCGCACGCGCAGATCTCGCACGCGATTTCGCATCCCAGCAGGACGCCCTTGCTCGGGGCCGCGGCCTGGGCCAGGCTCAATCGCGACGTCGCCGTGGCGGACAGGGACGACAACGCGACGCCCAGCGCGGCGAGGGAGCCCAGCGCGGCCAGGCCGAAGGCCATCTTGAGCCTCGCCCGCCCCGCCGGGGTGAGGGTGGCCGCGGCCGACTCGATCAGCGCGGACGAGCCCGCCTTCGCGATGAAGATCTGGAGCACGGTCAGCAACGGGATGCCGGCCAGCGCCCACGGCATTTTCCCCAGGGGGGTCCCGTCCAGCATGCGGGAGAGGGTCCAGGTCATGAGGCAGGCGAAGCAGGTCGCCGCGACCCACAGGAGCACCTGTTCCGCCTTCTCCTTCGGCGGGGCCGTCTTCCACGACCAGTCCGTCCGCAAGATGACCTGCGGGGTGGAGGTGAGCCTCGTCGCGGCGGCCTCCTTCGCCGCGCGGAAAGCCCTCATGGTGCTCTGGTTCGTCTCCTTGAAGTGCCGTGCGGCGGCCGCGACTTTCCCGCCGTGGAGGCGGCAGATGCCCTCCAGCCACCTCCTGCGGTCCGGTTCCCAGTTGTCGTGACGCAGGGCGTCCGCCTGCATCTGGGATAGGAGGTTCTGCCCCTCGATGAAATCCTTGGTGGATCGGTACAGGTGGTCTGGCGACAGCGGGCGGAGCTCGTGGCGTGCGTGGTCGAGCGCCGTTTCCGCCCTGGCCCATGCGCGTTCGGCCCGGCCGGAGAAGAACGGGATCAACCTCATGGCCTGATCCCCCGGGCGCCGGCCCTATCCGGGAAGCGCAGGACCGCGAGCGCATTGGCAGCGGGATGGGTGTTCGCGGGCCGCCGCGGCGGCTCCGGATTGTCAAGGCGGCGAGGAGACGGAGGTGGCATGGGACGCTCCCACCGGCGCGCGGCCGGTACAGGGGTGGGCGCCTGCCGCCGGATTGGCAGCAAGCAGCCTGAGCAGAGCGTCGATCGGATCGGTTTCAGCGGGTCCGCCGTCCCCGGGGGACGGCGTTCAGGGAACCGATTGCTCCCCGGGGGATGGGAGGTGTCCCTCCACGGGCACACTCACCACCAGGTTGCACGACCGGTGGGGCGCAGGCCTCCGCTATTACCGGGGGGGCGGCTCCTCCGGTTATTTCCGAGCCTTGGCGGCGAGCTTCTCCCGCATTGTCTCGAATCGTTCCCGGATCATGGGCGGGGAGTGGGCCAAGGCCGCCAACTCGTCGAAGCGGTCGCGCTCGTCCGCGGTGATGTCCAGTGCCCGCGCCCAGGCTTCGAGCGCTTTGAGCGGCGGCGGCCGGACCCCCCGGAGAACCCGGGAAACGAACGAATGGGCGGACTGATGGCCCGTCATTCGCGCGAATTCGCGGACGCTGATCCCGCGGCTGCGAAGCCGCCCTCCCACGAAATCGCCAAACGACTCGGCCATCCCACCAATGTAGCGGCACTTTCTACGAACCTACCACCTGGGTCTTGTGGGCCCAAAATTGGGCCCACACTTTCGGAAGCGCCTTTCAACCAAGGACCACCCCATGCGCCCCCGTTCCCTTTCCCCATCCCCAAGGAACTCCTCCATGCGTTTTCCGCTCCTCGCCCTCGTCCTCCTGGCGGCGGCCCTGATGCCCGCCGCCGCCGTGGCGGCCGACCCGCCCGTCCCGGAGTTCGATGGCTGCTACCTCGTCCCCGTGAGCGGGCCGCTGGCCCAGGTCAAGGTGACGCAGCGTTTCACCTCCATGGTTGTCAAGCCGCCCATGAACATCACCGCGCTCATGGCGGAAAAAGACAGGTACTACGCCCTCGACGCGGCCAACGCGGCGACGGTCAAGGCGTCGGCCTTCCGCGGGCTGGCGGTGAAAGGGGGCGCCGACCGCTTCAAGTCCTTCGGGCTCTACCCGGTGGTCGAAGTGCGCCCCGCCAAGGAGGGGCTGACGCTCTTCGAAAACAAGGGGCCCGGCAAGGAGGACGGCGTCCTGCTCTTCGCGGGCGGGGCCCCGGCGGACGGCGGCGGATTGGCCGTCGGCAATTCCGCGGGGTTCGCCCTCCGCGCCAAGAGCCTCGCCCCCGACGCCTACTACTGGGAGCCGGAGGCGGCCCTCAAGCCGGGCAGGTACGTCTTCTGGGCCAATTCCGAGTTCTACTTCGTCACGGTCACGGAATGACGACGGCCGCCGCCGGCAAGGGCAACGCGCGCCCCCATTGCCGGTGGCGTGGCACGAACATGCACGGAGCCGTCGGGCGGGAGATCGCCCGGCGGAGGCTGCTGCTGGGCAGGATGCGTTGCGCGTAGGCATGAGCGGCGCGCGGCGCCTCTGGCCGGAGTGGCGATCATCCCCGAGGTTAGCGGCCCTAGATTTCCCGGATCGACCTGAAGACTGAGCATATGCGACGGCGAGCTGTCATCCTGGGGTGTCCCTTCACGGCAGGTCAGCAGCCGTTGCCTGGCGTGGACGCTGATCTGCGGCTCCACCATGAGCACCTCCGCTCTGACGAGGGCGGCGCATGGGAAATCGAGGAAATCGAGATCGTCTCGGGTCCAACAGCCGCATCGGTCCAGTCGGCAATTGCCAGAGCCGGGACGGCTGATTTTGCCTATGTGACGTTTTCCGGCCACGGGGCGCAGGCGGCTGGGGTTATCGCCGAACACGCCGGGCTGTGCCTCGCGGACGGATCCATGATGCCAACCTCGGCGTTATTCCCCGTCGCGGCGAGAAGCCTCATCATCGTCGACGCGTGCCGGGACATCATCGACGACCCCGGAGCCCAACTCACGGAGCGGTTGGCCAGGCACGAAGGGCTCCTCGGGATGATCGACAGCGACTACCGCCTGCGGTCCCGACGCATGTACGACGAGTTGGTCATGGCGAAAGGGAGCGGCTCGGTCCTGGTCACCGCATGCGCGGCCGGCCAGAACGCGGGCGATACGAGCCTTGGGGGTGCGTTTACGTTCTCGTTGATGCTGTCTCTGGTGGCGCGTTTCAAAATCGGGACGGCCCTCTCTATCGCGTCGGCCGTGGAGTACGCCGGACGATGCTTGGCTGATGAGTTGGCAAGGCCGCAGCAGACGCCTGAATACCATAATGGCCGCAGCACGCTCCATTTCCCGTTCGCCGTGTGGCCCGAGTAGCGTCGTTGCTTCCTGATTGCGCCAGTTGTCAGAAGGCGTCGTCTCATCCGATGGTGGCGGCTCGTTGCTCCTGCAATCGCTGGATTGCTGGCACCACCAATTGGTAAAACTGGAAGGAGTCTGGCAGCGTGTCGAGCGACGGCCAACCGCTGATCTCCGCATACAGAGTTCCGAAGGTCCGCCCTTTCGCCAGGGCCTCTTGCACAGCGGCCGTCAGTCGGTTTTCGTCCGACAGTTGGGTGCAGAGGCGCTGTTCGATGATGAATCGCCGCATGTTCGGGCTCGGGTACTCGTTTCGGCTGTACCGCAACGTGCTCCAAAAGCCGAACTGCCAATACAGGGCGACCGTGTTTGCGGTGAACGCGAGGGCCTCCGCCCGCGCCCTCGGGAAACCGTCGACATTCACCAATCCGTCCCGTACTTCGTCTATGATGGCGAGGACAATGCGGGCCGCCGCGCAGTCCGCGTCGCATTCGACGGCCTTGCGTTGCACGTCGCCCGGTTGGGCGTCATCCCATCCGTCGCTGTTGTCTGCGTCGGATGCCAGGGCCGCTGATGATGCCCCGTCCTCGTCCACATCCATCCAGGTCATGTGTGGGCTCTCCTTCGGGAGGGTCAGGTGGCGGCACATGATATGGCCGAGTTCGTGGAACAGCAGCCATCCGTACACGAAATACCGGACGCAGGAGGCGAAACGCTCGTAGGCCATCATGTACGGGTCGTTGCTGCATTCCCGATAGAGACGCCGCATGCCTTCTTCGTCGAAGCTGTTGAGTACCCGCTCGGCCGCTCCGAGGCACAGGCCGATGGCATATTTCCGTCCCCCGACGGAATAGGCGACAGCGTTAACGATCGGTTTCGACAGAAGGTGGACCTCGATATCGCTGGCCCACGGGATATACGGCGCAGCCAATCGCACCAACTGGCGCATTTTCTCCAACATCGCGCGCAATTCGTGCTGCGCAGGATGGAGTTCGATCTCTCCCGGTTGCATGGGATGGCCGAGTTTGGCTTCGATCGAACGCGGGATGCTCATGTGACCTCTTGTGGATGTGGCGCCTTAGTAACCGACTTCCGGCTGGCGCCTATTGAATACGAAGCGGAAGGGGCAGGCAGAGAACTACGTTCGGTTTGGGTCGCCAGCCGGGGCGTTCGTAGCGCGGGTATGGTGCGCAAACCAAGCCTGTACGACCTCGGGGGAATTGGCGACCCCCGCCAGGAGATCGAACATCTTCCGCTCCTTGGCATTCAGCCCGAGGGGTTCCGCCCAACGGGCCAGGTCCTTCATGGGCGGCCCAGCCTGGCCGTTGGCGACCCGGTAGGCGAACGAGTGGGACTTGCCCAGGCCGATGGCCAGGGCGTACGCGCGCAGGGTCATGCCCCGGCGCGCCAGCGCCTCCCGCAGGAAGGTTCCGAAGGTCTCCGCCATCCTCCGATCCTACCCGCGGGATCCTCGGCGGCACGCCCCGGCCTTGTTTTCACCAAACAAGTGCAAACATGGACGGCGGGGGAGGGGACGCTCATGCCAACGCGTAGGATGGGACGGATTGCATTATCGGGAGAAAATGCGTATAATCGCGCCCGTTTCTACCCCTCACCTATCCTCCCTATGCGTACCGACGCCGCGAACCGGCTCCCGGAGCCAACCGCCGGGGAAACCGCCGCCGCCCCGGCCGCCCGCCGCGAAACGGGCTCCTTTCTGGCGCGGATGAGGGACCGCGCGCTGGCCGTCGTCGTCGGCCGTACCCGCTCCGCCCTGCTGGCGCTCGGCCTGGCCGCGGCCGGCGCCGGCGTCGCTCGGGCCGAGGACGCCGCCCGCATCGAGGCGCCGACGGCCGCGGGAGCCAAGGTCGAGTTGGTCGCCGCGCCCGCCGCGGAAACCGCGCCCACGCTCCTGCTGGCCCGCGCCGACACAGCGCCCGTCGCCGGAGATGGGAGGGTCGCCGGCGGACGGGGAGGGGAGGCCCGCGAGACCGCCCCGTACGTCCAGGAGGCCGAGCGCGAGACGGAGACCGTCCTCGCGCGGCTGGAGGCCCGCTATTCCGACGACGAGATGCGCAAGGTTCTCGCCGATCTGCGCGCACGCCCGGGTTCCCTGGCGCAGGGCGTCCGCGATACGCTGCGGACGATGGATAAGGCCTATCATCCCGACACGATTGCGAAGTTCCGCGAGGCGGGCAAGGCCGTGGACGTGTGCTTCTACGACCGGCTTCTCGAACGTCCCGGCGACCTCATGGACCCGATGGACCGTCCGGCACCGGACGGTCTGCCGGAGCTGGCCGCCCCGGTCGCTGACCTGTTCCCGAACCGCCTCTACCCGGTCACTGAGGCCAACCTCGGCGAGTTCCTCGACTGGACGGCCAACAAGATCCGCTTCACGAAACCGGTCCTCATCGCGCGATGCGACCGCGGCGACTGGGCCTACGTCGATGCCACAGGCGAGCCGGACAAGGCCTCGATCAACGCCATCCGCCGCGACCAGATCGTGGCGACCAAAGGCGGCAAGGACTCGCGCGGGATGGAGAAAACGGGTTACGAGAAGCGCCTGCGTGCCGACCCCCGGGCGCTGGCCGCCTACCTCGCGGCCATCAACAAGTCCGTCGGCGCGGTGCGAGAGAAGGGCGGCAGCCTTCCGGTGAACTGGCCGGGCAAGCTCGCCTTCCACCTGGGCACCGCCGCCCTCGTCGGCTCCGGCGCCGTCGACGCCGGGAAGATGACCGACGCCGACCTTTTCCAGCTCTCCGACGAGTTCGGGTTCCTCGCGCAGGCGGCCGCGGCGCCCGGGTCCCGCCATCCGGTGGCCGTGCTCGCCTTCGTCGACCGCCCCGACGCTTCGATGGTCAAGGACCTCGTCGCCGCGGTCGGCCCCGAGGCGGAGATCGCCAAGGACGCCGTGCGCTCGACGCTGCCGGTCGGATCCGAGCCGGGATCGCCGCTCCACGTCCGCTACCAGGCGCAGTTCGCCTGGGAAAACGCACCCGCGCTGCTGTCCGCCGCCGCCGCACGCGGCCCGGAGCACCGCCTCGCCGCGTCGAAGGCCTTGCGTCAGGTCGCCGGCCAGGCGCGCATGGTGGCCGCCTACATGGGCGAGTTGGACCGCGCCACGGCGGAAGCCTACGGCCTGTCCTGGACGCCCGCCCTGGAAGCCGCCGCGAAGGCGGCCCCGCGCGGGGCCCTGCGCCACGTCGCTGCCAACCTGCGCGCGAGCAAGGAAGACCTCGACGGGTGGGGGAGCACCAACCGCGTCGTGGCCCTGAACGAACATGGCAAGGTGTTGGAAAAGGCGTTTTACGCTTGGCGCGACGCGTCGGCGAACCAGAAAGCCGCCCGCGCTGCGGAGTTATTGGCGATCGCCAAAGAGGAACGGATGATCATCATGGAGCTCCAGCCCGGCGACTACACCAAAGAAGAGGTGGGGAGAATGCTGGCCGTCCTGGAAAAGATGGAGCGTAAGGTCAACGGTTCCTAGCAGTCCGCCGCCCGGCCGGATATTCGCGGGCGGCCCGAATATTTGCCCCCCGCGGTGGGATATGGCAGCATGGGAAGGATTAATCCGCCTATGTCCCTCGAATCCACCCGCCCCCAGGAGGTTCCCGCGCCGGATACCGACGGCCGGAAGGCTCCGTCACCCGAACTCGTCGCGGCCCAACTCGCCACCGCCCGCCGCGTGGCCGCCATGGCCGACCGCGAGCAGGAAGAATCGCGCAAGGAGGCCCTGGCGGGCGCAGAAGGGGACGGCTTGCCAGCCGTTCCAGTGAATACCCCAGAGCAACCGGGGCGAACGCGCTCGACGGCTGACAAGGTAGACTCCCTCGGGTCCGACGAGGATATTGTGAGTGCGTCCGACCAGGCGGATAAGCGGCAAGAACAGCGACTCCCCGCCGATTCGGTCAAGCAGGAAATGAAGATGGCGCGTCAGAGTGAGAATCTCGATCGCTATTCAGCTTTGCGCTCTGCCATGGACGCCCTCGGCCCCGAGAAGGCGGCCGAGGTGAGGGCCCAGGCGGCGCTGGCGAAGAAGTCCCAGCCGGAGCTGTACGCGGGCGTGTCCCAGGAGGCCGTGGAGATGGCGGTACTGGTGGCCGGCGCCCCCTTCCTGCGCGAGGGGCTGTCCGGGGACGCCGCCGCCAAATTCGACAAGGCCGTCGGCTCAATCGAGGCGGCCGGCGACGCCAAGTTCCGCGAGATGGTGGCCAAGCTGCGTTCGCCCGACGACCGCCGGACGGTCACGGAGGCCTACGAGGAGGCGAAGGCCGCCGCCGAGCGGGAAGGGAGGCCCTTCGCGCCGGCGATTTCCGACGACGCGAAGCGCCTGGTCATCGCCGACCCGCTGCGCCAGGGCGTCCCCGGCCAGCGCTTCGAGGTGCGCCCCGACGGCCGCCTCTCCCGCAAGTCCGGCAAGATGGAGGTCGTCCCGCCGGGGGACCGGGAACAGGCCAAGGGCCTGCTGGAGGTGTCCGCGCTGGTGCGCCGCCACCCGTTCGACGCCGTCCCGGAGCCGTTCTGGCGGCAGGTGATCGCGGCGGTCAACCGGCCCACGGTCCGGGAGCAGTACGGTCCGCCCGGGGCCATGCTGCGCGACGGGTTCGACCTCGCCAAGGGCGCCGACGCCCACAACGTCGCCGTCCTTTGCCAGGCCGGGGAACAATTGCTGGAGACCCGGCTGTTCGCCGACGCGGACTCCGGCAGCCCGGCCCCCGCCGAAGACCTGCGCGACGGCGAACCGCGGGCGCGGTGGCAGGAGTTCCAGGAGCGGGCGGCCGCCACCAGCATGACCGTCGAACTGCGCCGGCGCCTGGCGGCGCGGGGGAAGAAGGAGCCCGGGACGCCGAAGGCCGCCGCGTAGGCGGCCCCGCGCGCACGAAAAAGGAGGGTTGGCGCCCTCCCCGGTGGTCCTCTTGGACGACCTGCCCGAAGGCAGGCCGCGCCCGCATTATCGCCGGGAGCGGCATGACGTCAAATTTCCCGCCGCCGTTTTGATTATCGGCGCCGTTCGCGCTATAATCGTCGGTATTAACCGTTGATTCCACCAAGATGCGAAAGGCATTCCTGCTCCTGGCCGCTGCCGCGTGCTCCGCGACGTTCTCCCAAGCGGCCGCAGACGACGCGCCGCCGGCGCTCCTGGAGCGCCCCGCTGTGCCGACGGACGAGCGGATCGGCCAACTCCGCCGGATCTCCGACTCCCAATCCGGGAACCCGAGCCTCGGCAACGCGGGCAACGCCGCGGCCGACGCAGCGTTCGCCCAAGCGCAGGCGGACAACGCGGCCAAGGCGTCCGCGAACGACATGACGTCGGCGAACTTCACGATCAGCGCGGGGGACTTCAACCTCCTCAGGAACAAAAACGGGACGGCCGACGTGACGGGCGGCGGCATCAAGAACGTGAACTCGCTGGCAGCCCGGATCGTCCGCCTGGCGATGATCGTCCTGGCCCTGCTGTGCACGCTCATCATGGCGGCGGGCGGCATGATCATGACGTTCACCTCGTTCAACGAAGACGCGAAGGCGAAGGGGAAGACCATGATATTCTATAGCCTGGTGGGATTGTTCACCGCGCTCTCGTCCTACGCGCTGGTGGTGACCGTCGGGTGGGTGCTCGGGTAGCCGCCGTCTTTCCAACCGCATCCTAACCTCCCGACGATGGACCTGGCCGAAGAGACGGAACTGGTGGACTGGTACCTCGCCAACCGCGACCGCGGGGAGTTCCTGACCGCCGGGACGATGAGGTACCCGCTTCCGAACGGCTTGGCCCCCGGCGCCTTCGTGGAGGCGGTGAAATCGGTCATGGCCTGGGAGAGGATCTTCAAGGAACGTTGCGCCGGATTCGTCGGCGGTGCCGCCTGGCGGGCTGTGGAGGAGGCCCGGGCCGCCAGCCTCGGCGTCGAACAGATCGCGCTGTGGCGGACGGGCGAGCATCCCGGCGCCGACCGGATCGGGACGATGATGGACGCGTTCGCGCGGCTCGCCGGCCTCGACCCCGACGAGGCGTTCCCGGGCGAACGCCGGCTGCCGAGCGGGCCGTACTTTGCCTCCTTGGGCGCGCTGGATCCCGTATCCTTCTGCCAAGTCCGGTTCTACCTGGGGTGGACGGACGCGGAGGGCCGGCGCCAGGAGCCGCCGTTCCCGTTCGGCGGCGCCCCGGACCGAGCGCGGATCCGCGAGTTGGTCCTGGCCGATCGGCCCCGGCGCTTCCTCCCAGCGGCGGCGGGCCCCGCCTGCGGGCCGGATCCGCTCGCCGCCATCGTCGGCGACGCGGTCGCGGAGGCGGCCGCCGACCCGGGCGCCCCGGGCTTGGACCGCGACCCCGCGTTCCTCGCCGACGTGCTCCGGACATCGGCGGAAACCTCCGGCGCGGTCCAGGAGTGCGCCGCGCTGCTGTGCTCGCTGGAGTTCCGGGACGACTGGCACCGCGAGGCCGCGCCCCACGCCCCGCGATTCCGGATCCCGTTGCTGTTCGCCATGCTCCGGCGCCGGGTCGCGGACGGCCGGGGCGCAGGTGCGCTCCGCCGCGCGCTCCGGGTCGCCGGACGGCGGGACGGGGGCGGCCCGGCGGCCGGATGGCTGTTCCCGGAGCCTGACGGGACGTTCCCGGCCCTGCCAGGACGGGCTGATCGCTGGTGCTTCGCCCCGTCGCGCTTCTGGGTTCCGCTGGAGGGCCAGGACGCCGACACGGAGGCGGATCAGGCCGCGGACGGCTTCCAAACGCGGACGGACATGGCGGAGCGGATCCTTGCCGACGAACGCTACGAGGCCCTGGCGCTGGAGACGGCCCTCCATTGGCGAGTTTCCCTCTTTTCCCGGGCGGAGGGCGAGACGACCGACCGCGCCGTGGCCGAGAAGTCGGCCCGCGCCGTCGTCGCGGGCTGGCTGGCGGCCAAGCCCGGCGCCGACCCGCACGCCGTTCCGGCCGAGGCGGACCTGCTCCTGCGGCGGTTGGCTGGGACCGATCTCGACCCGAGGGCGGTGGAGCGGTTCGTCCACCTGATCGACGCGACTCCGCTGGGTGATGCCATGGCGGCGCGCTTCGCCGAGCCAGGCAGCCTGGCCGCCGCGCTTCCCGCAGGATACGTGGGCAGTCTCCGCGGCGGCGTCGTCCTGGGGTTGCTCCAAGGGAGCCTGATCGACGTCCCCCGGGCGCGCGCGTTGGTGTTCCTGCTCGGCGACCGGCAAGGGGACGCCGCCGTCGCCGCCGAACGGTGGGGACGGGAGACGGGTCGGGAGCGCTGGGAACGCATGCGGCGCAACCTGGACGGGGCGCACGACCTGCGGGCGCGGATGACCAAGAAGGCGGATGCTCCGCGGCGGCGGAAATAGCCATCGACTCGTTTTTTGCATGGGCGCGCGGGATGGGGTATCGTGGGAGGCAGCTAACGCCTTTCCGATGGACGGATCTTTCCTCGCTGCCATCTCGCCCCGCGCCTTCGGGGCGGCCTTGTGCGCGCAGGACATCGCGGCCATCCTCGCCGGGCCGCTCGCCTCGGTCCTCGACGACCCCGAGGTGCCGGCGTGTATGCGCGACGCGGGCGCCGTGGCGGCCGCCGCCGCGGCCTGCGCCGAACTCAACCGGCCGGACCCGGACCGGGCCGGCGAAGGGCTCGCCGCCGCCTCCGCGCTACATCCGGAACTGCGCGTCCCAGGAGCGCTTTGGGCGATGAACGCCCGGGCGGAGCCGCTGGTCGCCGCCGCCGGGCCCTACGTCCCGGCCCCCGTGGGCATGGCGTGGCCGGAGGATTTCCTCGTCCCCGGCCGCGACGGCGGTCCGCGCTGGCTCCCCGAACTGCTGCGGCGGTTCGCCCGCCACGCCGCCGCGCGCCTCAGGTACCCCCGGATCTACGGGCACCGGGCGTCGCTTGACGCCGCTGGCCGCTGGCGGCGGCTCGCCGTCCCGGCCGACGTCCATGACGGGTTCGGCGAGGATGACGTGGACCGTTTCGCGGAGGCCGCCGTCCCAGCGCTCGCCGAGGCCGGGTCGACCTATCCGATCCGCTATGCCGACGCCGCGGCCGGGCTCATCCGGGAACAGGCGCCGTCCATCCTGAAGTGCCTGTTCGGGGCGGACTGCGCGGCGTGGATGGTCAAACGGGCGCAACCGGGATTCGCTGCCGGGTTCGCGCGCTACGCGATCAAGGAGGGTGCCCTGCTGGAACACGCCGATCCGAAGAAGATTCCCGAGGAATTCCTGTACCATGTCCTCGCCTGCGCCTGCAAGGACACCGTCTGGGCCAACCCCGTCTGGTCCCAAACGGAACGGAGCACGATCGGCCGGGCGGCCTTGATCGAACTCGGGCCGGAACGCAGCGCCCTCATGGCCGAGGCGCGGCGGGTGGCCGGGCTCGCGTAGGCGCGCCGGCGCCGCAGCCGCGCCCGGCCGCCGTCCGATCGTCCCGTTTTTGCCACCAACGGCCATCCTGCATACAATCCGGAGCGCCACGACCTAACCGACCCCCGATGGGACAGCACTCCGAGCAGACACCCCGGACCATCACCGCCTACGGGCCTGACGGCAGTCTCCGGTCGGCCTGGAGCGACGACGATCCCGCCACCGTCTGGGCGGGGACGATGCGCTACCCGGTCCTCACCACGGGCGACGCGGAGCGGACGGCGCGGGGCGTGGACGCCGTCCTCGCCTGGGACGGGATTTTCCGCGAGCGAATGGCGGGATTCGTGCCGGGAGCGGCCTGGGCCGCGGCCTGCCTCGCGCTCGAACCGGCCCTCGGGGCGGCGTCGTTCCGCCTCGACGGGACCGGCGAGCGCCCGACCCCGGCGCAGGTGCGGACGATGATGGAAGCGTTCATGCGGCTGGCCGGCCTCGATCCGCGGGAAGCCCTGACCCCGGACGAGGGGTGCCGACCCGACGCGGGGTTCTTCGCCAGGCTGGGCGCCGCCGACCCGGAGACATTCCTGCGGGAGCGCCTGTATACGGGATGGACGGACGCGGACGGGACGCGGCAAGCCGCGCCCATCCCGGACTGGAAACCGGACCGGGACCGCATCCGCGCGCTGCTGATGGGCCCGGGCGCCACCACGGCGCACGAGGCCACCGACGAGATCCTGGCCAAGATCACGGCGATGATCACCCCCGCGACGCGGGCGAAGATGGAGAGGGACATGTACCTGTTTTCCGCTAAAAAACCCGGTGGTCTGGCCTTGCCGGACGAGTGGGCGCGGGAGCCGTTCTTCCGGCGCGCGACCCCCATCGATCCCGCCGACTTCGGCCCGCGCGAGAAGCTCGCCGCCTTCAAGTGGTTCACCGACGGGACCTTCGACATGCGCTCCTGGGTGCCCGCCCTCCTGGCGGACGGCGATGCGGTCTGGTGCGCGTTCGCCGACCGGCTCGCCGAGCCGGCGGCGTGGGCCGCGATGTGCCGCATGGACGTCCGGAACCGGTACCGCCGCGCCTGCGCCCTGCTGCATCCCGAACTCCGCGCCGCCCGCGCCCTGGTCCTGCTCGGTGAGACCCTGCGCCCGGAGTATCCGGCCCTCCTGGCCGGATACCGGGAGGCCATGCGTGCGGTCGGGGACCTGCGGCAGGGGCCCACGGGGTGCGTGCTGTTCTCGTCGGACCTGTTCAACGCCGGCAAATACCTGTCCACAGCCACCGGCGAGGAGGAGATCCCGTGGCCCTCCGCCCCGGCCTTCCTCGGTTGGGGTTCCTCCGTCGGGGTACGGTCGGGTATCGCGTCGGCCGGCCGGATCCTGGAGGCGATGGCCGAGGAGGTCCGCCGGCTGGACGCCGACCCGACGGCGGCCGCGTGGCACGCCCTCTCGGTCCGCCCGACGGGCGACGCCTTCGACCACGGCAAGACTTACCTGGGGGCCTCCTGGGACGGCACCCCCGTGCGAGAAGTGCTGGGCATCCTCGCGGGCCGGGCGTTGGCCGAGGCGTTCCCGGCGTCCGCCGCCGACGTGCCGGCCGCCCTCGACGCGGCCTGCGCCGCGCTGGCCGAGGAATACGGCGAGGAGACGGCGGCGTGGGCCATCCGTTCCCGCGGGAACGGGTGGGCCGACGGCTTCCGAGTATGGGCGCGCGGGAGGACGGTTGACGTGGCGCCGGACCTGCCCAGCTATTTCTCCCGGTTCGCCATGATGGACCTGTGGGAAGCCGCGGCGGGGGCGGTCGGGGATCCCGACGCGGTGCTGGCTGGGATCCGCGCGCTGCCGGAACCGCTGCGCACCGCGGCGGCCGCGGACATGGCAGTGGATTACGCACCGTCGCTGGCCCCACGCTCGTACGCCGCGCTGTTTTGCGAACTCGGGCCGGCGCGCTCGCGCCGCAAGCGGGCCTGCGAGGCGGCGGCCAGGAACGCTGCCGGGCCGGTGACCCCGTCCGCGCTCATGGGCCGGCTCCTGGAATCCGTCCTCGCCGACGTCCTCGCCTCGTCCGCGGCGGCCCCGGGGGCCTTCTGGCCGCACCATGACTACGCGTTCCTGGCGGAGTGGATGTTCTTCGACCCGCAGATCGGCGGCCTCTGGGAGGAGGCGGTCGCCCTCTTGTGCTCGCTGGAGTTCCGCACCGCCTGGTGGAGAAAGGCGGCACCGCACCTCTCGCTGTTCCAAGTCCCGTTCCTCGTCCTCCTGCTCAAGGAGCGCTTGAACGGCCGGTCTTCCGTGCGGGACGCCGCGGAAGCGCTCGACGCCGCGCGGCGCGCCGCCGCCGGCGGCAGGACACCAGGTTGGCGTCTGCCGGACGCCGACGGCGCGTTCGCGGGGGAGCCCCGGCCGTGGGAGCGCCCGGCGTTCAACGCCAGGTATTATGCGCCGCGCGTCGTGAAGCAGCCCGACTCGGCCTCCTTCCACGACAAGGCTGGGGAGTTCGCCAAGGACATCGACCTGGCGCTCCAGATCGAATCGGACCGCGACCAGGAGGCGTTGTGGCTCGCCAAGTCCTTGCGGCTCAGGGCTTCCTTCTTCGACAAGCAGGAACTCAGCGTCCTCAACCCCCTGATGAAAACGACATCCGCCCTGGCGACGATGGCGCGCTGGCTCGGGGGCGACGGGGCCGCGGCTGAGTATGCGCTCGAAAACATGAGGGACCCCGATTCCCCCGTGGCGGACCTCTGCGTCCTCTGGGTCGACGCGACTCCGGAGGGCAAGGCGTTGACGGAATTTTACCGCGACAAGGCCAATGCGGACCTGGTCGGGCAGATCCCTGACCTCCGCGACGCGGTCGCCGCAGCGTGTTTCGAGGATTCGCAGTTCGCGGTCCCGGAGGTCAGGGCCTTCTTGAGGACCATGATGGAGCGGGAACACGGCGCCCTGCGCGCGGCGCGGGAATTCGCCGACGAGGCCGGCCAGGAACGAGTCTCCCTCCTCGACGGGCGCCTGTGGGATCTCATGAAGGCCGACCTGCCCATGATAGCGCGGCCGCGGGCCCAGCCGCGGGTGAGGCGGTAGCGCGCGTCCGGAGGGGAGGGCCGGCCGGGCCCTGCGGTTTTCCGCCGGGGCCTTCCCCGGTATGCTCGTATGCGCCAATCGTCTCGCCATGAAAGCCATCCCCACCACCTCGCCGGACCGGTACATCACCGGGTTCGACGCCTTGAACATCCCGCTGAGCGACGGAACGTCGGCCATCCGCCGGCGCTTCGAGGAGGCAGCGGCCGTGATCCTCTACGACATGCGGGTCCTGGGCATGCCCGAGGCCCGGGCCCTGGTCGGAGCCTCCCGGTACGAGTTCGAGGCGGAGATCCTGCCGCGGTACGGCGTGTCCACGACCATCCCCTCCGACGAGGGCGCCGGCGCGGGGATGCCTGTCCGACGCCCCGGGTAATGGGGCTGTCCTCCGGGGCGCCGTACACGTCGAGCCATGGCGGACCGGGAGGGGAGACCTGGCCATGCGGTTTGCCAGCCGGCCGTATTGGGGTATGATCCGCCCGTAACGGAACGCCATGATTGCCACCACCGACCGGGGACTCGACATCGACCTGCACCTGGCGGTCGCCGCAGCCGGGGGGGCGCGGGCCGACCGCGCCTCGCTGGACGCGCTTGAAGCCTCCGTGCGGGAAGCGGTCGTCTGCACCTTGTTCCGCCGCAAGGCGGTGACCAAGCCCGAGGCGGCCTCGGCCCTCGGCGTATCCGCCTGGGAGCTGGAATCCGAGGTGTTTCCCCGCAACGGCGTATTCCCGAACGACGGGTACGGGTTCGCTGCGGAATTGGGCGTCGCCGTTGATATCGCGAAAAATGGCGGCACGGACGCCTAATCCTACCGCGGCGGCCGTCGTCGCCGACGCCGGCCCGCTCATCACCCTGGAGAAGGTCAGGGGCGGCTTCGGGATCCTCCCGGGCCTGTTCGGCAGGCTGGTCGTGCCGCGGCCGGTGATGGATGAGTTGGCGCTGTCCCGGGTCCATCCGGGCGAGGCGGCGTTCACCGCCGCCTTGGGGCTGCCCGTCGACGTGGTCGACCCCGGCGAACTGCTCGTCCCGCCGCCCGACCTGTCGATCGACCGCGGCGAACTGGCCGCCGTCTCGGTGGCGGCGAGGATGCGGGTCGCGGTCCTGCTGGAAGACAAGGATCCCCGCGTGTTCTGCGACCGCATCGGCGTGCGCTACGTCGGGGCGGCGGGGCTGGCCGTCGCCGCCTCCTACCGCGGCGTCCTGGGAAAGGCCGAGGCAGCCGGGCTGATCGCCCAGATGTGGGAGGCCAGGCGGCTCGACCCCAGGACTTACCGCCTGGCCCTGGACGCGGTGGAGGGAGGAAAGCCAAAGGCGTAAGCCGGCGAGGTTTGCTCGGACGGGCGATCGTGGGTATACTCCGTCATAGTAACCGGAAGCCCATGAACGCCCCCACCATGGATCTCGTGGACCTGGTCGTGGACCGGGCCAAGGACCTGGGGCCCCGCGACCGGCGGGAACTCGCGGAAGCGATCGCCCAACGGCTCGGCGTCACGGTGGCGGTCGGCGTCGCGGGAACCTCGCAACAGGCCGCAGGGACGTCCACATCCAGGTGGGCTGGCAGGGCGCAGGAGCTGCGAGCGCACCCCATGCGCCAATCGCCGCTCCCCGACGCCGATTGGGACGCCTTCAAGGGCGACATGGGAACCGTCCGAGGCGCCCAGGAAGACATCCCTGGCCGATAGGCCCTCCATGCAATGATTGCGGTGGGCCGGCCTCTCCGCCGGCGTTTGCCCGCGGGGCCTTTCTGGATATACTTGCCCTAACCAGAAAGCAGCCATGCCCGCCGTCCTCATACCGCAGCCCCGTTCCCTGACCGTCACCATCCGAGTGCCGGCCGGGGTCTCGTTGGCCCAGGACGACGTCCAGGAAGGCGTCGCTGCGCTGCTGTTCCACGACGGCAAGGTCTCGCACCGCGAGGCCTGCGAACTGCTCGGGAAGGACCGGCGCGAGTTCGATGAAGTGTTGGCCACGCACGGCTTCTCGCCGGCGGACGGCCTGGACCCGGCCGAGGAGATCGAAGCCGCTAAGGCTTGGTAATGGGCGGCATCGTCGTCTCGGACACGGGTCCGCTCATATCCTTGGAGAAGGTCGCCGGCGGGTTCCCGTTTCTGCGCCTAATGGCCGACCGCGTCCTGGTGCCCGAGGCCGTCCTCCAGGAAGCCGGCGCAAAGCTGCCGAATCCCGAGTCCTACTTGGCCGACCACGGCATCGCTGACCTGGCGGAGATCGTTCGCGGGATCGACGTTGCGCGCATCGCGTCGATGCCAGGTTCCCGGCCGCTGCACCGTGGCGAGTTGGAGGCCCTGGCGTTGGCCATGGACCGCGGTATTCCCGTGCTGCTGGAAGACGGGGACGCCAGAAAGGTCGCCAAGGCGGCCGGGCTCAAGTTCGTGGGCATCGGCGGCCTGGTGCTGGCGGCTGCACGACGCAGTGTCGTGGGGCGGGGCGAGGCCCTGCGGCTGCTCGACGCTCTTCTGACCGCCAACCGGCTCACCCGCAGGCTTCGAGACGCGTTGGTGGCGGAAATGCCGGAATAACTGAGGGACAATGACCATTCTCATCGACGTCGTCCGGATATCCGGGTTCAGAGGGATACACAACCTAGAGATGCGCCTGAGCCCGATGACGGTCCTGATCGGGCAGAACAACTCCGGGAAGACCTCGTTCCTGAAAGCTATGCAGCTCGCACTGGGCGATTATGGATACTCTCTCAGGGAAGAGGATTTGCACATCGGCGCGGGTGAGGTGCGTGCGAAGGAGATCATCGTGGATCTCCGAATCGTCCCAACCGAGGCATCCGGGAAACGCATACAAGAATTCGCCGACGAATGGGCGGCGGAGTTCGGAGACAAGATCAAGGCCGAAGCCAACGGGTTCCAATTCGTCGCCATCAGGACGATCTCGAAGCCGAGCCTGATCAAGGGCGGATTCGAGACAGCACGCTATGTCCTTGAAAATTGGCCCGACGTGAAGCATTGGGTCACGGAAAAGACCAAGCATCGGTTCAACACCCGATTCGAGTCGATCCCCTTCTTCGCAACCGACGCGCAGCGCGATATCCACGCGGAACTGCGTGAGAAATCCTCCTTCGTTGGAAAAGTGCTCTCTGCCGTCGACTACAATACGGCCGATGTCACGGCGCTGGAAGAGATGATCGCGGAGGTGAACGAGGCCGCGGTCGGGAAAAGCGCAGAGTTGAAGGGCCTCAAGGACCATCTCGATCGCCTGAACAAGTCGTTCCACGGCGCAGGGAGCGCGGAGATCACGCCGCTGCCCAAGAAGCTGCGCGACCTATCCAAGTTTTTCTCCGTCCATTTTGGTGACAGTTCGGCGAACTCGTTTTCGATGGAGTACCACGGCATGGGAACGAGGAGCTGGGCTTCGCTGCTCACCGTCCGCTCATTTTCTGAGCTCCTCGCCGAGAAACACAGGAAGGAATCGAAACCGTTCCACTCGATCCTCGCTGTGGAGGAGCCGGAGGCGCATTTGCACCCGAGCGCCCAAAAGACGCTCTACTCCCAGTTGTCCGTCAAGGACGGACAAGCGATCGTGAGCACGCATTCGCCCTATGTCGCTTCCGCCGCCAAGGTCCACGACCTCAGGTATATCGGAAAGAACAGTGTCGGATTGAAAGTCAGGTCGTTTGGCCGCAATATCTCGCCAGAACAATTCAAATCGATCCGTCGCAATGTGCTCCTCTCCAAAGGGGACATCCTTTTCGCCTCCGCCGTCCTCCTATTCGAGGGACAGACGGAAGACCAGGTCGTCCCGGCGATGTTCGAGCGGTATGCCGGGGTTTCAGTCAATGAGCGTGGTATCGTATGCGCGTGCGTGAACGGCCACGAATACACGCCGTTTCTTCGAGTAACGGCCAGCCTCGGTATCCCGACTTACGTCCTGAGCGACAACGACCAAAACATCAAGAAGAACGTCGACGATCAGGTTTCCAGGATGAAATCGGACAAGGATTATGACTTCACCTTGTTCGATCATGCATTCTTGGCATCCGGCAATGATTTCGAGGCCGAGTTGATTGATCATGGGTTGCGGCCGGAAATCGAGGCTGCCATGGTTCTGGCGGCCATAGCAGAAGTGGATAATCAGAACGAAAAATTTAGGGATAATTACAGCAAGGCAAAGCGAAGAGAATTCGCGACGTTGCCCGAGGAGGACCTCCTAGATAAGATGCGCAACGGGAAGACATCCTACTCAGGATTTCTCGCCGACGTCATAAGGGACTGCCCCCCAGCGAGAACGGCGGAGGCGCTTGTCCCCGACAAGATCAGGGCCGCGTTCGACCAATTGATAAAATGGGTGGGGTAATGAAAAATCTCTCCCCGGCGCAACAGCGCGTCGTTACGGCCCAGATTGGCCTGCCGATCCAGGTCTTGGCGTCTGCCGGATCCGGGAAAACGCGTGTCCTGACGGAACGAGTGCGACACATCCTCAGCAGTACCAAGAAGGATGGCGTGATCGCCGTGACGTTCACGAACAAGGCAGCGGATGAAATGCGGGCAAGGCTCGATGACATCCAGGACATCGACGAACGGGCGTGGATCACCACCATCCACTCCTTGGCCCAGCGGATTGTGGAGCAGTACGGGAATTCGATCGGACTCCCGGGAGGGCTGCACATCTACGAGAGGGACCAGGACCGAAAGACGATCTTCCTCCAGTCCCTGCGGAGCAACGGCACCGACGTGGACGCCTTCCTGAACGTGGATAACGACAAGGAACGGAGGGACAGGGAACGCGTGATCCAGGGGTACTTGGACAAGTTCTCCGCCCTGAAACGGGACCTCCTCAATGAGGCCGAGGCGAAAGCGCGGCATGCCGATGACGAGAACTTCTGGTCGATCTATTCCGCCTACAAGGACGCCCTGATCCAGGGTGGCGGGATGGATTACGACGACTTGCTCGTCTACGCGCACAAAATCCTGCTGGAGCAGCCGTGGTGCGCCAAGGTGTACCGGGCGAAATTCAAGCACGTCTGCGTCGACGAGGCCCAAGACCTGAACCGTGCCCAATACGAACTCGTGAAGGCGTTTTGCGGCCAGGAAGTTCGCAGTCTGCTCATGGTGGGCGATCCATACCAGATGATCTATGGTTTCAACGGTTCCTCACGCGACTTCCTCTGCGAGACCTTCGTCAGGGACTTCGCGCCGGAGCGGTTCGAGTTGAAGGAAAACTACCGCTGCTCGAAGGCGGTCATAAAGGCCGCCAACGCAATTTGGCCGAAATCCCAGGTCGGCCTCGCGTATGCGCTGGCCGGGCGCTTCTCCGTGCGCGCGTGCAAGGACGAGCAGGAGGAGGCTTCATTCGTCTGCGACACCGTGCAAAGCCTCGTACAGCAGGCTTCGGATCCGGAAATCGAGGGCCCGATCGAACTCAAGAAGATGGTGGTGATCGGCCGGAACCGATTCGTGTTCCAGGCGATCGAGGAGGAACTCAAGGCCAGGGCCATCCCGTACTCCCTCAAGAAAGGCGAGCGGGCCTCCGAGCCGTCCTCCGTCCTCATGAAGACGCTGGATTTCAGTATCCGGCTCCGCCTCAATCCGCGCGCGTGGCCGGACGGCAAGAAGCTTTGCGAGAATCTCGGCGTGGAGCCACCCGACAGTTGGGGCGACGAGGCTGTCCTCCTCCGCCTCGCCGAGGCGGCGCAGTCTGCGGAGGTGATCTTTCCAGAAGCGCAGGAGAAGGTCCTGCGCTGGATAGCCGCCATCGACGCCGAGCATCCCAATGTCCCGAAACTGTGTTCGGACGTGGAAAAGCTGTTTGAGCATCGGGCGAAAGCAAAAAGCGCCGTCCTCAAAGAGATCGAGACAACCCTGTTGGAGCTCAAGGAATTCAAGGCGAACTGGATCAAGTTCAAAAAGAAGGGGCTTGGAGAGTCGCTCTCCGCCTTCCGCAACGCGATGGCGTTAGGGCAACTCGGCGTTGGCCAGGACGAATCCGGCCTGATCCTCAGCACGGTCCACACCATGAAGGGACTGGAACGGGACATCGTTTTCATCGTCGGCATGTGCGAGGGGGTTTTCCCCGACTATCGGGCCAAGACCGCCAAGGAGATTGAGGAAGAGACTAACAGCGCCTTCGTCGCCGTCACTAGGTCCAGGCGTTGGCTCTTTGTCAGTTACCCGAAGATCAGGAAAATGCCGTGGGGCGACCTGAGGACGCATGCGCCGTCTCGGTTTGTGAAAACGATGGAGCGAGCGCAGGGATAGTAACTCCATTATCACCATGTATGGTTGCGAAAATGCCAATTGAGCATACCATGTTTCTGCCGTAAATTACCGCTGATATCGTGACTTCGGATTTGGTTCCAGAATCGTTCGCAACCCCGCTCCCTCTCGTTCCGCCGTCGCCGCGCCGTGCGGTGGACGCCGATGCCGTCCTCGCGGCCTGGGAGGCCGGCAAGAGCCGGAAGACGCTTCTCGGCTACGGCTGGGATCTCGCGCAGTTCGCCCGCTGGCGAGGCACGACCCGGGACGCCGCAGTGGCGTGGTTCCTGGGCCTGGGTGCGGGCGAGGCGCACGAGGCTGCCCTGGGCTACTTGCGGGCGATGCAGGACCAGGGCCTCGCCCCGGCGACGGTGCAGCGCCGCCTATCCGCCCTGCGAAGCCTGGTGAAGGCCGCCCGGCTCATCGGCATGGTGTCGTGGGCGCTGGAGCTGCCGGCCCCGAAAGTGATCCCGTTCCGGGATACGCGCGGGCCTGGCCGGGCCGGGTTCCACGCCCTGGTGGTGGCGGCCGAGGCCCAGGAGGATCCCTTCCGGGCGCGAAACCTGGCCATCCTGTGGCTGCTGTATGGGCGCGGCCTGCGCCGCGGCGAGGCCGTTGGCCTGGGGTTCCCGGAGGACGTGGACCTGGCGGGGTCGCGCGTGCGCGTCCTGGGCAAGCACCGACAGGAGCGCGAATGGGCCACCATCCCGCCGGCCTGCGTGCGCGCCCTGGTGCGCTGGATGGAGGTCCGCGGCGACGAGGCGGGACCGCTGTTCTTTCGCCTGGACCGGGCCGCCCATTACGGCCCCGTGCTGGAGCCCCTCACCGGATTGGCGGTCGCGGACATGGTCCGCGGCCTGGGTGATCGGACCGGCCAGCGGGTGCGTCCGCACGGCCTGCGGCACGCGGGCATCACCGACGTCCTGGACGCCACCCATGGCGATTTCCGCAAGGCCCAGCGCTTCGGGCGGTTGAAGTCCGCCAACGTCCTGCGCTTCTACGACGACAATCGCGAGGATGCTGGCGGCGAGGCGGCACGGTTGATCGCGCCGTAGCGCTTTCACCTGGAAGGCCCCGGTCCGTCATCTTGCGCTGTTAGCTGTTTTCCATATCATATCCGCATAGGTATCTGCTATGCCAACCGCCATGCTCACGACCTCCTTCTCGCTGCCCGCCGAGATCCGGCGCAGCGCCAGCGCCAAGGCAACCGCCGACGGCGTCTCCTTGGCCGCCGCCGTCCGCCTGCTCCTCGCGGGATATGTCGCCGGCCGGATCGTCATCGTCGCCGCCCCGGCGTCCGACGCCGTGACCGTCGAGCGCGTGGAGGAGATCCCGATGCCGTCCCGCACGCGCAAGCTCGCCGACCGCGCCTTTGCCGCCGTTCGCACGCATGGCCGCCGGTAGGCTGTTCATCGCCCGCCGGATCGCCAAGCGCGAACTGACCGAAGCCGACGCCCGGGGCGAGGTGGTCGCCGCCTGGCGCAAAGCGGTGTTCGACCGGTTGCCCGCCAAGGGCGTGCCTGCCTGCCGCCTGCTGAAGGCGTACGTCACCACTGCCCGGGGCCCGCGCCGCACGCTCTACTTGCTCCAGGACGCCTCCGGCGACGCCGTGTTGCTGATGCATCGCCCCAAGGGCGATCCCATCGGCGACAACATGGCCTACGTCAACCCCGCGTTCCGCAGCGCTGTCGACAAGGCCATCACGACGGCGGCCGAGGACATCGAGGCCGGCCAGGTCGAGGTCGTGGAGCGGTAGCCCGCGGCGGTTCGGCGCGGATCCTGCGCCGCTGCGCCGCTACGCCGCCTCGCCTGGCCAATTCCGCGCCAACCAGATCCGGAACGAGGCCCGGGGTCCGGCCTCGTTGAGGCCGGACGCCTGCCACTGCTTGAGGACGAAGACCCCGCCAGCCTTCCCCGCCTCCAGGTCGCGGCCGAAGGCGTCGCGGGCGGTGGCTTTCCCCGCCTCATCCAAGGCCTCGTAGCGCGCCCACGCCTCCGCTTTCGCCGTGGCCTCGGCGGCGGAGGCTTCCCGTTCGGCGCGTTCCTGCTCCAACCTAGCCCGCCGGGCTTGCTCACGCGCCTCCGCTCCGGCCGGCGCCGCCGCGCCGGGGGCCGGTTTCGGCCGCCAGTCCTGCTCCAGGGCCTTGCGGGCGTACGCCTTGGGCTGGCGTACGGGCTCCGACGCCTGGCTTATGCGCTCTTCCACGACGGCGAGGTTCTCCCGGACGTACCCTTCCGCGTGCTCGTCCAGGATGGCGTCGGCCTCGGCGTCGGAAAAGTTGAACCGCGCCAAGGCGGCGCGGGCCAGGCCGAGCTCCCCGGCCGCCGCCGATTTTGCCGCCGCGTCGGCGGCCATCGTGCGGGCGTTGGCGGTGATGGTGAAGTGGAGCGCCTCCACCTTCTTGCCGCCGCGCTTGTCGGCCCGGTATTCGCAAAAGATGTCGGTGTGGGCGTTGACCTCCGCCACCGCCGGGTCCAGCACCCGCTGTTTGAAGTTGGAGTAGCGGGCGTAGGCGTCGTCGGCCCCCAGCATCCGCCGCAGGCGGTCCGGCTCGAAGGTGCGTCGGCGCAGCTTCTGCACCTGCTTGAGCAGTTCGTAGAGGCGGAAGGAATAGGTGGACCGCAGGCGGGACACGTTCGACAGCGAGTAGGCGGTGTAGACCGACTTGAGCTGGATGAGGTGCTCCTTGAGGTTCGGGTGGATCGACACTCGCACGGTGCGGTTGCGCCGGTCCAGTTCGTCGGCGGCGAGCCAGTTGAAGCGCTGGACGACGCCGGTGACGGGATCGTCCACGACCACCTCCTTGGCGCGGAGCGATCGCGCCACGTCGGCGAACTGGCTCACCGCGTCGCGGTGGGAATCGGGGAAGACGCCCGCCAGGGCCGGGAGGTCGACCGCGTACCAGTCGAAATGCTCGTCGACCTCCCCGATCTGGCACATGAGGTAGATCAGGAAGCGCTTCTCGGCGAGACTGAGCTGGTATTGGGCCTCGATCAGGCGGTTCGACTGCCGGATCATCAGGTCCTTCCCTTGGGATGCCGCTACCATATCCGAAACGGTGAGTGGATAAACGGTGGTCCGATGGAACGAGGGGGAACTGGGCCATAATACCCGATTCACGGCAACATGCAACACGGTGCGTTGCATGTTGCCGCACCGTTCGTGATCCAATCCCGCTCCGGCCCCTGAAATCGCCGGCCATAAAATGGCGAGGGCCAGCCGGGATATGTGATCTTCCTGGTGGATGCCCTGGATTGGACGTCGGCATTCCGCGTCCCCGCACGGCGTTGCCGTCCGTACCCGCAATCGGTTGCCTGAAAGCCGAGGATCCGCAGCGGGATGCGCCGTCCCCGGTAATAGTCCCCGCGCCCGCAATCCGTTGCCGATCGGTTCGTCCGTCCTGGTTGCCCCCGACGTCATGATGCCGGTGATTCCACAAACCATTCCCGATGGCGAGCGGGCGGCGAAAGGTATGGGTCGATGGCACCCGCACGGCGTTGCCGTCCGGTCCCGCAATCCGTTGCCTGAACGTCGCGGATCCGCAGCGGTAAGCGCCGTCCACGGGTATCGTCCCCGCGCCCGCAATCCGTTGCCGATGCGTATCGGAACCGGATTCCTATTCCCAGTAGGTCCAGAGACGCCGTGGCTGCCCGTGGCGGCAGCATGGAGCGGTCGACCCCGGGGTGCCTACTGTCCGCGGTCACCCTTGGGCGGGTGCTCCCATCCCGCAATCCGTTGCCTGAACCGCCGCAATCCGTTGCCGCAATGGCCGCAATCCGTTGCCGATGAGCCTCACCAGCCCGCTCCAGGAGTGGGGTCCCGGTGACGGAAAAGAATACAAAAGCTAAGAAAAGCTGCTTTTTGTGGTTTTGGAAACAATCCCCAACGCGGAAAGGCGGCCAGGAAGGCCGCCGTCGTCGCGCTCGCAGTTTCGATCATCTCCCCTGCCCTACCCCGGGTTGAGGAATCGCCGCACGGCGGCCTCGACCAAATCGCCCTGGCTGCGGTATACGCCCTCCAGCGGGCCGACCATGGACTGGCGGATCGCCCGCCGCAGTTCCGGCGTGACCCAATAGGTCACCGCCACGCGGGACGAGCGGCCGGGAAGCTGGTAGTACGACACCGGCGACGCCGACGCGGCCGCTGGCTGCTCAGGTACGCGCGCTGGCGCGGAAGGCGCCGCCGGCGCGACCGGCGCCGCGGGATGGGCCGCGGGGGCCGGCCGGGCGGGAGCTGTTTCGTGTTTCGCGGCAGGCTCCGGGTCCGCCGCGGCGGCGTCCGCCAGGGAGACGTCGTCATCGACTGCGAAATCGGACAGGTCGAAGTCCGGCGTCGGCGTTGTGCGCGTGGCAACCATGGGAAAGATGGGTTAGGAAGTGGCGATAGCGGACATGGCCGTGATGATGGCCGTTACCTGCCGATGCAGGTCCCCGTACACGTAGGCGTTGAGCGGGCTTTCGGCCACCAACGCGGACACGGGTTTGGGATGTTTGTAAAGCCGGGCGAGCGCCTTGGACGTCTTGAGTTCCAGGACGGGATATTTCCCGGCCATTTCATGGATGATCGCGCGCACCTTGTCCAGATCGCCGGGCTTGGCCCGGTTGACGACCACGAGGATCTTGGACGTATGCTGGGCGACTTGCCGGATCGTCCGGATGGTGACCTGGAGGTCGGCGAAGGCGTTGACGGTCGGTATCACCACGACGTCCGCGACCTTCATGAGGCCGATCATCCGCCGGTCGGCATAGCCGCCGAAATCGAAGATGATCTTCCGTTTCCTGTCCAGCGTTTTGGGCATCTGCCCCGGCTTCAACTTGACGCACCGCCCCGGCGGCAGTGCCTTGTCGATGGGCGAAAAGAGGTCGTTGGTGAAGATCCCGGCCCCGGTTTCCAGGGCGGCGACCAGGGCGAGGGTGGTTTTCCCGACGCCGCCTTTCGCGCTTAACATGACGCTGATCATACCGATATGGTCAATGGTAAGAAAGATTGAAAGACACCTGACACGATGACTTGATGACCAACTTACATGCTTACACACTTACTGACTGACGATGGGCACGTGGTGATGATTATTTGCGCCAGGACGGCGCCATTCCTCGGCGGGACTGTGCTGGCGAGGACTCATGGAAACAGGAACGTGGACATTCTACGCAAGAATCGATGAATGGCAAAATGACTTGCTGGTCATCCTGCTGGCCAACCCACTGACCATACAGCGGGTTGTTCTGGTGGTCAGTTGGTCAGTGTGTTGGTAATATTACACCCAGCGGTGGGCATCCTGCAACCGGGACGCTGGCGGACAGTATCGACTTCGGCTACCCTGGGGTTGAAACCTCACCTATGCCGGACGGGATGAAACCGTTCTACTGCACCGCCCTGGGCTCGGCCTACCGCGCCGACGCCCTGGACGCCCTGCGCCGCCTGGAAACGGGGAGCGTGGCCTTGGTGGTGACCTCGCCGCCGTATGCCTTGGTGACGAAGAAGGCCTACGGGAACCCGGCCACGGGGGACTACGCGGCCTGGTTCCTGCCCATCGCGCGGGAGATCCGTCGCATCCTCCGGCCCGACGGGTCGTTCGTCCTCAACCTAGGAGGGTCGTGGACGCCCGGGCAGCCGACCCGGAGCCTCTACCACTACCGCCTGTTGCTGGCGCTGGTGGACGAGGTGGGGTTCCACCTGGCGCAGGAGTGCTACTGGTACAACCCCGCCAAGATGCCGGCTCCGGCGGAATGGGTGTGCGTGCGCCGGGTGCGGGTGAAGGACAGCGTGGAGCCGGTATGGTGGTTCGGGAAGGGGCCGCACCCGCAGGCAGACAACCGCCAGGTGTTGCGCCCCTACGGCCCCGCCATGGTCAAGCTCATGGAGCGCGGCCAGAAGCCCAGCACACGCCCCTCCGGCCACCGGGTGCGGGCGGGGTGGGCCGCCGGCGGCCACGGCGGGTCCATCCCGCCCAACCTCCTCAGCTTCGGCGCGGCGGACGGGGCAGGGGAGGACCTGGCCGACCACCTGCTGGTGACGGGGCAGGGTGGCGCCAAGGATGCCTACGTGCGGGCCTGCCGGGCCGCCGGCCTGCCGGTGCATCCCGCGCGGTTTCCGCCGGCGCTGCCGGCGTTTTTCATCCGCCTGTGCACGGTTCCGGGCGACGTGGTCGTCGACCCGTTCGCCGGGAGCAACACCACCGGGGCGGTGGCCGAGGCCCTGGGCCGCCGCTGGATCGCCATCGAGGCCCGGGCGGACTACCTCCGATCAAGTCGGTTGCGGTGGGGACGCGAGGCCGGGCCGGCGAAGCACGCCGCCTGATGCCGGGGACGTAGCCCGCGCGGCCCGCGGCTTCCCCCGGGGAACTGCCAGGCCTGGCTGATGGGCGTCCCGGTCCGGATGCTGGGCGACATGCCGCCCAGTCCGCCCCAGCGCCGGCCGACCGCCGCACCTCCCGGTTCACCCCTGAGCGGAGCCCATAGGCTCCGCCATCATGGCCAAGCCGTCCCGTCCCGTCCTGCCCCAGTTGATCGCGGCAGTGCGCGCCTCCGGGCTGAGTTCCCGCGACCTGGAGGAGCGCACCGGCATCAGCCATACCCAGGTGGCCAAGATCCTGCGCGGGGCGGCGGTGCCGTCCCTGGAGAACGCCGAAAAGCTGGCCGCCGCCGTTGGCGCGCGCATCCGTTTCGAGATCGCCGAACATGGAGCTTAAAGCGCCCACTTGGCGCTTGCGGACATGGAGCTTATAGGCTACGAATCCCGGGCATGGGGCCGGGTGCGTTTGGTGCAGTCGGGAAGCGGGTCGCCGGGGATCCGGAGAGGCGTCCGTGAGCGCCGGGGCGTCGTGCCTTGAATCCGGCGCCGTCGGAGAGCCGGACGACGCCGTCCCCATCGTCATCCTGGACGATGACGAGGTGCCGGCGATTCCCGCGCAGCGCCTCGCGGCCATCTACTCCTACGGCACGTCTGCGCTGTCCACCTTCGCCGGCGCCGAAACCGACCGTCGGCGCCTCGCTTCCCTGCGGCAGCGGTTCGACCTCGGCTGGCTCCCCGCCACCGTGGGAGCGGCGCTGCCCTCGGACCTCGCGCCGTGGGAGGGCCGGCTGGCGGAGCGCCTGTGCCTGCCGGTGACCGACGCCCAGGGTGCCCTCGTCGACCTCTGGCTGTGGCCGCTGGCGGCCCTCGCGGACCCGGCGATCCCCGGGGACCTCGTGAACGGCACCGGCGCATGCTCCGTGTTGCCACGCGCAGGGGGCGTGGACCTCGTGGTGGCGGAGTCCTTGGCTGACGCCGTCGCCGCGGTTGAGGCCGGGCAGACGCCCTGGTTGTGCCGTGACGCCGAAGCCGCCACCGCCACCGTGTCCCGCTTGCGGAGCCTGGGCGCGCAGCGCATCCGCTGCCGGGATGCCGCCCAAGTTGCGCGCTACGAGGCGGCGCTGGCCGGCTCCGGCATCGCCGTGGCCCTTCCTGACCAGGTGGACGCCGCCCCGCGGATCGTCGCCCGCGACGAGCGCCACCACCGCGTCACCGCCACGGCAGGACCCCTGACGGTGGTGGCTGAGGAGCCCCAACCCGGCCGTCCCCGAGGCGCGGTCATCCTCCGCCGGGGCGACCGCGCCCACGAGGACGCCTTCGACCTCCGCGTCCCGGCCCAGCGCGGTCGCTTCGTCGAGGCCGCCGGCCGCCGGCTCGACCATCCCGTCGAACCGTTGCGCGCCTTGGTCGATTGGCTTGCCGGTGAACTCGCGGGAGCCGCCGCGCCGGTGGTGCCGGCGGAGCCGGACCGTCTGGTCCTGCATCCGCTGCCCGCCCTCCTGGCCGCATGGGACGCCCTGGGCTGGGTGGGCGATGAACGCGCCAAGACGCTGGCGGTCCTGGCCGTCGCCGGGAGCCGTCTCGACGATCCGCCCTGGATCACCCTGCGCGGCGACCAGGCCCTTACCGCTCCCGCCCTATCCGCCATCGCCGCCGCGCTGCCAGCGGACCGGGTGGTGCGGATGGACCGTCCCGGCGCCATCCTGACCGGCGGGCGGAACCTGCGCGGCGCCGTGCTGCTGTGCGGGGACACCGCCGCCGTGCGCGGCGACCATCTCATGGCGCTGCGCCTGTTGAAGGAGCGCGGGGCGGTCAGCACCGCCCTCCTGGATCGCAACCCGCAGACGGGAGCGATGCTCTCCTCTCCCGCCGAGGTGCGCGGCCCGGCCGCCTTCATCGGCGCCGAGGAACGTCCCGGCCCTATCGCCGCCCTCACCCTGCCCGTGCCCCTGGACGCGAGTCCCGCGCAATTGGGCCGGTTGCTCGCCGCGACGCAACGTCGGGCGGCTGGCGGCGCCGGCGGGACCGGCGCGGCCACCGCCGCCGCGGGCCTCTGGGCCGCCTTCCTGGCCGACCTTCCCGCCCAGGTCGTGGTGCCCTTCGCCACGCGCGTCGCCGCCGCCACCCGCTCCCCGCGGGATTTGGCCGACCTCCGCCTTATCCTGGCCCTGGTCCAGGCTCACGCCGCCGTCCATCACCGGCAACGCGAGCGCCAGGACGGCGCGGTGGCGGCGACGGAGGCCGACTTCCACGCCGTGGTGGCCCTGGTTCGCGACCTCGTCGGCCAGCGGGGGGCGGCCTGTGACGGGTTCGCCGGGGAACTCCTCGCCGCGTGGCGCGCGGCCGGCGGCACGCCGCTCACCACCGCCGGCGTCGTCGCCTTGGTTCCCGGCACCCCGCGCACCACCGTGGTCAGCGCCCTCAACGCCCTCTTGGAGCGCCGCCTGGTGGACAGCCCGTCCACCGGCCGCGGCCGCGGGCGCGCCCGTACCTACGCCCTGGTCGATCCCTTCGCCGCCCTGGCTCTCCACTTACGGCCGAGTGCCGAGGCGGAGAAGATGAGACATGACGAGACCGGGTTCATCACGATAAGTAAAGTTGGCTAAGGCACATGCATGCGGATGACGACATGACGAAGGGGTTCGGCCTCGGCCTGCCCGCCGACACCGGCCGGGTCGGGCCGGCGAAAAAGATGAAAAATGACGAAACCGGGTTCGTCATTTTAAGTCGTTCCTGGGCAGGCATATGAGTGTAAATGACGAAATGACGAAGGGGTCCGGCCCCGGCGGCGGCGACGGCCCCTCCCTACCACCCGATCCCCACCTCGACGCCTACCTCGTGCGCCTGCGCGCCACCGCGCCGGCCGGCACGGCCTACACCGCCACGCGCATCCTCGCCAACCTGCGGCGCATCCTGCACCAAACCCGTCCCGGCCTGTGCCCGAGCGCCGCCACCCCTGACGACCTGGACGCGTACCGCGGCGCGTTGGCATCCCCGCGCGGCAGCGTGCGCGGCGGCGGCCTGGGCCGCGCCACCCAGGCGACCCACCTGGCCACGGTATTGGGCTTCTACCGCTACCTCCGCCGCACCGGCCTGACCCTGGTGGACGCGGACCGCATCCTCGACCCCCCGCGCCTGCCGCGCCGGGTGGTGCGCGCGGACCCCCTCGACCAGCAGGAGGCCCAAGCCCTGCTCACCGTCGCCGCCCAGACGGTCGAGCATGAGACGGTGGGCACGGCGCGCTGGGCCGAGGCGTTCCGCGACCGGGCCATGATCGCCCTCGCCGTGGCCACGGGTCGGCGGCGCTCGGGACTGTGCGCGTTGGCCGTCGCGGACCTCGACGTGGAGCGGCGCGAACTCCGGGTGGCGCGGGAGAAGGGCGCC
>JACRDU010000060.1 GCA_016218495.1 Elusimicrobiota bacterium
GCACAACGAGCTCTGCGTCCAAGCACGGCAGTCCATCGCCTATCTTCAACGGCAACGGCAAACAAAAACGACACTTGGAAAAGAAACGGCACGACAACGACCCTATGGATTGGGGGACATTCTTACGTGAGTTGACACGGGTCCGAAGACCCCCCCGGCCGTTCCCAAAGGTTCTATAGAGCGCCGCATCGGCCCTCTGTTATATACTCCCCCCATGGAAGAGAACTGGATTCCCAGCGCGACGACCCTGTCCCTGCCCGACTTCCTGATACTCGGCCTCCTCACGCTCGCGCTCTTCGCCATCGGCTTCTGGGCGAAGAAGGGCGAGACCTCGTCGAAGGACTTCTTCCTGGCCCACCGCTCGATCCCCTGGTGGGCGGTCTGCCTGTCCTTCGTGGCCACCGAGATCAGCGCGATGACCGTCGTCGGCGTGCCGGCGACCGCGTTCCGAGAGAACTGGCAGTACGCGCAGTTCTTCATCGGCTCGGCCGCCTCCCGGGTCGTCATCGCCTTCCTCTTCATCCCCGCCTTCTACAAGTACGACTGCACCACCATCTACGAGTTCCTGCGCCACCGCTTCGGCCCAGGCACGCAATACACGGCCAGCGGCTTCTTCTTCGTGACGCGCCTGCTCGCCTCCGGCGTACGGCTGATGGCCGCCTGCGTGGCCGTCAAGGTCCTCTTGGGCTGGCACCTCATCCCCGTCATCGCCCTCTTCACCGCCGTCAGCATCGTGTACATCGGCTACGGCGGCATCAAGGCCGTCATCTGGACCAACGTCCTGCAGGCCCTGACCTTCATCGCCGCCGGGGCGGCCACGCTGGGCTTCCTGTATTTCAGCTTCTCGGGAGGGCTCGGCGAGGCCTGGCGCGTGGCCGGCGACGCCGGGCGCCTGAACCTCTGGAACTGGGGCCCCTCCTTCTCCGAGGCCGACTGGCTGACCAAGTTCCTCAAGGACCCCAACATCGTCTGGATCGCCGTCCTCAACGGCTTCTTCATGTCGATGGCGGCCTTCGGGACCGACCAGGAGCTCATGCAGCGCCTGCTCACCGTGGAGACGCGGGCGGCCAGCCAGCGCAGCATGCTCTACACCATCGGCGCCTCCTTCCTCGTGCTGGTCATATTCCTCTCGGTCGGCACCGGCATCTTCGTCTGGTACGCGCAGCACCCGGCCGCCGTCCTGCCGGCCAAGCTCGACGAGATCTACCCGCACTTCGCCGTCAACGTGATGCCCGCCTTCCTGCGCGGCCTGGTCCTGTCGGCCATCGTGATGGCCTCCATCGACTCCCCGCTCAACTCCCTGACCTCCTCGTTCGTCACCGACATCTACCGCCCCCTGGTGCGCGCCGACGCCGACGACGCCCACTACCTGAAGCTCTCGCGGGTCTGCGTGGTCCTGTTCGGGCTGCTCCTGGCCCTCCTGGCCTGGACCTTCAGCCACGTCGACAAGATGCTCTGGCTGGCGTTCAAGATCGGCGGCGTGACTTTCGGCTCGCTCTTGGGCGTCTTCCTGTTCGGCCTGTTGACCGAGCGCCACGCCGACAAGGCCAACACGGTCGGCATGATTGCGACGGCGCTCATGAACCTGACCCTGCTGGTCCTCACCGAGCAGAAGGTCATCTCGCTGGGCTGGAGCTGGCTCATCATCCTCGGTACCCTCGGGACCTTCGGCCTGGCCTGGGCGCTCGGGCCCGTCATCGACGGGCCAAAGCCCGCCCCGGCGGCGGGGAAGCCGGCCTGAGGCGGCCCCCGGCCCCCCCAGCATGAAGGATTCGCCGGCGGATTGGTACAAGGACGCGGTCATCTACGAGGTCCGCGTGCGCTCGTTTTGCGATTCCAGCGCCAACGGCTTCGGAGACCTGCGCGGCCTGACCTCCAAGCTCGACTACCTCAAGGACCTGGGAGTGACGGCCCTGTGGCTCCTGCCGATTTGCCCTTCTCCGATGCGCGACGACGGCTACGACATCTCGGACTACAAGGACGTCCACGCGGAGGTCGGCACCCTCGAAGAATTCGAGGCGTTCCTCACGGCGGCGCATGAACGCGGCATGCGCGTGATCACCGAGCTGGTGCTCAACCACACTTCTGACCGCCACCCATGGTTCCATCGTGCCCGCAGCGCCCCCCAGGGGCACCCGGACCGCGACTGGTACGTCTGGTCCGAGCGCCCCGACCGCTACCCTGCCGCACGGGTCATCTTCAACGACTTCGAGGAATCGAACTGGGCTTGGGACGACGAGGCGAAGGCCTGGTATTGGCATCGCTTCTACTCCCACCAGCCCGACCTCAACTTCGACCACCCGCCGGTCAGGGCCGCCGTCCTCGACGTCGTGGATCACTGGTTCGCGCTGGGAGTGGACGGCCTGCGCCTCGACGCGATCCCCTATCTCTTCGAGCGCGAGGGGACCTCCTGCGAGAACCTCCCCGAGACGCACGCCTACCTCAAGGAGCTGCGCGCGCACATCGACGCGCACTGGCCGGGCCGGATGCTGTTGGCGGAGGCCAACCAGTGGCCCGTGGAGGCGGCGCGCTACTTCGGCACGGGCGACGAGTGCCACATGGCCTTCCACTTCCCGCTGATGCCGCGCCTGTTCATGGCGATGCGCCGCGAGGAGGGCCGGCCGGTCACGGAGATCCTGGCGCACACCCCGGACATCCCCGCCTCCTGCCAATGGGCGCTGTTTTTGCGCAACCACGACGAGCTGACCCTCGAGATGGTCACCGACGAGGACCGCGACTACCTGTGGCGCGAGTACGCCAAGGACCCGCAGGCCCGGCACAACCTCGGCATCCGGCGCCGGCTGGCGCCGCTCCTCAACAACGACCGGCGCCGCATGGAGCTCATCAGCGCGCTCCTTTTCTCCCTACCCGGGACCCCCGTGCTCTATTACGGCGACGAGATCGGCATGGGCGAGGACCTCCGCTTGGGCGACCGCAACGGGGTGCGCACGCCCATGCAGTGGAGCCCCGCCGCCAACGCGGGATTCTCGAACGCGGAGCCGGCCCGGCTCGTCCTGCCGCTCATTGAAGACCCGGAATACCATTGGCGGACCGTGAACGTGGAGAACCAGGCCAAGAACGAGAGCTCGCTGCTCAATTGGACCAAGCGCCTGATCGCCCTGCGGCGCAGGCATCCGTGCTTCGGGCGCGGGAGCATGGCGCTCGTCGATGCGGGGACGGACCACGCCTTGGCGTTCGTACGCGAACATGCGGGAGACCGGGTGCTGTGCGCCTTCAACCTCTCCCGCTTCACCCGCCCGCTGTCCTTGGACCTGTCGCCCTGGCGGGGCGCGGTCCCCGTCGAGCTGTTCGGAGGCGTGCGCTTCCCCGCCGCGGCCGACGGGCGCTGGTCGCTGACCTTGGGCCCGCGCGGCTTCTGCTGGTTCGCCCTGGAGGCGCCGCGTTGAGCCAGCCCGCCGGGCTGATTCGGGCGCTCCGGGCCTCCGCCGCGCGCGGCGAGGAATGGCTCGTCGCACTCGATTTCGACGGCACCTTGGCGCCGCTTCGCCGCGCCCGCTCCGCGGCGCGCCTCCCGCACACGCGCCGGCTGCTGCTGCAGCGGCTCGGCAGGCTGCCCGGGGTGCGCGTCGTCATCGTCAGCGGCCGCGCCCTGCACGACCTGCGCCGCCGCTGCCGGATCCTGGGCGCGGGCCTGTCCGGCGAGCACGGCATGAGCCTGACCGGATTCGGGCGCGCCTGGTCCCATCCCGCCACCGCCCGGCTGCGGCGCGAGAGCGCGGCCCTGGCCGCCGCCGCCGAACGCTTGACCCTGCCGATGTCGGGCGTCGAAATCGAGAGGAAGCGGACCTCGGTCGCCGTCCATTGGCGCAGGTCCCCGACCGTCCGGCGCGACGCCGAGCCGCTGGGCCGTGCGCTCTCGGGCCTCTTGCCCCGCGGCTGGCGCCTGGCCGGGGGAAAGTGCGTCTGGGAGCTCCGCCCGGACCTCGCGCGCGGCAAAGGCGACGCGATATTGCTGGCCCAAAGGCGGCTGGGGCCCGAAGCGAGGGTGCTCTTCATCGGCGACGACGAGACCGATGAGGAAGGCTTCCGGAGGCTCGGGCGCGCGGCCTGGACGGTCCGGGTCGGGCGGGGCGAGACCGTCGCGCGCTGGCGCGTCAAAGGGTCCCCCGACGTCGACGCCCTGCTTGCCGCGCTCCGGGCGGTCCGCGCTCAGGCGGGCTTGTCGCCTTCGCCGAGCCGTACCCGGCCGAGGTCGTCGACGAGGCGCGCGCCCCAGCGGTAGATGTTGTTCTCGCGCACGGCCTCGCGCATCGACTCCCAGCGGCGCCAGCGCTCCTCCGGCCCCATCTCGATGCCCTCCCGGAGGGCGTCGGCCACGCGGTCGATGTCGTAAGGGTTGACGATCAGCGCGTCGCGCAGCTCCCGCGATGCCCCGGTGAAGCGGCTCAGGATGAGCGCCCCCGGCGACTCGCGCTCGGCCGCGACGAATTCCTTGGCGACCAGGTTCATCCCGTCATGCAGGGAGGTCACCACGCACAGGTCCGCGACGCGGTACCAGCGCGCCACCTCCGTCCTCTCGTGGTGCGCGACCGACAGCGCTATAGGCTGCCAGCCTTTCGCCTCCTTGGTCTCGAAGCGCGCATTGATCCGGGCGGCCTCCTTCCTGACATCCGAAACCAGGTCGCGGTAGCGCGGTATGCTCGTGCGGCTCGGCGCCCCGAGCTGGACGAAAACGAAGCGTCCGATGTACTCCGGGCTGCGTTCGAGCAGGCGCTCGATCGCCAAGAACCGCTCGAGGATGCCCTTGGTGTAGTCGAGGCGGTCCACGCCGAGGGCCAGCAGCGTCCCCTTCGCCCCGACCGAACGGAGCAGGTCCTCCTTGGAGGGGAGCGGTCCCGCGCCCTCCTCCATGGCCACGCTGATGGGATAGGGCTTGACGAGGGTCGCGTGCTCCCCCCGCCGGACCGAGAAGGCTTCCCAGTCGATGCGGCATTCCAGCGTGCGGTCCACGGTCTCCAGGAAGTTGTTGCAGTGGTACTGGATGTGGAAGCCGAGCACGTCGGCCCCTAGCATCCCGTCGAGGATCTCGCGCTGCCAAGGACAGATTCCGAAGGCTTCCGGGTTGGGCCAGGGGATATGCCAGAACAGCGACACGCGGGCGTCCGGGCGGGCTTCCTTGATCATGCGCGGCAGCAGGGCGAAGTGGTAGTCCTGGACCATCACGCAGGGCTCCTCGACGCCCTCCACCTCGGAGAGCACCGCGTCGGCGAACAGGCGGTTGACGGCGCGGTAGTGCTCCCAATCCCCCGCCCGGAACTGCGGGCGGGCATGGGCGATGTGGCAAAGCGGCCAGAGCCCCTCGTTGGCGAAGCCGTAGTAGTACCCCTCTTCCTGCTCCTTGCTCATCCAGACGCGGCGCAGGGAGTACAGCGGTTCCTCAGGCGGCACGCGCACACGGTCGTTGGCGTCCACGACCTCTCGGTCGGCCTCGCCCCCGCCGTGCCCGACCCAGGTCCCGCCGCAGGCCTTCAGGATCGGCTCGACGCCGGAGACCAGGCCGCTGGCGGGGCTCAGGACCTGGATCTTCCCGTCGCGCCGGACATGGCTGTACGGCTCCCGGTTGGCGACGACGACCATGGGCCGGCCGCGCAGCCGCTCCTTGGCGTGCGCCTTGAGCCTTTCAGGCGTCCAGAGCGACTGTCCCCGGTGACGCAGGCGCGCCTCCGTCTCGGCCGCGGCGCGCGCCGTCGTAAGGCTCTGCGCCAGGCCGGCGGCCTCGGACGCCAACGGGCCGAGCAACCCGCCCGTCGGCGGGGCGGCGCCGCCCCCCTCCCCCGAACGCTGGAGCCGCATCCACTCCGCGGTGCGCTCGATCGGCGCCAGGATGTCGAAGCGCACGATCCAAAGGGCAATCGCGGTGATGAGCAGGACCTGGGTCAGCAGGCGCAGGAAGCCGCGCCTCCAGACGTCGCGCACGCGGGCGTCGACGTGCGAGGCGTCGTGGAACACAGCCAGAAAGCCGGGGGTATGCTCTAGGAACGTCGTGCAGCGGTGCACCGCGCCCTCATGGATAAGCCGGCAGTCGACCTCCGACTCCGGGCCGGGGGGAGGAGATGACTCAGGCAGTCCGGCGGTCGCCACTAGGGCTTTGCCGTCGGGCGCATGCAGGGATATCCCGCGCAGGCGCTCGCGCCGTCCGAACTTGTCGGCGATGCGGGCCAGGGCCTTCGCATCGGCGCGCAGGGCCAAGGGTTCGGCGGCCTCCCGCAGGCTCTCGGCCAGGAGCGAGCCGCGGTGGTCGAGCTCGACGAGGAGCTGGGCGCGCTCGGTGCGGGCCGAGAACCACGTCCAGCCTGCCGAGACGATGGCGGCGGCGAGGACGATTGAGACGACGAGCCGGGTGGTGACGCGCATGGTTCCCGCCGTCGAGTCCTACCTCAGCGCCTCGATGTCGGCGTCCTGATGCTCCAGCATCGGGGCCTCGCTGCGCTTGAGCGTCTTGCCCTCGTGCGCGAACACGGCGGGCAGATGGTGCTTCGCCTCGAACCTCTGGGAGTACTTGACCCCCTTCCCGCCCGTCACCTCGACGGCGCCCTCGCACAGGCACAGGTAGGTGCCGCCGTCCTTGCGTACAGCGATGTAGAACTCCGTGCCACGCACCGCCGCCACGGCAACGGGGGTGGCCACCGCGTAGCGGCCCTTGAGGCGGGGCAGCACGCTCAGGAGTCCGCCGCCGCTCAGAGTCAGCCGCCGCCCGCCCACGGCGAGCACGGCGGGGCCGTCGAGCTGGACCTTGCCTTCGCCGCCGAAGTCGAGCACGGCATGGCCCGCGTCGAGGCGCAGCTCGGCGCCGTCGGCGACCACCGTGCCGGCCGCCGCGGGCTTTCCGCCGCTTGTCAGGACCCCTCCGGAGACGGAGAGGACCCTGACCTCCGTCTTCGCCGGCGCGGCAGGCTTCTTGCCGGCCTCGGCCGGCAGGACGCAGAGCGCCGCCAAGAGCGGCACCGACACGATACGGGACATGGGACGCCTCCTCAATGGGTGTGGGCCGTGAGGGATTCGAACCCCCGACCTACCGCGTGTAAGGCGGACGCTCTACCGCTGAGCTAACGGCCCCCGGTCAATTGTACGGTTGGAGCGCCCGAGCGGCAAGGCTCAGGCTACTCCCAGTTCCCGGGGGTTCGTTACCGAGCGATGGCCCTCGACGGCACTGGCCCCCCGGTTCCGGCCATCCCCCGGTATGGACGAGCCCATCCCCCGGTATGGATGGCCGTCCCTCTGCAACGGCGCAATAGTGGGGCGAGGTGGTACGACAAGAGCGGCGTGCCGGATTGCCCACCCGAGCGCCGTTCAATCCCTCACATTCGCCGGCGCATGCTTATGCACTTGACACCCCCCGCTCACACCCGTCCAGGTAGAGCGGACTGCCCACGTGGGCAGTTGGGTTATCAAAATGGATAGTCGTTCCCGCCGCCGCGGAGCGTTTCGGTCAGGCC
>JACRDU010000015.1 GCA_016218495.1 Elusimicrobiota bacterium
GAGCGCCACCCAATGCAACCACAGCAAGCCGGCCACCAGCGCGACGAAGGCGCCCACGGCCCATGCCCCCAGCGACTGCGCGCCGGGCCCCGAGAAGAGGCGGGCCAACGCCGCCGCCCAGCGCTCCCGCAGCCCGTCGAGGAGCAGCGCCCCCAGCGGCGCCGCCCAGAACACGGCCAGCGCCGGAAGCTTCAAAACCGGCCACGAAGCCTCGCTCAGCAGAGGCTTCACGAGGAACAGCAGTGCGCAGGGGAGCAGGTTCACCAAAGCCAGCTGCAGGAAGCCCAGCCACGGCTCGCGACCTCCGCGGGCGTAGAGCGCCGCGGCGGACGCCGCCAAGGCCAACGGCACGGACATGAAGATGAAGTGGTTCTGCACGCCGAGCAGGCTGGCCGTGAACAGCGCCAGGGAGGCCGCTCTGCCCCCGCCCCCGAGCGCGGAGCAGGCCGCCGCCACGGCCCCGGCCAGGAGCAAGGGCTGCAGCGCGTAGACTTCCCAGGCCAGGCGCGACTTGAGGAAGACTATGGCGGACCCGGCGGCCAGGACGGCCCAGACCAAGCCGGCCGCCGGTCCGCCGACCCGCCGCGAAGTGCGCCAGAGCAGGAGCCAGGCGACGATGTTCAGGACCGCCCCAGGCAGGCGCAGGCCCCAGACGCCGGGCCCTGTCCTCGAGAACACCCCTTCTATAAGGAAGCCGTAGAGCGGGCCCGTGTAGGTGTTCATCTCGTGCGGGCTGAACATCCCCTGGTGCAGGAGCCGGTCCGCGTAGAGGCCGATCCAGGCCTCGTCTCCGTGCAGGCCGGGGAAGGAGGCGAGGCGGACGAAGAGGCCGCAGGCCATCAGGCCGATGACGCCCAGCGCGGCGGCGTCGGCCGCGCGCCCTCTCCAGGTTTGTCCCATGCTGGACGCGATTCTATAATAGGTACATGCCCTTCCTGCGCCTGCTCCCGGCCATCCTGTGCTGCCTCGTGCTCGGGGCGCATTTCCTGCGCGGCGGGCATCCCCTGCTGGCCGCTGGCCTGGCCGCCTTCCCGTTCGCCCTGGCCCTGCGCGCCCCCTGGGTCAAGCGCGCCTTCGAGGGGGTCCTCGTCGCCGCCATCCTCGTGTGGCTGTCGACGGCCGCGCGCCTCGCCGCTTCACGCCTGGAGGCCGGAGAGCCCTGGGTCCGCATGGCCTGCATCCTGGGAGGGGTCGCGGCGTTCAACGGGCTGGCCCTATGGCTCCTGCGCGGGGAGCGGATGCGGGCCTTCTTCAACGTCCAGTCTTAGGCCTGGGCGGAAGAGTTCGAATCCTAGAAGGGCAGCCAATCCTCCCAGACGCTCGTCAGAGAGCCCTCATCCCGGCGGGCCTTCCTATTCCGAGGGAACCATTTCCACGCCTCGCGCGTATATATAGGTATGGGGGACCTCCCGAAGCTCCTCGGACTGCTCAGACCCCGGATTCTGACCATCCGCAAGCGGCGAGTCATGCTGGACAGCCAATTGGCCGCCCTTTACGGCGTCAAGCCTATCCGTCTGCGGGAGCAAGTGCGGCGAAATCTGGACCGGTTCCCCGACGACTTCATGTTCCAATTGACCTCCGAGGAGTCGGCCGGCTTGGTATCGCAAAATGCGATACCTTCACGGCGGTCCTTGGGTGGTTATCTTCCGCTGGTATTCACTCAGGAAGGCATAGCGATGCTATCGAGTGTCCTGCGAAGTCCCCGAGCAGTTCGCGCGAACATCGAAATCATGCGCGCCTTTGTCTATGCAAAGACGCGCGAGCGCTGGCGCAACGCCGCTCTGACGAAGCTGGAGGAACTGCAGCGCAAGGTCCTCGGTCACGACAGGGATATCGAGCGCCTCTTCGAGGCATTGCGCGACCTCATGGACCCGCCGGCTGGGCCGCGTCCGAAGATCGGATTCCGGACGGATCAGCCCTGAATCAACCCCGGGACCTGACTGGCGTCAAACCGGGCCGCCTGTTATATTTATAGGATAGAGCGGATGAACGGAGGACCCATGACCAGGGCCCTGCTCCTGGCCGCCATCCTGTGCTCCCCTTCGGGGACCTGGGCACAGATGAAAGCCGCGGCGCCCGTAGTCGAGCCGTCGGTGGCCGTTCCCGCCATGGGCGGCCCGGCCTCCGTGCCCCTCCTGGCCCCCGCCGTCCCTTCTTCTTCCCTTCCCACCCCCACCCTCCCGACCCTCAAGATGCCCGCCGTCGCCGAGCCGGCCCAAGGCACCGCGCGCGCCAAGGCCCACGCCCTGCCGGCGGCCGCCATCCCTGGTGCGGCCGCGGCCGCGACGGCGCAGCCGGCCCCTCCCGGCCTGGCCCCGGTCCCGGCCCTCGACGGCTCCGTCCCCGCGGCGCAGGCCGCGGTCGCCGCCGGACGCGCGGCCCCCGAGCAAGGCGGCGGGCTCGACGCGTCCCTTCGCGCCCTCGAACGCCTCTTCGACGGCAAGCGCGACGAGGCGGCGGAAGGCAACTCCGTCGTCCCCGAAGGCGAAAGGCGGCGCATCGCCGGCGGGCTGCGGGCCCGCTTCGACGCCCAGCTCGACGCCATGGAGGCGCTCGCCCCGCGGGACAAGGCCCTGCTCGAGGTCGTGCGCGCGGAAGGCCGGGCCCTGCTCGGCGAGATCGAGACGCTCATGGCCCGCGGGGAGATCGACCCGCGCGCCGACATCCGCTCCTCCCCGGACGACAAGGCGCCGGCGGTCCAGGGCCGCGAGCTGCGCGTCGGCGTCTACCCGGTGGCCGCCGACCCCTTCCAGTGGGCGCACCTGCTCATCGGCCTGCGCGCGATGGCCGCCTTCCGCCTCGACAAGGTCGTCTATGTCCTCGCCGGCGACGACCCGCGCAAGCCCAGCATGACGCCCGTCTCCTTCCGGCATCCGATGGGGCAGGCGGTCCTAGACCAGTTCGCGCCGCTCTTCGAGTATTCCGCGATCGCCGTCGGGACGACCTACGACGGAGAGACGAACATCTTCCAGATGCTGGCGCTCAACAAGCGCCAGCGCATGAAGGCCTTCTACCTGGTGGGCGGAGACCACTACCGGCTCAAGGACAAGAACGGCGGCGATGACACCCTGCCCAAGATCGAGAAGCGCCTCAAGGACGCCGCGTCCGGGCACGACCCGGTCAACCACCGGGTGGAGGCCGCCTTCATCGCGCGCGAGGGGATGGACGCGCACGTCCCCACATCGGTCGAGGTCCATTTCCTCCCCAACATGTCCTTCGACGCCTCGTCCACGCTGGTGCGCGACGGGCAGCACGCGCTGATGCCTCACTCCGCCTACGACTACGTCCTCAAGCGCAGCCCCGGGCTCTACGGCATCGGGGCGAAGGAAGACTAGGCGCCCCTTTTTTTGTTAAGCTGACGTCCCGATGGGGGAAACGCCCGCCCTGCTCGTGCTCGAGGACGGGACTGTTTTTTCCGGCCGCTCCTGCGGCGCCCCCGGCGAACGCTTCGGCGAGCTGGTCTTCAACACCGCTCTGACCGGCTACCAAGAAGTCCTCACAGACCCGTCCTACTGCGGCCAGATCGTCGTGATGACAACCCCAATGATCGGGAACTACGGGATCACGGCCGCCGACCACGAGTCGCGCCGGCCGTTCCTGGAAGGTTTCGTCGTGCGCGAGATGTGCCGCCACCCCTCCAACTGGGAGTCCGTCGAGTCCGTCCCCAACCTGCTCGAGCACGCCGCGGTCCCGGCCATCGAGGGCGTCGACACGCGCGCGCTGACGCGCCGCCTGCGCGACAAAGGGGCGATGCGCGGCGGCATCTCCACCACCGACCTCGACCCCAAGAGCCTGCTGCGCAAGGTGCGGGCCTCCCCGTCGATGGCGGGGCTGGACCTGGCCAGCCGGGTCACCTGCGAGGCCTCGTACGCCTTCGACGAGCCGCTCCCCGACGCCGTCCCGGGCTGGCCGCACCCGTTCTCGCGCAAGCCGCACGTTGTGGTCATGGACTTCGGGGTCAAGCGCGGCATCCTGCGCAGCCTGGTCTCGCTGGGCTGCCGCGTGAGCGTCGTCGGGGCCCTGACCGGGGCCGATTCCGTCCTGGGCCTCAAGCCCGACGGGGTCCTCCTCTCCAACGGCCCCGGCGACCCCGAGCCGCTGAAGGAGCCTATAGCGGCCATCAAGGCGCTCATCGCCGCGCGGGTCCCGCTGTTCGGCATCTGCCTGGGGCACCAGCTCCTCGGGCTGGCGCTGGGCGGGCGCACCTTCAAGCTCAAGTTCGGACACCACGGCTCGAACCACCCGGTCAAGGACTTGGCCACCGGGAAGGTCGAGATCACCTCGCAGAACCACGGCTTCTGCGTCGACCTGGAGAGCCTGCCGGACGCGGTGCGCACCACCCACGTCAACCTCAACGACGGGACCTCGGAGGGCCTGGCCCATTCGGGCCAGCCACTGTTCTCGGTCCAATACCACCCCGAGGCGGCGGCCGGGCCGCACGACTCCCGCTACCTCTTCGGGCGCTTCGCGCAGATGCTCCAGGACCGCATCGGGGCCAAGCCCGCCGCCCGGGAGCCGCGCGGCTGATGCCCAAACGCACCGACATCAAGACCATCCTGGTCGTAGGCTCGGGCCCCATCGTCATCGGGCAGGCCTGCGAGTTCGACTATTCCGGAACCCAGGGGCTCAAGGCCCTGCGCGAGGACGGCTACCGCCTCATCCTCGTCAACTCGAACCCCGCCACCATCATGACCGACCCGGCGCTCTCGGACCGCACCTACATCGAGCCGCTGACGCCGGAGACGCTCGAGGCCATCATCGCCAAGGAGCGCCCGGAGGCCCTCCTGCCCACCTTGGGCGGCCAGACCGCCCTCAACCTGGCCGTGGCCCTGGCCGAGCGCGGGGTGCTCGAGCGCTACGGGGTGGAGCTCATCGGCGCCCCGCTCAAGGCCATCCAGAAGGCCGAGGACCGGCAGCTCTTCAAGACGACGATGCTCGAGATCGGCCTGGACCTGCCCAAGAGCCGGGTCCTCTCCGACCTCTCCGAGCTCCAACAGGCCGCGCGCGAGCTGGGCTTCCCCATCATCGTGCGCCCCTCGTTCACGCTGGGCGGGACGGGCGGCGGGGTGGCCTACAACCTCGACGACCTGCGCGCCCGCGTGCACTCGGCCCTCGACGCCAGCCCCGTCAAGAAGGTCCTGCTCGAGGAGTCGGTCATCGGCTGGAAGGAGTACGAGCTCGAGGTGATGCGCGACGCCAAGGACAACTTCGTCGTCGTCTGCTCGATCGAGAACATCGACCCCATGGGCGTGCACACCGGGGACTCGATCACCGTCGCCCCCGCCCAGACGCTGACCGACCGCCAGTACCAGGCCATGCGCGACGAGGCCCGGCGCGCCATCAGCGCCATCGGAGTGTCGACCGGCGGCTGCAACGTCCAATTCGCCGTCGACCCGCGCACCGGACGCCGCACCATCATCGAGATCAACCCGCGCGTGTCGCGCTCCTCGGCGCTGGCCTCGAAGGCCACCGGATTCCCGATCGCCAAGTTCGCCGCGAAGCTGGCCGTCGGCTACACCCTCGACGAGATCTCCAACGACATCACCAAGAAGACCCCGGCCTGCTTCGAGCCCTCCATCGACTACGTGGTGACCAAGGTGCCCCGCTTCGCTTTCGAGAAGTTCGGCCGCGAGTTCCCGCTCGACACGGCGATGAAGTCCGTCGGCGAGGTCATGGCCTGCGGGAGGACGTTCCGGGAGTCCTTCCAGAAGGCCCTGCGCGGCCTCGAAACCGGCCGCGCCGGCTTCGAGGACCATCCCGACTGCGCCTCCTGGGACGAGGAGACCCTGCTGCGCAAGCTCTCCATAGCCTACTCGGACCGCCTGCTCGTGGTCCGCGAGGCCCTCAAGCGGGGCCTCTCCCCGGCCGAGCTCCAGCGCATCACCGGCATCGACGCCTGGTTCCTCGACCAGATGCGCGAGCTCCTCGACGCCGAGGAGCGCATCGCCGCCGGGCCCCTCGACCCCGCGCTCCTTCGGGAGGCCAAGCGGCAGGGTTTCTCCGACAAGCAGATCGCGCGCCTCACCGGCCGCAAGGAGCCGGAGGTCCGCGCGCTGCGCAAACGCCTGGGCGTCCTGCCGTCCTACAAGCTCGTCGACACCTGCGCCGCCGAGTTCGAGGCCTTCACCCCGTACTACTACTCCACCTACGACGGCGAATCCGAGGTCCCCCCGGCCCGCAAGGCGGACCGCAAGAAGATCGCCATCCTGGGCTCCGGCCCCAACCGCATCGGCCAGGGCATCGAGTTCGACTACGCCTGCGTGCACGCCGTGCAGGCCCTGAGGGAGCTCGGCTTCGAGACGGTGATGATCAACTGCAACCCGGAGACGGTGTCCACCGACTACGACATCTCCGACCGCCTCTACTTCGAGCCGCTGACCTTCGAAGACGTCATGGGGGTGCTCGAGAACGAGAAGCCCTGGGGCGTCATCGTCCAGTTCGGCGGGCAGACGCCGCTGAACCTGACCAAGCGCCTCTCCGACGCCGGGGTGCGCATCCTGGGCACCAGCCCCAAGTCCACCGACATCGCCGAGGACCGCAAGCGCTTCGGGGCCGTGCTCAAGAAGCTCGGCATCGCCGCCCCTCCCTTCGGGGCCTCACGCAACCTGAAAGAAGCCCTCGCGGCGGCGCGCCGCATAGGATATCCGGTCATCGTCCGCCCCAGCTACGTCCTCGGCGGCCGGGCGATGGAGGTCGTCTACGACGACACGGGACTGCGCGCCTACGCCGCGAAGGCCTTCGCGGCTTCGGAGCACCCCGAGCTCTTCATCGACCGCTTCCTCTCGGACGCCACCGAGGTGGACGTCGACGCCGTCTGCGACGGCAAAGCCGTGTTCGTCGCCGGGGTCATGGAGCACATAGAAGAGGCCGGGGTCCACTCCGGGGACTCGGCCTGCACCCTCCCGCCCCACTCCATCACGCCCGACATGGTCGAGCGCATCAAGACGGCGACCCGCCGCCTCGCGCGGGAGCTCAAGGTCGTCGGGATGATGAACCTCCAGTTCGCCATCAAGGACGGGGTCCTCTACCTGCTCGAGGCGAACCCCCGTGCCTCGCGGACCGTCCCCTTCGTCAGCAAGGCCACGGGGCTCCCGCTGGCCAAGCTCGCCGCCAAGGCCATCGCGGGCGAGCGCCTGAAGAGCCTGCTGCCCGCCGACCTCATCAAGAACGGCCTGCCCGAGCTCCCCTATACGGCGACCAAGGAGGTCGTCCTTCCCTTCATCAAGTTCCCGGGCATCGACCCGATGCTGGGGCCCGAGATGAAGTCCACCGGCGAGGTCATGGGCATCGACCACGACTTCCCCCGCTCTTTCGCCAAGAGCCAATCGGCCTCCGGCCAGCCCTTGCCGGTCTCCGGCCTGGTCTTCATCAGCGTGCGCGACGAGGACAAACCCCACCTCCTGGCAGTGGCCGGACAGCTGCGCCAGCTGGGCTTCGAGCTCGTGGCGACCCGCAACACCCACTCCTTCCTGGCCCGCCACGGCATCGCGGCCAAGACGGTCTACAAGCTCGGGGAAGGCAAGCCGGACGTCGTCGACCTCATCAAGCAGCGCAACCTGGCCCTGGTCATCAACACGCCCTCGGGCCGCAAGGCCCGGGCGGACGGCTTCAACATCCGACGCACCTCCCTGGATTTCGGGGTCCCCATCGTCACCAATATGAACTCCTGCCAGGCCGTCGTCCAGGCGGTGTCGGCCATGCGCGGAGCGCGCCTGGAAGCCAAGGCCCTGCAAGACCTCTATCCGACCCTCCCTTATAAGGTGAACTAGGCCCAAAGGCCCAGGCCCGCCTGGGCCCCAGGGCTCATTTACGACCTGCGGACAACCCCTACAATGACCGTGATGACGAATGTCCTCTGCTTAGCGGCCCTGCTGGCGTCGGCCGCCCTGGCCGACCCCGGGGTCGAGTACACCGCCCCGGTGCCGCCCCCTTCCGCCGCCATCGAGACCGGCCCGGTGGGCGCCATCGAGGTGGAGACGGACAAGCTCCAGGACGCCCTGTCGAACCCGGCCACCTCCAGGGCCGAGCTCCACGGCCGGGCCGAGGCCCTGTTCGGGGGGATCCTGCGCCCCGAGGCCGCCGCCATCGGCGGGGTCGAACTGCGCGGCTGGGAGAAGCCCGACACCTCCAGCGAGGACTCGGTCTCCGGCCTCATCGACCGCTCCGGCAACACCATCGCCGCCGCGAAGTTCAACACGAACGCGGCCCCGCCGCCGGCCCCCGACCTCGTCGACGCCTGGCACAGCGGACGGGCGCTGGCCAGCGACGGCATGGCCAAGTACGACGACGAGGACCAGCTGGGGAAGGGGACCCTCGGGGCCTACCTGTACACCAAGACCGCGGCCATCGGCATCGTCTTCAACAAGCATTTCAAGTCCATCCAGCGCTGGCTCGGCGACGAGTTCGCCGCCGCCACGGCCATCCACGAATCGGCCCATGCGCGCGACCACGCCAAAGGGGAGCTCAACGCCAAGGAGGTCAAGAAGGGCGAGAAGCAGGCCTTCGAGACCGAGTTCAAGTACCTGCGCCTGGTCGACCCGAAAGGGCAGAAGCTGGCCTGGGCCCGCGTGAACTTCTGCCGGCCCGACACGATGGCGCCGAAGCTGGTCTGCGACTACCTGACCCACCTGGCCAAGATCTCATGGTACGGAGAGAAGGGCGATTGGGACGGGCTCGTGGCGAACCTGGGCTACCAGGACCGGGCGGAAGACCCCTTCGCCCACGCCCACGGCCCTGACGACGGGCACGGCCACTGACCCCGCCGCCCCCCCGCATGAAATGGTAGAATAGGGCATTCTATGGGAATTTTAAGAAGCCGCGAAGAGCTCCTCCCCGTCACCTGCGCCGTGCTCAAAGAGGGCGACCGGGAGTCCTTCTTCTCTGATATCCGCCGCAAGGTCGGCGGGAACATGGACCGTGTCGCCAAGACGGTGGGCGTCCCGGTCTCCACCCTGCAGGACTGGGTCAACGGGACCGCGAACATCCCCTACATCGCCCTCCAGCGCCTCGCCTCCGAGTTCGGGGTCGAGATGCCCTCGGTGACCGAGCTGCGCCGGGAATACCAGCAGATCGTCCCGAACTCGGCCCCGCGGCGCCCCGCCGCGCGCATGCCCTCCCACCCCGGCCCCGTCGGCGGGGCCGGCCGCGACCAGGAGCGCAAGGAGCCCCGGCGCGAAAGCCGCCGCGACGCCGGCCACGAGTCCGGCGGGCGGGAGTACGAGCCGCTGCGCCCCGCCAAGGCCCCCGAACCCGCCGCCGCCCCCGCCCCGTCCGACCGGCCCGCCCGCAAGGAGCGCGGGGCCCGGCGGGGACGCCGCGGCTCGGAGCCCCGGCAGCCGAAGGCCCCCCGTCCGGAGCGCGCCCCCGCCCCGCGTCCCGCCGCGGGACCGCGCCTTCCCAAGCTCTCCGAGGAAGCCGCCTATTGGGCCGGGGCGACCATCGCCCTGGGCCGCCGGGACGGCGACGTCCTGGTTGTGGCGGCCGACAAGCGCATCGGGCAGAACTACGCGGCCACCTGGGCCGCCCTGTGCCAGGACCTCTTCGGGGTCAAGGCGACCCTGTCGATGAGCGAGGACCATGCCTGCCAGGAGGCCCGCCTGCCCGTCGCCGGCCTCGAGGACTTCAGAAACCGGCTGGACCTCAAGCCCGATGCGCCGCGCCCTCCAGCGCCGCGCTGGGCCTGGTCGAACCCCGATTGGAAGAAGGCCTTCCTCAAGGGCCTCGTCGACGCCTCGGCCGAGTTCAA
>JACRDU010000063.1 GCA_016218495.1 Elusimicrobiota bacterium
CCCAGTCCTGGACGGTTCGAGGTGCTGACGTGAGGCGTTCAAGCCTCCCGCTCGGGGCGGGTAGCCCCGAGCCCGCGAGGGCCCCCGCGGGGCCTGAGCAATCCGTCGGGGGCCTACTTCGCAAAGTGTGTGAACTTGGAGCGCCGTTTGATATAAAGGACACGCTCCAGTGCTCAACACCCCGAATCTGACAGACTTAGCGGTGGCGGCGGCCGCCGCGGGCGCGGCCAACATCGCGGCCTCCGCGCTGCGCCTGCGCCGGGCACGCGCCCCAGGAGGAGACGCGGGAGGGGGCCGCCAGCGCGCCGCCGTCATCGTGGCCGCAAAAGGAGCCTCCCCGGCTCTCTCGCGCAGCCTGGCGTCTCTGCTCTGCCAAGACTATCCCGCGGCCTACGAACTCCACATCGTCGTGCCGAGTAGGGACGATCCCGCCTGGCCCCTGGCCGAAGCCGCCATCACCGGGCGGCATGCCGCGGAGGCTACGCTATGGTGCTCCGAGGCCGTCCCCGAAACCTGCAGTGAGAAGATTCTCAACCTCCTCTATGCGATCGAGCGCCTAGGCCCCGCCCCCGAGGTACTCGTCTTCGCGGACTCGGACCAGCTCTTCCATCCCCGCTGGCTCTCGATGCTCGTCCGGGCGCTCGAAGACCCCACCGTGGGACTGGCGACGGCCCACGGCGTCGTCCACCTGGCTTCCCGTCCGGGACTGGTGGCGCTCCTCCAGCACGCATGGGAAGCCGCCGGGCTTCCATGGCTCGAGCTTACCGGATCCCCTTCAGGAAACTCGCTGGCGCTGCGCCGAGAGGACTTCCGCTCTATGGATGTGGGGAGGCTCTGGATACGCTCAATCGCCACCGACTTCCCGCTGGCGCACGCGGTGAGGGCCTCCGGCCGCCGGGTCCTGTTCGTCCCGAAGGCCGCCCCGGTCTCGCTGGGAGGGGGCGGCCTGGAACAGCTCCTGCGAGGCACCGGGAAATGGATGCTCTACTTCCGCATCCTGCGTCCCAGCCTCTGGGCGGCCGCCGTCCTCTTGACCGCCTTGCGCATCTATCTCTATGCCCGCGCGGGGGCGGCGGGCGCGTGGGAGTTGGCTGCCTGGATGGCCTCGCTCGACACGGCCGCTTTGGCCATCACGATGTGGGGGCTGGAGAAGCATCACGACGAACGCTTCCCAGACCTACCCCGCCGGCGACGCGCCCCAGCCTGGCTCGGGGCGGCGGCCGCCGCCCCACTGCTGCCCCTCGTGCATGCCGCGGACACCGTCTCGTCTTTGAGCTGTCGCACGGTCCTGTGGGGCGGTTGGCGCTACCTCCTTGCAGGTCCGCGCGAGGTGAGCGCCTCCGCCCCCGCATCCCGGCCGGCCTTCGGGCCGGCGCAGGCGCTGCTCATGGCAGCCTCCGGCGCCGTCATCGGGCTCTCCTACCATCCCGGTGCCTGGGGCCTCCTGGCCTGGGTAGGGTTCGTCCCGCTGTTGCTCTCCTGCAGAGGCGATGGGATGGGGACCGCGTCCCTCAAGGGATGGGTCTTCGGGACCGCGGCATGGGGCGTGGGGATGTGCTGGCTGCCGGACTCCCTCGGGCGCTTCTTCGGACTGCCGCCTGTTTCGGCCTGGGCCGCCTTTTTCGTCGCGGCCGTGGCCCACGGCTTCGCAGCGACAGGATTGGGCGCGGCCTGCGCGGCCGCCCCCTCCGTCCTCGGCCGCTTCGGCCTTCGTCCCGACACCGCCCTGCTTCTGGCCGCTCCCGCCGCGCTGGTGGCGATGGAGGGATTCGCGCCCTCTCTGTTCCCGGTCACCTTCGCCAAGACCCAGGTCTTCCACCTGCCGCTCATCCAGTCGGCCGAGCTCGGGGGGCCGGCGGTCGTCTCCTGGCTCGTCATGTCCTTCAACGCGGCGCTCGCTCTGGCGCTGGGAGGCGGAGACAGCCAGCGCGGCCGGATGCTCGTCGCCTGCGCCGCCGCCGCCGTCCTTGTCAACGAAGGTTACGGTCTCGCCCGCATTGCCGCAGTCGACGCCGCGGGCGCCGCGGCCCGTGCCGATGGCCGCACCCTCGTGGTCGCCGCCCTGCAGGGGTTGGTCCCCAATAAGGCCGGCCCCCACCCGGGCTTCGAACCGGAGAAGCATTCCGTCTACGCAGGGCTGACCGCCGCGGCCCTGACCGGGACGCCTGCGGAACTGGTCGTCTGGCCTGAGTCCGCCTACGGCCGCACCCTGCAGGAAGACCCCGAGGTTCCAGGGGGGATGAAGGCGTTCTCAGACCGCCTGGCTTCGGACCTCCCGGCCCCGGTGGAGACGTTGCTGGGAACGAGGGAACACCTCCTGACGCCGGGCCGGCTTCCGGGGCGCATGCGCTCTCGACGATACAACACGGCGGTCCTGGCCGGAGCTTCCAAGGAAGTCCGCGGGATCTACCGCAAGCGCCTCCTATTCCCATTCGGGGAGTACATTCCGCACCCTGAGTTCTTCGGGGGCCTTGGGCGCAGATTCTCACAGATAGACAGGCTCTCGAACGGCCCCCGGGAACCGCTGCCGATGGTCACCGGGGGGGGGACCCGTCTAGGCGTTCTCGTCTGCTATGAGGACTTCTCGCCCGACCTCGCCCGGGAGTTCGCCGCCGCCAGCGCGGACCTGCTGCTCAACATCACCAATGAAATCTGGTTCTCCGGCTCAGCCCCTCAACAGCATCTTGAATACAGTTCTTTGCGCGCCGTCGAGACGAGGAAGTCGGTAGTGCGCGCAGCCAACATGGGGATCAGCGCCATCGTGGACCCCGTCGGACGCGTCGTCTCTTCGCTGCCCTGCGGGCAAAGGGGGCTGCTGAAGGCCTCGGTGGTTCTCCTCCCTGGGCGGACCCCCTATTCGGCGGCAGGCCCGCTGCTCCCCCGTGCCGCCCTGGCGGTGTCCCTCTTCGTGCTCGTGCTCGACATCCTAGGCCCTTCCCCGAGGCGACTGCCCCTGGTCGGAGCCATCCTCGCATGGCCGGCGCGCCGTCGTGCGCGGGCGGACGCCTCCGCGCTGGCGCCGCTCCTGCCCGCTGGAGGACGGATCCTCCACCTGGGCTCGGGAGACGGCCTGCTGAGCGAAGCCCTCCTCTCCGCTGGATTCTGGGTCCTTCCCACAGACTCCGTGGACCGGAGCCTGAGCGAGTGGCTGCCTCCCCTCATCGCCTCAGGACCAGCGGCCTGGATGCAGCACGGACCGTTCGATGCCGCCCTGGCGACCTGCGGACGCTACCCCGCACTAGCCGAAGCCGCTTTCTCCGCGCCATCCGTCGTCGTACTCTGTTCCGGACCGGACCGCGTAGCGCTGGACGAAGCCGCGCGGAAGGCGGGCTTAGCCCTCCGTCGAGCCGCAGACCTGTCCGGAGGCCGCACTGCCTTCTTCGTCGAGACGACGGGGGCGTCCGTGTCAACTCACGTAAGAATGTCCCCCAATCCATAGGGTCGTTGTCGTGCCGTTTCTTTTCCAAGTGTCGTTTTTGTTTGCCGTTGCCGTTGAAGATAGGCGATGGACTGCCGTGCTTGGACGCAGAGCTCGTTGTGC
>JACRDU010000013.1 GCA_016218495.1 Elusimicrobiota bacterium
AGGGCCGAGATGTCTCCGACCTCCCCTGGTAGCCCGCCCTCGGAAGGCTCCTCAGGGGCCGGCTCGGCCGCGGCGGCCGTCGTGGGAGCCTCAGGCTCGGCGGGAGGAGCCGGCTCCGGGTCGGGCAGCTTGAATTCGGCCTGGAGGGCGGCCTTCTCGGGCCCGCTCTGCGCCGCGACGCTCCGAGGGGGCTCCGACGCCTTCGGAGCCCCGGCCTCGGACCCGGCCTTGAACGCCGGCTCCAGCCTGGGGGCCGCAGCCGAATAAGGCGGGACCTTCCGGCCCGGGTCGCAGCGCCGGTCCCAAGCCTCGGCGCGCTCCGGCCCCGGGGCGAGCAAAGTGTTCAGTTTGCACCAGGTCTCGTTCTCCTTGTTGGCCGGGTTCTTCGCCGTCGCCTCGCGCTGCAGCGCCAGGGCCGCATGGCGGTGCTTCTCCCAGCGCCGGTTGTTCTCGGCTTCGGCGATGAAGTCCTTGAAGCGGATGTCCAGCCCGCCGCCCTGCCCGACCTTGAGGTTCTTGCCGAGCTCGTCCTTGGCGTCCTTCAAGTCCCAGAGCCTCTGGCGCTCCCGCCACTCGGCCTCGCGCGAGCGCTTCCTCTCCTCCACAGACTGCTTCTTGCGCGTCAGCTCCTCCTTGCGCCCTTCCAAGGCCTGCACGCGCCCCCGGAGCTCGGCGTTCTGGCTCTCCAGCTGGTTCACATACTCCCGCGCCTGCGCGGCGGCGGCCGCGGCCTCGCCCCCCCCGCTCGACGACCCCGCGGAGCCGCAGGAGCAGGCGGTGGCGGTGCAGCCCCCGCCCCCCAGGTGCTTCCAGGCGAAGAACGCCTCCTGCACCTTGGCCTCGCATTCCGACATGCTGGAGAAGCTGTGCGTCGTCCCCGAGCCCTCGCCGGGGCATTGCCAAGTCGACGAGCATTGCGCCAAGGCCTGCAGGGGCAGCAGGAGCAAGGCGACGCCCGGCCAGGAGCGCCCCATGCTAGGGAGCCCGCGCCTTGGGAGGCTTGGGCGGCTCCGTCACGCCCTTGAAGGCCGGTTCGGCCGGCAGCGGGAGGCCTTCCTTGCGGTCGGAAACCCCCTTGAACTCCGGGGCCTCGGAGGTCCTGGCCAGGGGCTTGAGGTCTTCAAGGAGCTCGCACTTCTTCTCCTTCAGGTTCCTCAGACGCTCCAGCTCCGCCCACTCGGCCTCCTCCTGTTCCAGCTGGCGCTCCAGCTCGGCGGTCTCTTCCTCGACTTCCTTGTTGGCCGAGTCGAGCTCCCGGATGCGCTGCTCGAGCTGGGAGTTGGCCGACTCCAGGGCCTCCGCCTCGGCGCGCGCCTGGGCCAGCGCCTGCCTGCCGGGGGCCTCCTTGATGGCCGTCGAGATGCCGTTGGCGATGCCCTTCAAGACCTCGCCGGCGATGATGTCGGCCATGCTCTGCGCGACGGCCGGCGCCGGCAGGGCGGCCAGCAGGACGGCGAGCGCCCGCCCGGTCATGGGCGCCTAGCGCCGCGCCGCCCGGTCGCGCCGGTACTCCATCTTGAACATGAGCTCCTTGGCCTGTTCCATGTCCGGGGCGTCCGGCTCGGCACAGAGATAGAGCTTCATGCTCTCGACGGCTTCGGCGTGGAGCCCGGCCTTGTCCTGGGCCAGGGCCAGGTTGTAATAGGCCTTGGACCACCAGGGAGCGGTGTCGGCGGCGTTCTGGAACTCCGCCGCCACCGAGCGGAACTCGCCCTCGTTGGTGGCGTCCTTGACCCCCTCCACGCCGCGGACCATGAAGCGCTTCGCGTCGTCCGGGACGGAGGGCGGCGCGTCGAGCGACAGGCCCAGCTTGATGATCTCCATGCGCAAGGCGGCGTTGCCGGTATCGGGCTTGAGGTCCTCCACCAGGAAGCGCAGCTTCTCGGCCTTCGGCGCGGCGCGGTAGGCCCTGGCCCTCTCGAGGGCGTAGCCCTTCTCCCGCGCCCAATGCACGGCGTCGACCGGGGCGAAGCCCCCGCGCTTCCAGGCCAGGGCGGTCTCGGGGTCCATCCCCCCTCGCGCGAAGACGCCGGCGTCCTCGACGCCGAAGCCCGCCTTGGACCAGGCGGCCGCGTCCGCGGCGGCGAAGCCCGCCTTGCCCCACTGCGAAGCGGCCTCCAAGGAGAACCCCGACTTGGTGAGCACCAGCACGTCGGCGGAGGAGAACCCGGCCTTGCTCCAGGCCGCGGCGTTCTCCAGGGAGAACCCGGCCTTGGTCAGGGAGACGGCGTCGGCCGCCGAGAAACCGGCCCCCTTCCACGCCGCCGCCGGCTCCAGCGCGAAGCCCGCCGCGCTCCATTCCCCGGCCGTGGAGGCGGAATCAAAGCCGGCCTGGCCCCAGGCCCCGGCCATGTCCAGGGTGAAGCCGGCCTGCTTCCAGGCCGTCGCCCCCGTCAGGCTGAAGCCGGCCTTGCGCCAGAGCACGGCGGTCTCCAGCGGGAAGCCGGCCGCCTTCCACTCCTCGATGGTGGGCAGGTCGAGGCCGAGCCCATGGAGCTCGCGGGCCCTCTCCGAATCGAAGCCCTGGCCGCGCCACTTCTTGGCCCCCTCATGGTCGAGCCCGGCCAGCTTCCAGGCCGCGGCGTCCTCGGGGTTGAACGCGTCCTTGTCCCAGAGCTCGGCCTCGGCCGGGGTGATCCTGGCCTTATGGAACCGGAGCGCGTCGTCGAGCTTGAAGCCCGTCAGCCTCCAGTTCCTGGCCTGGGCGAGCGAGATTCCCGCCTTGGCGTAGCTCGGGATGTCGGAGAGCGAGAAATCCAGCTCCTTCCACTGCATGGTCCCCGCTATGTCCAGCCCCGCGTCGGCGAGGCGTCCGGCGTCCTCGGGGCCGAACTTGGCTTTGCGCCATTCCAGGGCGGAGGCGGGGGCGAGCCCGGCCTTCTTCCAGCGGGCGGCGTCCTCGCGGTTGAAGCGGAGCTTGCTCCAGGCCTCGAGCTCGGCCGGCTTCATCCCGGCGTCTACGAGCTTCCGGGCCTCGCCGGCGCCGCAGCGGGCGGCCTTCCATTCCGCGGCCGTCGCCGGCGTGAAGCCGGCCTCGCGCCACTCCCGGGCGCCGCCCGAGCGCCAGCCCTTGGCGTCCCATTCCTTGGCCTGCGGGCAGTCGAACCCGGCCTCGCGCCACGACGAGGCCGCGCTGGGCTTCAAGTCGGCCTTCTTGCAGGCCTCGGCCTCTTCGGAGCTGAAGCCGGCCTTCTCCCACGGGTCCACCCCGCCCTTGTCGGAGCCGAACGGCATCTGGAACGCGTGGCCGGCCTGGGCCAGCGCGACGGCGAAAATCAGCGCGGTGTTCATGGGCATCCCTCAGTATGACAATTCTCCAATCAATCGAGCCGAGGGTTCAAGGATGCCGCTCAGGGGGCGGATTGACACGATGAAGGTCTTGGGATATAATTGCCCTTGTATCGCCAAATCGGAAGCACTTATGGACCCTGTAAGGAGATATTTTCAGGCCCCACAAGACAGCTTCTTCCTCTTTGGCCCCAGG
>JACRDU010000064.1 GCA_016218495.1 Elusimicrobiota bacterium
ACCCTTGAATTCCAAGCAACCCTGTGAGACAATCTTCTTGCATCTGGTGCGGCCTCCTTGTCCTAAGCAACAAGAAGTTACCGCATCAGATGTTTCGTTTTACACGCTATTTCCTACCCACAGTATCCCGTCATGAGCCAGGAATTCTGGCTCCGATTGATCGAAGCCCTGGACCTTCTTCTTTCGGCACATGAAGTCGACAGTCTTGTCGCGGTTCCAGGCTCGCTGAGCCTCATCGAAGAGGGCGACATGTTCTACGGGGGGCTTGGTCGTGTCTTGGAGGCAATCGTCGCGAAAATGATGGACATTTTGAATGAACATCTGAACTTCACTCCGGGCCTCGCCCTTCTTGATCTTAATGCCTTTGAGCGACTCTCGGGAGACCTTGTCTCGCGCCAATGCCTCCCGGAGGATGGCGACCAGTGGCCCATTCCCCGATAGGAACACGCTGTGTAGTGCGCTCTTCTTGTCTATGTGCCTGGTTGCGACATCCAGCCCAACTAGCGTCTTCCCGGCCCCCGGTACGCCAGTGACAAAGCAGATCGACTTGCGGCCATGCTCTCGTGAGTCGGAAATGACTTGAGAAATTGCATCCGATGTTGTTTTAAGGTTGGTGCTACCGGCATCGTTCCGAGTAATGTCGGCAACCGAGTGATTGGCGTAGAGTGCTAAGGCCGCTTCTATAATCGTCGGGGTGGGAGAATAACGTCCTTGCTCCCAGGTCGCGTGATCAACAGCATCCCCCTTAGTAAACGCCAATATCTTTGGTATTGCTTCTTTGAGTTGCGTGGGAGAAATCGAAATAGGGTGCAGCAATCTGTCCCCGTGCGGAGTAGGGGCGATTCGGTAAGTCAAATCCTTCGCCTCGGTCGGAATTAGAATGGGAACGATGTAAGGGGAATGGCTGGTTTCGTGAAAATTCTTCAGGTCCAATGCGTAGTCGGTTACCTGATCAATGGCGTATGCTGGGGAAGACTCTTCCCCGACCTTGAATTCCAAAACAAGAATGACGGGCCCGATTACCAACGCGACGTCGATGCGACGGCCCATGCGCGGAATAGAGAACTCAAAAAAGATGGAGCCCGCGCGAGGTACTAGTGTGCACCGGAGGATCCGAATCTCCTCAATCCAAGCTGCCACCTGCGAGGGTTGGGACCCGAACGGGTCGGCTTTTGTTATGGCTCCTAGAACTGCATCTGGTGGGGTCTTGAGAAATCCATTAATGGAATCGGAATAATAGGCGCGTTGCATTGGATTGGTCCCGCCTACGGAGTATACCTGGGCCGGGATATTCTGCCTAGGGGACACAGATGTGGATTGCCCGGGCAAACGCCTCATTGACATAAATCCCCCGCCGCCCTACCCTACCCTCACCATGTCCTTCTCCCGCCTAAGTCGCTTCATCACCACCGAAATGCGCATGTCCCACATCTACCAGCCCGTCATGCTCATCTCCCTCCTTAAAAACAACGGCCTCCGCTCCTCCAAAGACATCGCCCGTGAAATCCTCAAATTCGACGAATCCCAGCTCGAATACTACGAGGAAATCACCAAAAAGATGCCCGGCAAAGTCCTCTCCAATCACCATATCGTCGAACGCCGCGACAACCAATACGTCCTCAAGGGCTATCAGGATCTCAATGAGGCCCAGCTCAACGGCCTCATCGAGCTCTGCCAGCAGCGCCTGCACGCCTACATCGACTCCCGAAAGGACCAACTCTGGAAGGCCCGCGTGATGTCTTTGGGCTACATATCGGGGAAGCTCCGCTACGCCGTCCTCAAGGCCGCGCAGTTCCACTGCGAGCTCTGCGGCGTCAGCCATAACGTCCGCGCCCTCGAAGTCGACCACATCCTGCCCAGAAAGCACGGCGGCACCGACCATCCCTCCAACCTCCAGGCCCTGTGCTGGCGCTGCAACAGCATGAAGGGGGCGCGCGACGACACCGACTTTAGGAAGGAGAAGGAGCGCGCCGCCCTGCGCCGGGAGGGCTGCCCGTTCTGTCGGGTCAGGAAGGGGGACATCGTCCAGGAGAACCCCCTCGCCTTCGCCGTCTACGACAAATACCCCGTCACCCAGCACCACGCCCTGCTCATAACGAGGAGGCACGTTGAGACCTACTTCGAGCTCAGCCACCCCGAACTCAAGGCCGTCAACGACCTCGCCCTCGCCATGAAGGCGCGCATCGAGGCCAAAGACCCGGCCGTGCGCGGCTTCAACCTCGGCGCCAACGCCGGAGCGGCCGCCGGGCAGACCGTCATGCACCTGCACGTCCACCTCATACCCCGCCGCCCCGGGGACATGGAAGACCCCCGCGGCGGGGTCCGGCACGTCATACCCGGGAAGGGGAGGTATTGAGGGAACCAAATCGACCCCTCGCGCGTACTTGTATGCAGGGGCCATTGGTCCCTGGCCTAGCAAGAGCAAGGGAGGTAAGATACCCCTATGGCGCGCAAGATCGACAATCCGCTGGTGCGGCGCAAGGATCTTCGGGACGCAATCGCCCGTCTCGCCGTCGAGATGGACCGCCGCTTCACCCTGACGGCCTCACAGGCCTCGATGGACGCCCTTACGGCGAAGGTCGACCGGTTCCTCGCCGCCATGGACCGCACGAGCGGCGAGGTTGCGGATAACCGCCGCAGCCTGATGATCTAGGACGCGGTGCTCGGAGAGCATCGCCGCTCGCTCGATACGCACGAGAGGCGCATCTCCTCTCTCGAATCGCGCATCCCACCGCCCTGAGCGCAGGGCCGTCAACGCCTCGGTTCCGACGGTTCAGGCCGTGCCGGCTGGACCGCCGAAGTCCACTTGCGCGGCCAGCCAGGCGCAGGCGCCCGGCACGCGCTCGAAGGCGTCCTTCATCGGGGCGGCCAGGAGCAGGGCCTCGGAGTCCTCTCCCGGAGAATACCAATCCTGCTCCGGCAGAGGGTCGGGGATGACCTTCCTCCCCAGGATGTAGCCGGGCAGCAGGGGGTTGTCCGACACGGCCGCGGCCAGAGCCTCCAGGGCGGACGGGGCGGCAGGGCCCTTCGTCGCGAACAGCATCAGCGCGCGCGGGTAGGACCAGAAGCTGGTGTGCCAGCCTTTGTAGGTCGGGCGGCGCAGCAGGCGCTCGAGCTCGGGCCAGCGGCCGGCGCGGGCGTAGAGGCCGGCCAAGATGAAGCGCGTGCCGCTGCCGTCGCGCGGGTTGGCGCGCAGGCGCCTGAGGCAGAGCGAGAAGGCCTGCTCCTGCTTGCCCTCCAGGAATAGGCGCGTCGGCTTGTCGAGGCTCATGAGGGGGATGATAGCATCGGCTGAGGGAACCAAATCACCCCCTCGCGCGTACTAGCTTGTATGGGAACCTCCCCGCTGCCGGCCGGCTACCGCCAGGTCCTCGAAGGCATCAAGGAACGCATCCGGACCGCCCGGGTCAAGGCGGCTCTGGCGAGCAACCGGGAGCTCATCAGCCTCTATTGGGACATCGGGCGGACCATAGTGGAGCGGCAGCGCGCGCAGGGATGGGGGAAATCTGTCGTAGAACGCTTAGCCGGGGACCTGCAAGCTGAGTTCCCGGGGGTCAGCGGATTCTCCAGGCAGAACATCTGGTATATGCGGGCCTTCTATCTTGCTTGGCGTGACCGCGGTCCAAATCTCCCACAGCTTGTGGGAGAAATCCCGTGGGGGCACAATCGCGTATTGCTGGACAGGGTCAAGGATGTGGAACGGCGTTCTTGGTATGCGCGGCAAGCCCTCGAATACGGTTGGGGGCGTGCTGTTTTGGAGCATCAAATCGACTCAGGCCTCTACGAACGGCAGGGGAAGGCCGTCACCAACTTCAAGGCCACTTTGCCGCCGCTCCAGTCCGACCTGGCCGAGCAGGCCCTCAAAGACCCCTACACCTTCGACTTCCTGACCCTCGCAGGCGACGCCCGCGAGAAGGAGGTGGAGCGGGGCCTGGTCGACCATGTGCGCAAGTTCCTGCTGGAGCTGGGCGCCGGCTTCGCCTTCGTCGGCCAGCAGGTGCATCTCGAGGTAGGCGGCGATGACTTCTACATCGACCTGCTCTTCTACAACCTGAAGCTCCGCTGCTTCGTGGTCATCGAGCTCAAGAACGGGCCCTTCAAGCCCGAGTACGCCGGGAAGATGAGCTTCTATCTGTCGGCTGTCGACGACCTCATGCGCCACGAAGAGGACCGGCCTAGCGTCGGTCTCGTCCTGTGCCGCTCAAAGAACAAGCTCGTCGCCGAGTACGCCCTGCGCGACATGAGAAAACCCATCGGGGTTTCGGCCTTCCGCCTCACCCGCGACCTGCCGGCGGGCTTGGGCGCGGCCCTGCCCAGCGTTGCCGAGCTCGAGCGGGAGCTGCGGGGCCGCCCTACCCCTTGACGACCTGGGTCCTGCGGAAGAAGCCGGAGCGGTGCTTGGCGGCGAACTCCTCAGGGCTCAGGCTTTCCAGGAGGGCCAGGTTGTTGCGGGCGCTGTCGTAGTCCGGGTTGGCGCGCAGGGCCGCGCGCAGCCAGCGCAGGGCGTCTTCGCGCCGGCCGAGCATCATGCTGGCCGTGGCCAGCTTGCCCAGAACGCGGAAGGCGTCGTCGCGGCCCTTCATCAAGGGATAGGCCTTCTCGAGGAGCTCGAGCGCCCCGGCTGCATCGCCTTTGACGAGGCGGGCGGTGGCCTGGTTGGCCAGCTCGACGGCCTCTTCCTCCTCGGGGCCCAGGTCCAGCTCCTCGGGGATGACCGTGATCCCGAGCTCGGTGCGGGGGTTGCCCAGGAGCTTGCGCTCGAGGGCGATGATCTCCATCGGCGTGCGCCCGCCCAGCTCCGCCTGGGGCGCGTCGCGCCACTCGGCGACGAGGCGCTCGGCCGCCGCCTCCGTGCCGGCGGGGCCGAGCCGGGCCGCGACGAAGCGGTGGAGGTCGCGCAGGAGAGACGTCTCCTTGGGCCCGCGGGGGGGCTCCGCCCCGCTTTTCGGCAAGGTCAGGTTCCACCAGGCCTGGAGGAGCTCGAGGGCCTCGTCGGCCGCGGCTTTTGACGGGGCCCGGCCGGCCAGCGTCTTGAGGACGACGCCGGGGAGGTCGCGGCGCTCTTGCGCGGCGGCAATCTCCCCTTCCAGGCCAGAGACGCTCAGGTCCGCCACGCCCCAGCGCTGCAGCAGCATGGCGGCCCGCGCCTTGACGCGCGGGAGGCCCTCTTTCTCCCAGTCGAGCTTCGGCATGAAGAGGGGCAGGACATTCCGGGGGCGGAGCTCCCCGGCCTTGAGCGCACCGCCGCCCGTTCCGAAGAGCCGGTCAAGGTCGTAGGAGGCCTCCTCGGGGAACCTCCCGACCGCGCCCTCCAGGAGCCAACGGTCCTCGAAGGGCACGAGCCGGGTGATTAGGACGGCGCCCGGCTCTATGGACTCGGAAGCCGCTATGTCCGCCACCGGGAAGAGCCCGCCGTCCGGCAGCTGGCGCAGCTCGAGGCCCTTGCCCCGGACCACGCTCTCGGCCTTGAAGAAGCCGAAGCGGTGCTCGGCGGCGAAGCGCTGATAGACGGCCAGCTCCGCAGCCTTGAGGCGGCGCTCCTGGGTCCGGATGAAGAGCTCCAACGGGGTGGCCCGCGCGCGCGTCAGCCTGCGCTCGAGCAGGAACCAACCCTCGAAGAGGGTCTGCACCTGGGTCCGGGCATCCTCAGGGACCCGCGCCGGGTCGACCAGGAACTCCTGCAGGGCTTCGGGCCTCTCCGAGTGCACCAACCCCTCGTGCCCCGCCCAGGCGGAGAACTTGTTCCAGTAGCGGTGGCCCTTGGATTTCCCGATCATGCGCAGGGATATTGTCCCACAGGAGGGCCGGGGATTCAAGGCCGCTCCATCGAGGGAACCAAATCGACCCCTCGCGCGTACTAGCTTGTATGGGAACCTCCCCGCTGCCGGCCGGATACCGCCAGGTCCTCGAAGGCATCAAGGAACGCATCCGGAGCGCCCGGGTCAAGGCGGCTCTGGCGAGCAACCGGGAGCTCATCAGCCTCTATTGGGACATCGGGCGGGCCATCGCCGAACGCCAGCGGCACCAAGGCTGGGGGAAGCATGTGGTGGAGCGCCTGGCTCGGGACCTCCAGCAGGAGTTTGGAAGCCTGGGGGGTTTTTCCTCAAGGAACATATGGAAGATGCGCGCGTTTTTTTTGGCGTATTCGCAGGAATCTGCGATTCACTCACAGGCTGTGAGTGAATTGGCCGTGGAGGGCCCGCCACAGCCCATGGCATCGATTCCGTGGGGTCATAACATCGAACTCCTGTTCAAGCTGAAGGGGCGTGATGCTCGCGACTGGTACGCCTGCAAGACGCTTGAACACGGTTGGAGCCGCGCCGTCCTGGTCCACCAGATCGAGTCCGGCCTCTATGAGCGCCAAGGCAAGGCCGTGACGAACTTCAAATCCACGTTGCCGCCGCTCCAGTCCGACCTGGCCGAGCAGGCCCTGAAGGACCCCTACACCTTCGATTTCCTCACCTTGGCGGGTGACGCCCGCGAGAAGGAGGTGGAAAGGGGCTTGGTCGACCATGTGCGCAAGTTCCTGCTGGAGCTGGGCGCCGGCTTCGCCTTCGTCGGCCAGCAGGTGCATCTCGAGGTGGGCGGCGACGACTTCTACATCGACCTGCTCTTCTACAACCTGAAGCTCCGCTGCTTCGTGGTCATCGAACTCAAGAACAGGCCCTTCAAGCCCGAATATGCCGGGAAGATGAGCTTCTATCTGTCGGCTGTCGACGACCTTATGCGCCACGAAGAGGACCGGCCTAGCGTCGGTCTCGTCCTGTGCCGCTCCAAGAACAGGCTCGTCGCCGAATACGCCCTGCGCGACGTCAGAAAGCCCATCGGCGTGTCGGCGTTCCGGCTCACCCGCGACCTGCCAGCGGGCTTGGAGGCGGCCCTGCCCAGCGTCGCCGAACTCGAGCGGGAGCTGCGGGGCGGGACGCAATCCTAAGGTGCCAATTTGGCACCTTAGACGGAGAAATCGTTAAAAAGCTCATAAATTAGAAGCAGAACTTGAGATGCCAAATTGGCATCTCAAGATGATTCCCCGCTGGAAAAGGGAACCAAATCACGCCTTCGTGCGTACTTGTATTCGTGGGGCTCCCCAGAGATTACGCCGGCCTAATCCGTATCTTGCGCGGTAAGAGCGTCATTTTGGATCGCGACCTGGCTCGCCTCTATGGCGTCGAAGCCGGAGCCCTAAATCGGGCAGTCAAGAGAAATAGGGAGAGATTCCCCGAGGATTTCATGTTCAAGGTGACCCCGGACGAGCCTAAAATCTTGAGGTGCCAAATTGGCACCTCAAGTTGGGGCGGCCAACGTTGGGCCTCCTATGCCTTTACCGAACAGGGCGTCGCCATGCTCTCCAGCGTCCTGCGCAGCCCGCGCGCCATCGCCGTCAACATCGCCATCATGCGCGCCTTCGTCCGTCTGCGCCAGGCCATCGAGGCCAACGCCGAGGTGGGCCGGCGCCTCTCTGACATCGAGAAGACTCTCTGCGAGCACGGCGTTGAATTGGGGGGGGAGCACGCCCAGCTAATCCAGCGGGGGCTAGATGCCATCGCCCGGCTCATGCAGGAGCCTGAGGAGCCGCGCAAGAGGATCGGGTTCGAGGGCGCCTAGTCCCCTTGCCCCGAGCCGGGCTTCCCATTATTCTTCCCCCATGGACCTCCCCGTCATCGAGCGCGGCATCCCCGGCGCCGTCCGCTCCCGCTCGGTCGGGGGCGGCGGGTTCCAGGCCGTCCTCGGCCTCATCTTCATGGCCTTCGGGTCCCTGCTTTGGGCGGTCTTCCGCGACGGCACGGCGGTGGAGACCCCCGAGCTCCGGGGCGCCGCCGTCTGGGGCGCTGCTACCGCGACCTCGTCGCGCGCGGGGAGGCGCGCGTGGACATGGCGACGACGCGCGGGCGCCGCCTCACCCTTTCGGTCCCCGTGGACGCGCCGCAAAACCTTCTTTCGCAGATGCCGCCGCTCTACTGGGAGCTCGAGGTCGTCGAAAAGGACATGGGCTACCAGGCCTCCTTCCTCATCCCCGTCTATCGGGTCTAGCCTCGCTGGTCCTGCGCAAGAGGCTTGGATTCCCAGGCGGCCGGGGAACCAAAACGACCCCTCGCGCGTACTAGTATAGGCGGCCGGGAGGGGTGAATCCGACATCCCGCCCGCTGCGGGCCCAAATGGCACTTGATTAATATAACTTATAGGTTATACTCTCCATGCTGCCCCGCATAGAGCTGCGGCGGTACCGGACGGCCGATGGGAGATGTCCTTTCTCCGATTGGGTGGCCGGATTAGAGGATGTGCCGGCGGCGCGGGTGATGGCCTACGTCGACCGGATGAAGGGCGGGAATTTCGGGAAGTCCAGATCGGTCGGAAGCGGCGCCTTAGAGCTCAAGATCGACTTTGGGCCGGGATTCAGGGTGTATTACGTGAGAGAGGGGAGCGTCGTCGTCGTGCTTCTGTGCGGCGGGAACAAGACGTCGCAACGCGTGGACATCAGGACGGCTCTGAAGTATGCCGCCGACTACAGGGATAGGTTATGAAACGGAAGGCGCCGTACGTCTCGCATGACGAGGAGCAGATACGGGAGTTCCGCGCCCGTCCAAAGCTGGCGTTGGAATACCTCAACTCCGCCATCAAGGTCGCCTTCGAAGAGGGCGACTCCGAGCTCGTGCTGACGGCCCTGGCTGCCGTCGCGAAGGCATATGGGATTGGCCGCGTCGCCAAGGGAGCCCAGGTGAGGCGCGAGAGCCTGCATCGCATGCTCTCCAGGCGCGGCAATCCAGAATGGAGGAGCATGTTCCGAGTCCTGAGGGCCCTCCATGTCCGGCCCAGGTTCGAAGCGGGGGCTGGGCCGCGCCATTGAAGCACCAGTTCGGAACGTCGAAGGGGAAAAGAGACAATACCCTCACAAATCCTCCATAGGAGCGGCGAGCGCGGGCGATGTAGCCTGTCCTAGCATGGGGGAACACATGAAGACGAGACAGACGATCATCTGCCTGGCGGGGCTGCTGTCTTTGGGGGGCCTGCTGGCGCTGGCGGGCGGGCTCGGGGCCTGCAAGCCCAAGACCACGATGGAGAAGGTCGAGGACAAGGTGCAGGACGCCGGACACGAGATGCACCAGGGGATGGACCGCGCCGCCGACAAGGTCGAAAAAGCCGTCAAGTAGACGCCTCGGGCCCCCGGCCTGAAGTCATATACTTCCCCTGGGGACGCCATGAAGCTGGTCCATACCGCCGACCTGCACCTGCTCTCGGGGAACGAACCGCGCGCGCGCGCGGCGTTCGACGCCTTCCGCAAGGTCTGCGCTTTGGCCAAGGAACGCAAGGCCGACCTGCTCGTCGTGGCCGGCGACGCCTTCCACACGCCTAAGGACGCCCAGGACGGGGCCTTGCTGGCCAGGCTCAAGGCCGAGCTCGACGCGCTCAAGCCCACGCAGGCCCTGCTCATCCCCGGCAACCACGAGCTCGTAAACGCCAAGCGGGCCTTCCGCTCAGCCGGGGACTTCGGCGCCAACTGCGCCGTCTTCGAGGAGCCCGGCGTCTTGGAGGTCGGCGGCGTCAGCGTCTACGCCTACCCCTTCAAGGCCGACTCGCGCACGGGCGAGCTCTTCGCGGGGCTGCAAGCCCCCAAGCCGGGGGAGTGCCGCATCGCCGTCCTGCACGGCACGGCCAAGGACAGGCCCAACCTCGCCATGTACGCGTTGGAAGAGCTCGAACCCGGCGGGGACTGCCTCATCGCCGACGCGGACCTGGCCAAGGCCGGGTTCCGCTACGCGGCCCTGGGACACATCCACAAGCCCGACGCCTGGAAGCTCGCCAACGGCGGGGTGGCCGCCTACCCCGGCTCGCCCTGGTGCGTCACCGTGGGGGAGGTCGACGCGCGCTCGGCCCAGGTCGTCGAGGTGGACCCGGCTTCCGGGACGGTGAAGGCCGAGGCGGTGCCGCTGGGCACGCCGCGCGCCCAGACCCGCGACTTCTTCGTCATCCCCGGCGGGGAGAAGCAGGCCGCCGCCGAAATCGAAGCCTATTTCAAAGACGCGCCCCCGGATGTGTGGCGCACGGCCTACCCGCGCGGCATCGTCGACCGGGCCGCTTTGGACGCGGCGCTCGACGCCGTGGAGAAGGCCTGCGCCGCCTGCGGGGCCCTGCCGCCGGAAGCCCGGCGGCGCGACCGCAACCTGCAGCACTTCGACGCGGGGGAGCTCTCCGGCGTGGAGCAGGACTTCGCCCTGCGCCTCGGCGAGAGGATCCGCGCCGCCCGAGGGGAGGAGCGCGAGGTCCTGACCCGGGCGGCCGTGCTCGGCTGGCTGGCCCTGCGCTCGCCTAAGAAGAAGGCCGAAGAAGACCTCTTGAACACCCTCCTGGAGTCGGCGCGGTGAGGCTCAAGACCCTCAAGGTCGGGCGCCTGGGCGCGCTCAAGGACGTGGCCATCACGCCGCAGGCCCGCGTCAGCCTGCTCTGCGCGCCCAACGAGTCCGGCAAGACCACCCTCATCGACGCTTTGCGCGCGGCTCTCTTCGGGGTTCCGCCGGCCACCAAGGCGGAAGGCAAGGAGTTCCGCCTGCGCTACGAGGGTTCCCAAGAAGGCCTGGCGGCCGATGTGGAGAAAGAGGACGCCGAGTGGGACGCCGCGCTCGTCGAGCGCCTCCTCTTCATCCGCTCCGGCGAGGCCGGCCTCGGGGCCGAAGACGGCTTCATCGACCGCTTCGCCGCCCGCGTGCTGGGTTCCGGGTTAGAAGGGCTGAGCGCCGCCATGGAGGCCATGAAGCGCGTTACCGACCCGCCGCGTTCGAACAGCGCCTGGAAGGCCGTTCCGGCCAAGGTCCGGGAGGAGCTGGCCGATTACGAGCGGCGTCTGGAGAAGGTGGCGGCCGGCGACGCGGCGGCGGGGGAACAGGCGGCCTTGGAGTCCCTGCTCACGGCCAAGAAGGCCGAGGAGCGCAGGGCCAAGGACGACCTGACCGCCCTGGCCGCGGCGGGCTCGGCGGCAAGGCGGCGGCGGCTCTCCACTCTGAAGGCCGAGATTGAAGAGGCCGTCGGGCAGCTCTCGCGCCTGCGGGCTCCGGCGCGCGCCGAGCTGGGCAGGGTGCGCGCCTTGCAGGAAGCCGCGCGCAAGCAGGACGAGGCCAAGGCGCGCCTTGCGGCGGCCAAGGCCGAGCTCGAGGACGCCAAGGCCGAGCGCGCCGCCTGCGCCGACCCCGCGGCCCTGACCGCGCTGCGGGATTCCCTGGAAGAGGCGGCGCGCAGGGAAGCGGCGCGGGACGCCGCCGGCGCCGGCCTGCCGGCCTGGCTGCCCCTCGCGGCCGCCGTCGGCGGCGCCCTTTTGGTCTGGCTGCCGACGCATTCCCCCGTCGGCGCCCTCGTCGCCGGGGCCGTGCTGGGCATCGCCGCGTTCGCGCTCCTGCGCGGCTCCGGCGGAGGCCGGCCGGCTGCCGAGGCGGCCGCGGCGCTGTCCGCCGTCGAGGCCCGCCGCGACGCGTTGGGCGGGGGCTGGGTGGGCCTGGCGCGCGGCGAGGCACGGGCGCGCCTAGACGCCGAAGCGGCGCGCGCGGCGAAGGCCGAGGCCGCCGCGGCCGGGGCCGAGAAGCGCCTCCAAGAGGCGCGGGGGCAAGCCGAGGGCTCGGCCGACGGGGACTTGTCGGCCGCGCTCAAATCGGCGGGCTGCGCCACCGTGGAGGCCCTGGAAGCCGTCGTCTCGGAGCGCGAGGGCGCCGAAGCGGCCCTGGAGCGCGCCCGGAAGGCGGCCCGCGCCGAGCTCGGAGCCGACCTCAAGCCCTCCGAAGACATCGGCGTGGCCCTGCGCCGCGCCATGGACGAGCTGGAGCGCTCGGCCGCCGAGGTGCCGGAGGCGGTTCGCGGCCTCTCGCCCGAGGAGGCCGAGAAGGCGCTCAAGCGCACCAAGGCCGCCGTGGAGCGCCTGGCCGCCGAGCGCGAGGCCCTGGACCGGCGCCTGTCCTCGGCCGTCCAGGCCGCGGCCCAGGCCAAAGACCAGAGCGGGCTGAGCGCGGCGGCGCTCGAGCTCAAGGCCCGCAAGGCGCGGCGCTTCCTCAAAGAGGTGGACCTCTATCGCCTGGCCGCCGAGGCCGCCCGCGCCGAGCTCGAAGCGCTTTATAAAGGAACGGACCGGGTCCTGCGCGACTGCCTGGCCGAGGCCTCCGCCATCCTGAGCCGCCTGAGCGAGGGGCGCTACAGCGGGCTCCAGGTCGGCGCGGCGGCGTTGGACGACGCGGGCTTCAGCGTGGCCCACAAGACCTTGGGCCGCAAGCCCTTCGGCTGGCTCAGCCGCGGGGCGCGCGACACCGTCTGGCTGGCCATGCGCCTGGCCATGGCCAAGCAGGCCTTCCCGAAGGGCGCCTTCCTGGTCCTAGACGAGCCCTTCCACCACCTCGACCCCCAGCGCACCCTTGGCGCCATGCGCGCGCTCTCCGACGAGGCCCTCTTGCCCGGCTGGCAGGTCCTCATCTTCACCAAGGACGCGGCCGCGGCGCAGGCCCTGCAGGACGCGGGGCTGATTCCCTCCGCCGGACGCCTCAGTATCTAGCCCGCACGCGATATCCTTGCCGAATCCGGGGTTCGGGCCCATACTCTCCGGGGCCGGACCGGAGGGCGATATGGCGCGTTGGACCTTGACGTTGGGGCGGGAAGGCGGCAAGAGCTGGCGCGTCTCGGTGCGGGGGCTCTGGCTGGCCGTGCCGGCGGTCTTGGCCCTATTCGCCTTCGCTTTGCAGGCGGGGCCGTGGAACCAGTGGCCGGCCGAGCCGGACCGCGACAGCGCGGAGATCGTGCCGCTCAACGTCCGAGACCCCTCCAACCTCGTCATGTCGCCCTGGTGGGGGACGTGCCGCAGCGAATGCCCGTCGGTGTCTAAGCCCCAATAGGAGCGCGCTATGAAGATGAGGATGCTGGGCCTGGCCTTGGCGGCGTCGGTCTTGACGGGGGCGTCGTCAGCGCCGGAGGCGCCGCCCGCCGCGCCGGAGCCGCCGCCGTCGGCGGCGAAGCCGCGTCCGCGCTCCTGGCGGCCGCTCATGGCGCGCCTGTTCGAGAAGCGCTACGACAGGCGCCTGCTCCACGACAGGCAGCGCGCCGTCGCCGTCCCCATGGACGACTACCAGCTCTTCCCCCTGAGGACGGGGGACAGCGTGGACCTGCTCGCCGTGTTCGACACCCGCACCGACAAGCGCAGCGAGAAGATGTGCGCCACCGTGCTGCAGAACATCCGGGTCCTCGGAGTGGAGCTCTCGGCCGCCGGGCCGGGGAAGGGGGCGCTCATCCTGGCCCTCAATCCCAACGAGGCGCAGATGGCGGCCCTGGCCATGCGCCAGTCCGAGTTGAGCGTGGCCGCGCGCAACGACGGCGACCGCGAGGTCTATCCGATGGAGATGGCCGGCTTCTCCAAGATGTTCCGCTGAGGGGAGCGCCAGTCCGGAGGCAGGGTGATGTCGGGGTCGCCCGTCGCCGCCACGTGCTTCTTTATGGAGGACAGGAAGTTGCGGGCCGTCTCCGCTTCGGCCGGGGTCAGCCGGTAGCGCGCCATCTCCGCCTCGAAGCGCAGGATGGCGGCATTGTAGTCCGGCTTGGGGTTCTTCCTCTCCAGCCCCAAGGCCCGGTACAGGTCCTTGCTCACCGCGTCGGAGCTGTCCTGGCCCGCCTCGCGCAGGGAGCGCTGGTAGAACGCCTCCATCCTGTCGCGCAGGGTCCAGCGCAGGTTGGCACGCTGCTCGGCGTCGAGGGGGGGCAGGCCATTGGACTTGTCGCCGAAGAGGCCTTCGAGCAGGCCTTCCCGGAACTCTGCCGTGCCGTCGGCGTGGAAGAGCTTGTCCTTGACCTTCGGCAGGAGCTCCGCGAAGGCGTCCGAATAGGCCTCGTAGTCGGCGATCTTCTTGCGCAGGGCCTGCTGCAGGGCCCGGTCGCCCTCGCGCAGCTGGCGCTGCAGGGCCGGGTCGCGGCTGAGGCGGTCGTACTCCTGGAAGAGCGCGAACTGCGCCTTGGCGGCCAGCACGCGCTCGGGGCTGATGGTGTTGAGGCTGACGAAGCGCTCGAACTCCTCTTGGGTGGCGGGGCGCACGCCCTGGCGCTCGGCCAGGGCGCGCAGGCGGAGCAGCTCGGCGGAGAGCTCACCGGCGTGCACCAGGTAGAGCCCATGCTCGAGGTGGATGCGCTGGCGTTCGGGCAGGCCCTCCCGGATGGCCGCGACGGACTTCTCCAGCGCTTCCGGCATCGCCGCGGCCTCCCCCGCGCGGCGCAGCCGGCCGTTGAGGCGGGAATACTCGGTCAGCGCGGCCAGCTGCTCCGGGCCGAGCTTGACGCCGCGGCTCTCCAGGTAGCCGCGCAGCGGGGCCTCCATCCGGGCTCCCCACAGGGCGTTGACCCGGTCCAGCTCCTCCCCGGAGAGCGCCTTGCGCAGCCGGCTTTCGACGTGGTGGCCCAGCTCGTGCAGGGTCGTCATGCCCATCTGGAGCGGGAAGTCGATGTTGTTGAGCTGGATACGCACCTGGTTCTCGGAATAGGTACCGCGCGTCTTCGACCCCGGCTCCGTGACCACCTCGACGGAGAGGACGTCGCCGGGGTTGCCGCCGGCGATCAGGTCCAGAGCGCTCAACAGCGCGTGCAGGTCCTCGGCGGGCATGCCGTCCTTGGTCTTCACGTCGATGCGGACCGCCTTGCCCGTCTTGGGGTCCTTGTAGACGTAGCCCTCGCCGGCCGGGACGCGCGCGCCGCCCTGCGCCGCCGGGTCGGCATAGGGCCCGAGGAAGGTGCGCTCCGCCTTCTGGCGCGCCTCGCGCAGGGCCTGGTCGGGGATGCGCGCGCCGGGGGCCGGCGCGTCGGCCTGCGGGCCGGCAGGCGCCGGGGGCTTGGCCGGCTCCCGGCCCTGCGCCGGGACCTCCCGGGTCAGGACGAAGTACTGTCCGGAGGCGTTGCCCCGGACGCCGAAGAGGTCGCCTATCACGCTGGAGGGGGTCTGGAGCAGCCGCTTCACCTTCACCCCCCAGGAGGCCTCCTTCAACGGCTGGACCTTCCAACCCTCGGCGGCGTGCTTCTCGGCGAACTTGACCAGGGCGGCGTTGTTGGTGATGCCCTGCAGGGGCACGCCCTTGGCGTCGGCCCAGGCGACCAGGTCCTTGAGCCCGCGCGCGATTTCCAGAGGGGAGCCGCGCTTCACCCCGATGTTGAGGTAGGGGTCGCCGGGCAGCTTCTCCAGGATGACGGCCCCCTTGCCGAAGCTCTCCGGCACCATGCCGAAGGTGCCTCCGGAGAGCTTGTAGAAGAGGCCATGGCTGTGTCCGTAGTCGGCCCAGAGGTCGCCCAGCTTCTGCAGGACGCTCCCTTTGACGGAGTTCTCCGCCGGCAGGACGCTGCCCAGGTACTTCTCGGTGGAGACGCCCTTGGCCGCGGCGATCTGGTCGAGGAAGCCGCGCAGGCGGCCGGCCTCGGCGGCGTCCCCCTTGCCCGACGCCTCGGCGATGCGGCGCAGCAGGGCGGCCGTCTCGTGCGGCTCGGCGCCGGCCAGGGACTCGGTCAGCCAGGAGCCGTAGAGCTTCTGGGCCTCGGCGAAGGGCATCCCCGCGGCGCGCTCGAGCAGGATGGCACGGGTCGTGTTGCGGGCCCCGGTATAGGCGGCCCCCATGTCCATCGGCAGCATCTTGGCGGCGTTGCGCAGGAAGGCCTGCCCGGCGGTCTTCATCTCGGGGTCCTGGCGCGTCTGCTCATCCATCGCCCATTGCAGCACTCCCAGGCTGCCGTTGAGGCTGGAGTTGAAGGCTAGGCCGGAGGTGAAGGCCGTGCCCCAGGTCAGCCAGGGGCGGTTGGCCAGGTGCGCCGAGGTTCGGGCCAGGGCCGCCGTCCCCAGCTGGCCGAGGCCGGCCCCGGCGCCGGCCAGGGCCGAGGTCGGGGCGTTGCGGGCCGCGTCGGCGGCGATGGCGCCCAGGGAATCGCCGTGGGCCAAGCCGAAGGCGACGTCGGTCAAGGCCCCGGCGCTGGCCAGGCCGGCGGCGCTCAGCCCCACTTGTTTGAGCCATTCCGGCCCCTTCAGGCCCGCGCCCAGGCGGCCGAAGCCGGCGTTGACGGGCTGGGCGACGGCGAACAGGGCGGCGTTCCGGCGACCCTCGTCGAGCAGGGCGTAGCCGGGCTGGGCGTCGAAGAAAAGGTCGTTGAAGCCCTTGGAGAGGGCGGTGACCCGGTAGCCCAGCCTGGCCCCCTCGGCCAAGGTGTGCAGGCGCTTGGCCATGGCCGCGTACTTGGGCGATTTGGCCAGGCCGCCCAGGCCCGCGGTGGCCGCCTCCGTGATGAGGAACTCCCTGATGAACTCGTCCTTGCCCGCGATGTCGGTCTTGATCTCCGTGCCCACGATGTTGCGGTCGATGTTTCGCAGGAAGCCGTACTGGTAGCCCATCTGCATGGCCAGGAGCTCCGCCGACACCCGCACCGTGCGGCCGTCCTTGGTCGTCAGCGTCTCCGCAAGGCCGATGTTGCCGAACGACTCCAGCTCCCCGACCCGCCGGCCGGCCTCGCGCAGCACCTTGTCGTAGGCCTGTACCTCCGGCCAGAACGGCACGCCCTGGCTCCTGCCCCAGGGCAGGACGAAGCGGCTTCGGACGAACTCCATCAGCTTCTTGCGCTCGCGGCCCACCTCCTCGAACCCCGCCTTCGCGGCGTCGGCCGCCGCGGCGGCCTGGCGGCGGCTCTCGCGCAGGTCCGCGAAGCCGAACTGTGCGGCGTCCTCCGGGCCGTCCAGGCCTTTGAGGAAGCCGCTCCCCACCGACACCACCATGCCGCGACCGGTCTTGGGGTCGACCAGCTCGAAGCGCTTGGCGAAGGCCTGGCGCATGTGCTGTTCCAGGAGGTCCTTCTTGAGCTGCTCCCAGGGGTCGGTTCCGGCACCGGCGTAGCGGCCGAAGTCCTTGAAGCCCTGCAGAGCGGCCTTGAGCGCGCGCAGGTCCTTGGCCTGGGAGAGCTTCGAGAAGTCCAGGACGACGACGCCGTCCTTGTAGGCCCCGTACTCCCCCAGGTCCTTGCGCAGGCGCGCCAGGCGCTGGTCCGCCGCGGCCTGCTCGGCCAGGGCGTCGCCGTCGAGGCGCCCGAATAGGGCTTGGGCGTCGCCCGCCGGCATGTAGCGGGCCAGGTCGGCCAGGGCGCGGTCGCGCGCGGCGGCGTTGCCGGGCGCGGCCCAGTCCGTCCCCTTCCCCGTGCCCTCGGGCTTGAGAGCGAGGGTCAGCTCCCGCGCCCGTTCCGAAGCCGCGGCGTACTGCTTGAGGGCGCGGGCGGCCTCGGCCCGGTTGGCCGGGGTGTCGGGCTTCCCCAGCCTATCCAGGTACCGGCGGGCCAGGGCGCCGAACTCAGCGTCGCGCTTGGCCGACTCCAGCCGGGTCTCTTCGAGCGCGGCCGCGTCGAGCTCGCCGCGCAGGGCCTCCAGGCGGGCGCGGCTCTCGGCCAGCTTGCGCCCGGCCTCCTCGGGGAAGGCGGCCAGGCTCGCGCTCAGGCTCTCCCGGCGCCGGGCGATGTCGTCGAGCGAGGCCTCGCCGTTGGCGACGGCGTCCTCCACGACGGCGGTGAAGTCCTTGGGCAGCTTCTTCATCTGCTCCTTCATCTTCGCCAGGTCGGCGAGGGTGATCTTGACGAACTCCCTGTCCGCGTCGGCCTGCTGGATGCGGCGCTGCAGGTCCACCTCCTCCTTGGCCAGCTGGCGGGCCAGGACGGCGTGCGCGCGCTGCTCGCGCGCCCAGCGCTCCGTGCGCTCGCCGTGCTCGGGAGAATCGAGGCGCACGGTCGGGGACGGGAGCTTCTCCCCGCCCTCTTCGAGCCCGCGCGCGAAGCCCCCGGCGCCCGCATCGAACTCGCGCTCCCGGCGGGCCGTCGCCGTGATGCGGGCGGCCGCGGCCGGGTCTCCCGGGGCCAGCCCCGAACGCAGCAGCTCCGCCAGGCGTTCGTCCGAGGCCGGGTCCTTGCCTTCGGCCAGCAGGCGGTCGGCCAGCTCGCGCGCGGCGCCCTCGCGCAGCAGGCGGTCCACCAACGGGGTGAGGCCGGCCTTGGCCCGGTCGAAGACGGCCTGGCGCTCGGCCTCCTGTTGCTCCGGCGTGAGGCCCTTCTTGGCGGCCACGGCCTCCATCTCGGGGGCCGCGTGGCGCAGGGCCTCCAGCGTGCTGAGCTGCGCGACGAGGCGGCGCGCCTCGGCGCCGCGCGGGTTCGCGCGCGCCAGGTCGTGCAGGACCTTCTCCTGCGGGGAGGAGGAGGCGTAGGCCGCCGCCAGGCGGCGCAGCTCCCGGACCGCCGCGGCGTCGGGCTTGAGCCCCTTGCGCTCCAGGTGGCGCAGCGCGGCGGCCAGCTCGTGGCCGGCCAGGCCCGCCGCCGCCTCCCGGAACCGCTCCGGCGACCCCAACGCCGAGTCCAGGCGGCCCAGCTTGCCGCGCAGCTGCTCCGCGCTGACCGCGCGCTCGAACGCCGCCGCCTGCCCCCGGCCCGTACCGGCGTCGAACTCCCCGAGCATGGCGCGCAGGGCGTCCAGGCGTTCGCGGAACTCGCCCGCGCCCATCCGCTCGGCCAGCTCGGCGTTCCCCTCCCCGGTCAGTTCGGCGAGCTTGGGGGCAAGGCGCTCGAGGACTGCGCTCCGGAGCTCGTCGGCCCGGGCGGGGTCGAGGGTGCCGGCGCGCATGGCGGCCCACAGGGCCGCGCGTTTCTCATCGAAGGAGAAGGCTTCCAGGGCCCGGTAGCGGGCGCGTTCCTCGGGGCTCAGGGCGGGCCCGCCGCTGCGCTCGGCCAAGCGCCGGCGCAGGAGTTCGGCGGTCTCTTTGGACACCCAGTTGGAGTCGGCCAGCAGGCCGAGCTCCTCGTTGGAGAAGTAGGCGCCGTGGCGGAAGAGGTAGCGCTCGCGCAGCGCGGCGCTGTTGCGCCCCCGGCGCTGCATGTCCTCATAGTTCTTCTCCCGGGCGCGTTCGGACTCGGCGGCGACGGCCGCGCTGTTGGCGCGCGCCCGGGTCTTGCCGGTCCAGGCGGCGGCCAGCAGGGCCTCGTCGGAGGGGGACCGCCCGAGCTCCGGCGGGACGGCCCCGCCCAAGCGCCGGTGCAGCTCGGCCAGCGACTTCCTGACCTGCAGCTCGGCGACGGCCCGTTCCTCGCGCAGCGGGAAGTCCTTCCACGCCTCCAGGCGCGCCTGGTCCTCGGCCGTCCATGGCCCCCGGCCGGCCTGGGCCTGCAGGGAGCGGTGCACCAGCCCGGCCGCCTCGTAGTTGCCCGACAGGGCGAAGTACTCCGCGTATTCCCGGGGGGCGAGGGGGAAGTTCCCGGCCAGGCGGGCGGTGTAGCCCTCGATGTTGTGGGCCATGCCGCTCTGGAGATAGGGCAGGAGCTCCGGGGGCGGGGGCCCCGGCGGGGCCCCCGGGGGGAGGCCGGCGGGAACCTCCGGCGGCGCCGCTGGCGCGGGCGGCGGAGGCGTTTGCGCCGGGGCGCTGAGCCGGGAGAGGACGCTCTTGCCGAATGCGTAGGCGCCTTCCCAGGCGGCGGCCAGCCAGTCGGACTTCGCTGGAGCGGGCGTAACGGCCGTCCCCGGGGGCGCTGTCGGCGCGGGAGCGAAGGACTTGAAGCCGGTCGGGAGCGGCGCGCGCTCCGGGAGAACCTGCCCCGCGGGCGGGGCTTGCGCGGCCTCGGGGCGACCTGTCGGAGGGAGCCGGGCCGCCTGTTCCCGGGCGGCGTCGGGCGCCAGCATGGCCCCGGCCGTCAGACCGGCTCCCTTCAGGGCGGAGCGGCCGTCGTCGAGGCCGTGCG
>JACRDU010000067.1 GCA_016218495.1 Elusimicrobiota bacterium
ACACGCTCTGCGTCCGTGGAGCGTCATTGTTCTGGAATCTCAACGGACAACGGCAACAGAAACGGAGGCAAGACCCAGCAAACTACGGCAACGGACCCTCAACGCTCTTCAGGCTCATTCCCGGATTGGAAAATGCTGGGTGCGGCGGGCGGTTTGCCCGAGTCTGAGAGCTTCTCGATGCCTTCGGAGGCCGCCTTCTTGTTGCTGGAGGGGACGCCGCCGGTGGCGCGCAGCAGGATGGTGGCCTTGATGCGTTTCTCCTTCTCCGCCTTCGTCTCCGCCCTGGGCCGGGGCTTCGGGCGCGGCGTCGGTGGGGCCTCGGGCAGCGGAGCGGGGGCGGCGGCTTTGACAGGAGCGGGCGCCGGGGCGGCGGGAGGAGGGACGGGGGCCTGGTGCCGCGGGCGGAGGATCAGGAAGAGCGCCGCGGCAGCGAGCAGGACGCCGAGGACCGCTCCAGCCAGGAGCCCGCGGGGCGACAGCGGGACGGGACCGAGGCGCCATAGGGCGGCCTCTGCCGCGGCCTCGGACTCCCGCAGCCGGGCGGACTCGGCCGCCAAGGCCGCCCTGGCCGCGTCGGCAAGAGATATCCGCTCGGCGAGCTCGGCTTCGGAGTCGAGGCGAGCCGCCTTCTCCCCGGAGAGGTCCCGCCGCAGCGCTTCGGACTCGTCGGAGAGGGCCTTCCAGCGCAGGGGCACCTCGTCGGCCAGAGCGCGGGTGCGGGAGGTCTCCGCTTCCAGGTCCGCCACCAGCTTGGTGAGGCGTCCGGCCAGCGCGGCGCGGTCGGCTTCCGAAGCGGCGAAGGCGGCGGCGAGCCGGGCGGTGTCCTCCTTCAAGGCCTCGACGGCGTCCATCCTCGAGCGCAGCGCGGCCAGGGCTCCTTCGAGGCCTTGGGCGCGGGCGTCCTGGGCCTTGCCGTCCTCGCGCAGCGCGGCCAACTCGGCGTGATGGTCCTCGATTTCACGCCTCAGGCCGACGAGCACGCGCTCCAGGCGCTCGGTCTGCTCGAGCAGCGCCCCCAGCACCGGGAGGTCCCGGACGGCCGGGTCGGGCGGCATGAAGGTCTTCCCATGCGCGGCCCGCTCCTTCGCGGCCAGCACCGGCGCCAGCTGCGGGATGTCGTAGGCCGGGACCCAGCGCTCGCCGACCAGCAACTGGCGCTCCTCGGGATGGACCAGGGTCTTCCCGGTGAAGCGCGGCCGGGCTCCGAGTTCCTCGGGCGTGTAGGGCCCCTCGAGCCGGTCGTCCTCGAACAGCCAGTACCTCATGGCGCCCTCAGGGTAGGATACCCGTGTTACAAACGGTAGTGGCGGCGGCCGGTGAAGACGAGCGCCAGGCCCAGGCCGTCGGCGGCGGAGACGGCGTCGGCGTCGAAGCGCGTCCCCCCCGATTGGATGACGGCGGTGACGCCGGCGTGGGCCGCCTCCTCGAACTCCGGATGGGCCATCGTCCCGTCGCAGGCCAGCACGACGGGCAGGGACGGGGAGAGGACGGGGTGGCGCTCGGCGCTCTTGACCACGGCCAGGCGCACGGCGTCGAGGCGGGTGGTCTGCCCGGCCGCTATGCCCAGCGTCGACTCGCCGCGCGCGAGGACGGCCGAGAAGGTCGTCGCGTGTTTGGCCACCCGCCAGGCGAAGTCCAGCGCGGCCGACTCGAGGTCGCTGGGGGCGCGCCGGGATACGGTCTTGAAGGCCTCCGGCGTGGTGGGGTTGTCCCTATCCTGCACCAGGACTCCCCCGGACACGGCCTTCATGTCCACCTCTCCGGCCGAGAGCAGCAGGGAGGGCAGGCGGACGAGGCGGACATCCTTCTTCGCCTTGAGGATGTCGATGGCCTCCGAGGAGAAATCGGGCGCGACCACGCATTCGATGTACTCCGTCGCCAGGACCTTGGCGGCCTCGGCGTCCACCTCGCGGTTGAACCCCGCTACCCCCCCGGTGCAGCCGGTAGGGTCCGCGGCGTATGCGAGCCTGGCGGCCTCGGCGGCCCGGTCGGCGCAGGCCGTTCCCGCGGGGTTGGCGAACTTCACGACGGCGCAGGCCGGACGGGAGAATTCCCCGGCCAGGTCCACCGCCCGGTCGAGGCTCAAGAAGTGGTTGTAGGTCAGCGTCTTCCCGTAGAGCAGTTCGGCGGCGTTGAGGCCCCAGGGGCGGGCCCCGGAGCGGCTGTAGAGGGCGGCGCCCTGGTGCGGGTTCTCCCCGTAGCGCAGCTCGGCCGTCTTCTTGAGCGAGAGGATCAGCTCGTCGGGCAGGGATTCGGCGGAGCCGTCCGAAAGGTACTGCGCCACCGTCGAGTCGTAGTAGGAGATGTAGTTGAAGGCCTTCGCCGCGAGGCGCCGCGACTGGTCGACGCTCAGGCCCCGGCCCTGGCTCAGCGTGTCGAGCACGGTGCGGTAGTCGCGCGGGTCGCACAGGGAGATCACGTCATGGAACCCCCGGGCCGCGGCGCGCAGCAGGGCCGAGCCGGCCACGTCGAGGAAGTCCATCGCCTCGCGCTGGCTCATCTGGCCCGATTCCAGGACCTGGGAGAGCGGATAGAGGTTCACCGCCACCAGGCCGATGGGGGGGATGCCCTCCCGCTCGAGCTCGCGCAGTTGAGCCGCGTCGCCTCGGTCGGCGAGGATGCCTCCGAAGAGGCGGGGCTGCAGCAGCCTCACGCGGCCCGAGACCAGGTCGGCCGCCTTGGTGAGGTCGGCGACCTCGCGGACCGGGATTTCGGCCTGGCGCAGGGTCTTCGCCGTCAGCCCGGAGGAGACCAGGTCCCAGCCGAGCTCGCAGAGGGCGTGGGCGAACTCGACGATGCCGGTGATGTCGGCGACGCTGAGCAGGGCGGTCTTGCGCGCGGGTTCGTTCATTTCAGGAGCTCCAGGAACTCGGCCTCGGTCAGGGTCGTCACCCCGAGCTTCTTGGCCTTGTCGGCCTTCGAGCCCGCCTCCGCGCCGACGACGACGAAGCTGGTCTTCTTCGAGACCGACCCGGAGGCCTTGGCGCCCAGCAGGCGGACCTTCTCCTCGGCCTCGGGGCGCGTCATGGACTCGAGCTCGCCGGTGAAGACGAAGGTCTTGCCGGCCAGGCGGGAGTCCGCGGGGAGCGCGGAATCGGGCTCGGCCATCGCCAGCCCTGCCGCCTCGAGCTCGGCCACGAGCCGGCGGGCGGCGGGCTGTTCGAAGAAGGCGGCGATGGAATCGGCCACGATGGGGCCGACCTCCGGCACGGCCAGCAGCTCGTCGCGCGAAGCCCCCGCCACCCGCCGCATCTCGCGCAGGGAGGCCGCCAGGTCGCGGGCCGTCTTTTCCCCGACCTGGGGGATGCCGAGGGCGTAGAGCAGTCGGGAGAGGGGGCGCGATTTGGCGGCGGCGATGGCCTTCAGGAGGTTCTCCGCCCGCTTTTCGGCGAACAGCTCGAGCTTCAGCAGGTCCTCCTTCGAGAGCGTGAAGACGTCGGGCAGCGCCGCGACGCGGCCCGAGGCGACGAGTTGCTCCACGACGGCCTCGCCGAACCCCTCGATGTCGAGGCCGTCGCGCGAGGCGAAGTGCAGCAGGCCGCGCTTGAGCTGGGCCGGGCAGGCGGGGCTGACGCAGCGGAACGCCACCGCGTCCTCCTCCCGGCGCACGCTGCCCCCGCAGACCGGGCAGGCCGGAGGGACGCGGATGGGCTTGGTCCCGCGCGGGCGCTCCTCGATGATGACCTTGACCACCTTCGGGATGACCTCGCCGGCCCGCTCGATGACCACCGTGTCGCCGACCCGGGCGTCCAGGCGCTCGACCTCCTCGAAGTTGTGCAGAGTGACCGAGGAGATGGTGACGCCGGAGAGGAAGACCGGCTTGACCTTGGCCACCGGGGTGATGGTCCCGGTGCGGCCCACCGAGAACTCCACGCCTTCGAGGACGGTGGTGGCTTGGCGGCCGGGGTACTTGAGGGCCATCGCCCAGCGCGGGCTCTTGGCGGTGGCTCCGAGGATGCGCTGCTCCTCCCGGCGGTCGACCTTGGCCACCAGGCCGTCGATCTCATAGGGGAGGGAGAACTGCTTGGCGCGGAACTCCGAGTAGAACGCGATGAGGGCATCCGCGTCGGGACAGGAGCGGCGGGCGTCGCTGACGGCGAAGCCCCAGCGGCGGCAGGCGGCGATGAACTCCGAGAAGGACTCCGGCTCGGGGGCCCCTTCCAGGCGGCCGAAGGAGTGGGCGAAGAACTTGAGGCGGCGCGAGGCGGTGACGCGCGAGTCCTTCTGGCGCAGCGAGCCCGCCGCGCAGTTGCGGGGGTTGACGAAGGGCTCCTCGCCGCGCTCCGTCAGGGCCTTGTTGATGCGCTCGAACTCGGCCTTTTCGAGGAAAACCTCGCCGCGCACCTCCAGCAGCGGGGGGACCTGCGGACCGTGCAGGACGAGCGGGACGGAGCGGATGGTGCGCACGTTCTCGGTCACGTCCTCCCCGGTCCGCCCGTCGCCCCGCGTCGCTCCGGTGACGAGGCGGCCGCCCTCGTAGACCAGGCAGAGCGAGAGCCCGTCGATCTTGGCCTCGGCCGCGTAGCCGGCGGGGGGGCGCTTGAGCACCTTGCGCACGCGCTCGTCGAAGTCCCGGATGTCCTCGGGCGAATAGGAGTTGTCCAGCGAGAGCATCGGCACGGCGTGGCTGACCGGCTTGAACCCCGTCGCCGCCCAGCCGCCCACCCGGACCGTCGGCGAGTCGGCCGTGCGCAGCTCGGGGTGCGCCGCTTCGAGGGCGACCAGGCGCGCGAGCAGGCGGTCGTACTCCTCGTCGGAGATGACCGGGTCGTCGTCGACATAGTAGCGGCGCTCGTGCTCGCGCAGTTCCGTGCGCAGGCGCTGGGCTTCGGCCTTGGGGGACTTCACAGGCAAAAATATACAATACCGGCATGCCCGACAGGCGAAAGACCGCGCGCATCCTCTCCTTCGACATCGGCGGTTCCGGCATCAAGGCCATGGCCTTCGACGCCTCCGGCCGCGCGCTTTCCGAGAGGGTCAGGGTGAAGACCCCTCGGCCGGCCACCCCCCGGGCCGTCCTGGCCGTCCTCAAGTCTATGGCCGACGCGCACGCCCCGTTCGACAAGGTCGCCGTCGGTTTCCCGGGCGTCGTCCGCGGGGGGGTCGTCTGGACGGCGGTGAACCTCCATCCGGCGTGGAAGGGCTTCGACCTGGCGCGCGCCCTGGCCAAGGCGGTCCGCCGTCCGGTCCGCGCGGCCAACGACGCCGACGTGCAGGGCATGGGCGCCATCAAGGGACGCGGGGTCGAGCTGGTGGTCACCTTGGGGACGGGCTTCGGCTCGGCGCTGTTCCTCGACGGACGACTGGTCCCGAACCTCGAGCTGGGGCACCATCCTTTCCGCAAGGGCGAGACCTACGAGGAGCAACTGGGCGAAGCGGCCCTGAAGCGAGTCGGCGCCAAACGCTGGAACAGGCGCCTGGCCAAGGCCGTGAAGGTGCTCTGCGCCGTCTACAACTGCGATTCCCTGCTCTTGGGCGGCGGGAACGGGCGTCGGGTCTCCCTGAAGCTGCCCGCCAACGTGAAGGTCGTCCCCAACGCCGCCGGGCTCTCCGGCGGTCCCGCGCTCTGGCGCGACTAGCTACCAGCGGTGGAAGGCCGGGTGCCCCGGCTTGACGGCCACGAAGGTGCCGCGTCCCTTGGCCGTCGTCTTGCCGCCGGCAAAGAGCTCCGCCTCCACGACGGCCTTGTCCCCGGATTCCTCCACGACGCGGGCCAGCAGGCGCACGGGGCCCGCCGAGGGCGTGGGGCGCAGCAGCTTCACCGAGAACTCCGAGGTGACGGTGCAGGGCGCCGCCTGCTGGCCGCGCAGCTCCATGATGTGGCAGGCGGCGGTCCAGTTCATGTGGCAGTCCAGGAGCGCCCCGATGATGCCGCCGTTGAGCACGCCGGGGAAGGCCTCGTGGTGCGGCTGCGGCGTCCAGTCGCAGCCCAGCTCGGAGCCGGGCCCGCCGGTGGGGAAGCTGCGGATGCGCAGCCCGGACGCGTTGGCGGGGCCGCAGCCGAAGCATGCGTTGGCCGGAGCCAGGCGTTCCTGGACAGAGGGCCCCGTCATCCCGGGGCGCCGTCCGCAGCGCGGCGGTCCTTGATCTTGTCGAGGATGCCGTTGATGAACTTGCTGGACTCAGCCGACGAGAAGGATTTGGCGATCTCGATGGCCTCGTCGATGACGACCCGCACGGGCGTCTGCGGGTGGTGCAGCAGCTCGAAGGAGGCCAGGCGCAGCAGGTTCCGGTCCACCGCGGCCATGCGTTCCAGGGACCAGTTCTGCGCCACGTCCTGGATGTGCGCGTCGAGGTCGGCCCGGCGGGCGTAGGCCCCTTCGGCCAGCTCGCGCGCGAAGACCAGGGTCTTCTCGTCGGCCGGGCCGCCGGCCGTCACGATGATGATGGCTTCGGCCACGCTCATGCGCCCGGTATCGGACAGGTAGAGGGCCTGCAGGGCGGTCTCGCGGCCTTGGCGTCGGCGTCCCATCAGAGGGTCCTCTTGAGCGCGGCCATCGCCAGGGCGGCCTCGGCCGCCTCCTTTCCGCGGTCCAGGGCTCCCCGCGTCCGGGCCAGCGCCTGCGCCCAGGTGTTCGGCGTGATGACGCCCAGCACGACCGGGACGCCGCTCTCCACCGCGGCGCGCTGCAGGGCGTCGACCACGGAGCGCGAGATGTGGTCGTTCTGCGGCGTCGAGCCGCGCAGCACGCAGCCGAGGGCGACGACGGCGTCGTAGCGGCGGCTGGAGGCTAGGCGGGATACGGCCCAGGGCAGCTCGAAGCCGCCGGGGACGCGCACGACCTTGACGCTGCGGGCGGGGACGCCGCCGTGCGCCAGGGTGCGCAGGCAGCTGGCCAGCAGGCGGTCGGTCACCTCGGCGTTGAACCGGGAGGCGGCCACGGCGATGCGGTGGGCTCTTTTCATTTTGGCTCAGGTCCCCAGGCTCGGATGGTTGCGCAAGGCGTCCAGCGGGGCCAGGTCGAGCATGTGGCCCAGCTTGCGGCGCTTGGTGCGGATGTATCTCTCGTTGTGCGGGTTGGGCGGCATCTGCAGCGGGACGCGGCCGCTGACGCGCAGGCCGAACGCGCCCAGCCCGACGATCTTGCGGGGGTTGTTGGTCAGCAGCCGGATCGAGCCCAGCCCCAGGTCGGCGAGGATCTGCGCGCCGATGCCGTACTCGCGCAGGTCGGGCTTGAAGCCCAGCGCGCGGTTGGCCTGGACCGTGTCGAGCCCCTGGTCCTGCAGGTTGTAGGACGCGATCTTGTTGACCAGGCCGATGCCCCGTCCCTCCTGGGAGAGGTAGAGCACCACGCCGCGGCCTTCCTTGGCGACGGCCTTGAGGGCGGCTCCGAGCTGGGCGCCGCAGTCGCAGCGCAGGCTGAAGAGGGTGTCGCCGGTGATGCAGGAGGAGTGGACGCGGACGAGGACGTCCTTCGCCCCGGCCACCGCCCCCTTCACGAGCGCCAGGTGCTGCTTGCCGGTCATAGCCTCCTGGTAGACCGCGATCTCGAATTCCCCGAAGTCGGTCGGCAGCTTCGCGGAGACGAGCCGCTTGACGAGCTTCTCCTTGCTGCGCCGATACTCGATCAGGTCCTGGATGGTGACCATGCGCAGCTTATGGCGCCGGGCGAAGCGGGAGAGCTGGGGGACCCGCGCCATCGTCCCGTCGGCGTTCATGATCTCGCAGATGAGGCCCGCCGGCGTCAGGCCGGCCATCCGCGCCAGGTCGACGGCCGCCTCGGTGTGCCCCGCGCGGACCAGCACCCCGCCCGCCTTGGCCCGGAGCGGGACGATGTGGCCGGGCCGGATGAAGTCCTCGGGCAGCGAGCGCGGGTCGATGAGGCGCTTGAGGGTGGCGGCCCGGTCCTTGGCCGAGATGCCCGTCGTCGTGCCGCGCCGGGCGTCCACGCTGACGGTGAAGGCGGTGTCCCGCCCGGGCCCGCCGGCGCCGGCTTGGACCATCGCCTCCAGGCCCAGGCGGTCGAGCGCGGGGCCCTCCATCGGCGCGCAGACGAGGCCGCGGCCGTGCTTTATCATGAAGTTGACCGCGTCGGGCGAGGCCTTGGAGGCGGCCATCACCAGGTCCCCTTCGTTCTCGCGGTGCGGGTCGTCGACGACGACGACCATGCGCCCGCGCCGGATGTCGGCGACGGCCGACTCGATGCCGTCGAACCTCACCGCCGCCTCCCCATCGTCTCCATCACCCGTACGATGTGGCGGGCCACGAGGTCGGCCTCGAGGTTGACGCAGCTCCCCGGCCTCTTGGTCCCGAGGGTGGTGCGCTCCAGCGTCTCCGGAATCAGCTGGCACTCGAACCATGCCTTCGCGACCCGGGTCACGGTGAGGCTGACGCCGTCGACGGCGACCGACCCTTTGCGCGCCACGTAGGGCGCGAGTGCCTTAGGGAGGGCCGTGCGCAGCTGCACGAAGCCCCCGGGGAGGGTCTCCTTGGAGACGATGCGCGCGCAGGCGTCGACGTGCCCGCTGACGAGGTGGCCCCCGATGGCGCCACCCAGGCGCATCGGCAGCTCGAGGTTGACGCGCTCCCCGGCGCCCAGCAGCCTGAGGTTCGTCAGGCCGTCCGTCTCGGGGCTGACGTCGAAGCGCAGCACCGCGCCGGGCCGCCCGACGACGGTCAGGCAGACCCCGTTCACCGCTACGCTGGCGCCGCGCACGAGGCGCCCCAGGCGGGCCCGGACCTTCAGGACCCGCCCGCGGCGCTCGACGACGAATCCCGTCTTCGCGACGATGCCGGTGAACATCAGCCCTCCACCCTTCCCGTGACGAGGATGTCGCCGCCCACGCGCCTCAGGACGGCCCCGGAGAGCCTCAACGCCGCGCCTAGGCGCCGGCCGCGTCCCTCGTAGAAGCTGCGCGCGGCGCTCCCGCCGGTCAGGCGCGGGGAGAGGAAGAGCGCGACCTCGTCGACCAAGCCGGCGTCGAGGAAGGACGAATGGACCGCGCTGCCGCCCTCCACGAAGAGGCGGCCGACGCCGAGCCGGGCGAGCTCCCGCAGGACGGCGCGGACCGAGAAGAGCCCGCCGGGGGCGGGCAGCGTGAGGAATCCGGCCCCCGGGGGGAGGTCGCGCCGCGCTCGCGCGCTGAAGACCAGGGCCGAGCCGGGCCCGGCGAAGAGGCGCGCGCGGGGCTTGACGCGGCCGCGCGCGTCGAGGACGACCTTCAGGGGACGCGCCCCCGGAGCGCTCAGGCGGGGGTCGTCGGCGAGGACGGTTCCGGACCCCACCAGGACCGCGTCGTGCCCGGCGCGCATCCTGCGCG
>JACRDU010000066.1 GCA_016218495.1 Elusimicrobiota bacterium
CCGAGACGCACGATTCTACCGCTTCAGACGTGCAATTCAACCGCTCGCAGGCATGTTAGCCTGCGAGCCCGGGCCCCCCCGCGGGGGGCACGTGTCGTTGGGGGTACAACTCGTCAAAAGTCCGGGAACATGGAGAAGCGGACGCTTGACCGAACCCCGCCCGCCTTCCATAATAACCGCGCATGGCGCGCTTCAAGGTCCTGGTCCTGGAAGACGAGCAGTCTACGGCGACCCTCATAGGGGACCTGCTGTCGGCGGAAGGCTTCTTCGTGGAGCACGCCCCGACCATCGGCGCCGCTCGGGAGCGCTCGAAGGAAGGGGAGTTCGACATCTTCCTGGTCGACCGGACCCTCCCCGACGGGGAGGGGCTGGACTTCGTGCACGAGCTGCGCCACGCGTCGAAGACCCGGCGCACGCCCGTGCTGTTCCTGACGGCGAAGGGGACGCCCAAGGAGAAGGTGGAAGGGCTGCGGGCCGGGGGCGACGACTATCTGACCAAACCGTTCGACCAGGGCGAGCTCTGCGCGCGGGTGGAGGCGCTGCTGCGCCGCTCCGGACGCCTCGGCACGCCGGAGACCCTCGAGCACGGGCCGTTCCGCATCGATTTCGACGCGCGCAAGGCGCAGGTGAAGGGAAAGGCCGTGGACCTGGCCCCGCGCGAGTTCGACCTGCTCTCGCTCTTGGCCTCGCAGAAGGGCCGGGTGCTCTCGCGCGACTTCTTGCTCGAGACCCTGTGGGGCTACGCGCCGGGCTCCCAGCCCGACACGAAGGTGGTGGACGTCACCATCAGCCAGCTGCGCCAGAAGCTGGGGCCGGGGGCTGAGAAGCTGGTGACGGTGCGCGGCTTCGGCTACCGGCTCGACGCCTAGTTCTTGGAGCCGAACTCCTTCATGACCTTCGCGTAGCCGGGCCGCGCGCGCAGCGCGGCCAGCTGTGCGTCGGTCCGCGACTCGCGCATGTAGTAGACCGCGTCCCCGAAGCGCCCGTCCTTGGCCCCGGCCTCCAGGGATTTCCGGAAGGAGGCCTCGGCTTCGGGCAACTTGCCGAGCACGCTCTGCGCGCAGGCCAGGTTGTAGAAGGTCCGCGAGTCCGGCGACAGCGTGGACGCCTTCTCCAGGATGGGCAAGGCCGCCTTGGCCTTGTCCTCGAACAGGACGGCGATGCCCTTCATCGAATAGACCAGGCCCAGCTCGCGGGGCTTGAGCTTCTTGTGCTTGGCCTCGAGCTTCAGGGTCTTGTCCGCTTCCCGGACCACGGCGGGGGAGTCGTGCTCCTCGAAGGCGGCGATGGTCTTGAGCATCTGGGCGCGCACCGGGTCGCGGCCGTCGAGGACGGCCTCCACGTCGGCGCCCGGGGCGGCGGCGGCGGAAAGTGCGAAGAGCGACACGGCCAGCATGGCGTTCATGGTTTGGCTCCTTTGAGCGCGGCGACGGCCCGTTCGTCCTTGAGGTCCTGGGCCAGGTCGAGCGGCGTCGCACCTTCCCCGTCCTTGACGGCGGGATCCGCTCCGCCGGACAGCAGGGCGGGCAACAGTTCGGGGTGCTCCATCATGAGGGCGAGATGGAGGGGGGTGGCCCCATCGGTGTCCTTGATGTTCGGGTCCGCGCCGGCCTTGAGGAGCAGGGCCGTCATCGCGGCGTCGCCCTCAATGACGGCGTGATGGAGTGCCGCGTTGCCGGCAGAGTCCCGGTCGTCCAGCCTGGCGCCCATCTCAAGAAGGACGGCGACGGCCCCGGCGTTTCCCGAGCGAACGGCGCTGATGAGCGGGACCTCCCCCTCCGAACCCCGCCGGGCCAGGGCGGGCTCCGCGGCGAGGAGCTCCCTCAGGCCGGCGATGTCGTCACCGGCGACCTTGACGGCGACGGACCTTCGGAAGGAACGCCGGAAGATGAACACCAGGACGGCGGCCAGCGCGAGGAAGGAAATCAAGTCGAGCATGAGGTGTCCCCTTCAGATGATGTTAGAACCTGGCCGAAGCGAGAGCAAGCCCCAAACCAGGCTTTAATTGAGCGATTGATAATTTAAAGATAACCATCTATACTTTAATTATGGGGGAACCGACCAAAGGGTCGATACGGTCCGGCCGGTGGGAGCGGCAACCCGGCCCGGAGCCGTTCAGATGTTTCTTCCCGGCGCCGCTGCCTCCAGACCCTCCGCTCGATCTATCCGAGAAACTCCTCATCGCGCAAGACCGGGCGACCAAGGCCCTTGCGCGGCTCGACGGCATGGCGGCCTTCCTGCCCAACCCCGGGCTCGTCCTGTACGCCTACATCCGCAAGGAGGCCGTGCTCTCCTCCCAAATCGAGGGGACGCAGTCCTCGCTCTCCGACCTGCTGCTCTATGAGAACAAGCAGGCGCCCGGCGTTCCGACCTCCACCGTCAACGAGGTCTCGAACTATGTCGCTGCGCTCGAGCACGGCCTGAAGCGGCTCAAGGGCGGATTCCCGCTGAGCCTGCGGCTCATCAAAGAGGTCCATGGAGTCCTGCTCAAGGGCACGCGCGGCGAAGATAAGCGGCCGGGTGAATTCAGGACCTCGCAGAACTGGATCGGGGGCACCCGGCCGGGCAACGCCGTCTATGTGCCGCCGCCGCCCCATGAGGTGCTTCCCGCGATGGGCGCTCTCGAGAAGTTCATCCACGGCGAACCCGTGCAGACGGCGACGCTGATCAAGACCGGCCTCGTCCATGCCCAATTCGAGAGCATCCACCCCTTCCTGGACGGCAACGGCCGCATCGGCCGGCTGCTCATCCCCCTGCTGCTCCACGCCGAAGGGACGCTGGCTTACCCTCTCCTCTACCTCAGCCTCTATTTCAAGCAGCGCCGCACCGAGTACTACGAAGCGCTCATGAACGTCAGGCTGCGCGGCGCCTGGGAGGAGTGGCTCGCCTTCTACCTGGCGGGCATCGAAGAGGTCGCGAAGGAATCAGCCCAGACAGCGGATCGCGCCGTGAAGATCTTCGCCGCAGACCGCGGCAAGCTCGGGGCGCTGGGCAGAGCCTCCGCCTCGGCCTTGAGGATTCACGGCCTCTTGGAGAAGCATTGCCTGTTGTCGCTCGCTATGGGCCAAAGGGAGCTCGGCCTCAGCCTGCCCACCGTGACCCAGGCGATGGCGCGTCTGCAGAGACTCGGCATCGTCCGCGAGGTCACCGGCAAGCGCCGCAAGCAGGTCTTTTCCTACCACGCCTACTGGAAGCTCATTTCCAAAGGCATGCAATCGGCTGGGTAGACTGCGAATCGCCGAGACAGGGAAGTCGTGAAGGGAAATCTGGGGTGGATGGCCTACCACTAATCAAACCCGGCCTGTGGCACGCCCCACCTGAACCCTCCAAACTGTCCGGGGCGGGCCTGTGGGACTGCGCGCCCTTCGGCCTCGTGACCGGCCCCGACGGCCGCCAATGTCTGCTCCCGGTGGACCAGTTCCGAGACTGGCAGGCCCGCCGCCAGCCCCGGCCGCCGCGGGTCCAGGCGGCCCTGCAACGGGCCTGGGACCTGCGCAGGCGGCTTGAGACGGCCCCGGAACTGACCCAGGCTGTCCTGGCCCGAGAACTTGGGCTCACGCGGTCCGGCCTGATTCGGGCCATGAGCCTGACCCGGCTGAGCCCCGAAATCCAGAGCCACATCGTAGCACTACCGCCAAGCCGCCGACAATGCCCCCTCACGGCCCGCAAGCTGCGTCACCTGGCGACCATCCGCGACCATGCGCGGCAGAACGAGGAATTCGCCCGGCTGCTCGACTGCGCCGGTCTCCCAGCCAGTCCACCGGCCGGGGCGCTGCCGGACGCGGCCCCGGAAGGACCCCGCGGCGGCTCGCAGACGGACAACGGCTATGGGCACGTACAGCCAGCAGCAGCTTGAGGCGAAGGCCAGGGCAATCCTACGCGCCACCCCATGCTGCGCGTGCGGGGGAGGTCAGGGCGCGGCGCGGGGGAGGATGGGTACATGGCTCATCGTGGTGGCTGGTCGGGGGCGGCTGGTGTCACGCGGACGCTGCGCGCGCGGCCACGAACTTGTCGGGAGCGCGGCCCTGTAGTGCGTGGGCCGCGGCCAACATCAATCCGAGGCCAGCGGACAGTCGGGGTAGTGCTTTTTGAGCCGCTCCCGGTAGACGCGCCGCGGCTCCTTGTTGATGCCGCTGCTCCACCGGGCCACCGTCATGTAGTCCAGCCCCGTGCGGCGGCTCACCTCGGCAATGGAGAGGCCCCGACGTTGAAGCCATTTCTTGAAGTTCGTCTTGCCTTTCAGCGTTCGCGCCGAAACTCCCGCACGGTTAACCATGGCTCCCACCTACGATAGCGCCGGGTCCAGCATACTTGGGGCAAGCCGCGCGAATCGCCTCCAGGGACAACTGCGCATCACAGCATACGGCCCATCTCTTGCCACCGGGTCCCTGACGAATGACCTGATGCGAGTACTTAGTCTCGCCCATCAAGCCCGGGGTCCTGATGACGCACTCGGTCTTGGAAATCCACTCGTGCAGGTCCCCCGGCATGGGGGGATAGTCTGCCGTGATGCTGACGTAGAGGCATCCATCCGGGGTCGCATTCCCCTCATAACAATGGCGTTTACAGAACAGGTCGGGGTAGCCGTCTCGATACTTTGGGATGACCGCCTTCACCTGGTTGACATAGGGACGATTGTCCGTAATTGCAACTGTGTCCTTCACCACGGGGCAGTAGTCCTTTATCGTTCGCTCTTCCGCCATGCGACCTCCGGTCCGTTCCAGCCCGCGCAGTCAGTATATACTATATGGCAACCGGCGACGAGTCCTCCCTGGCCCCGGCATCGGATTTGCGTAAAACCGACCCCAAGGAGGGCGCATACTCCTGCCGGTGAGATTTTTTGTAATTGGAGCGCGGCGGCACGGTCGCAAGGCCGGGGGCGGCAGGCGCGACGGCCGGTGCGGTGGCGGTCGGGCTGGCTGGCGCTGGCATTTGTGGCGGCGGCTTGGCCCACGGCGCGGGCCTGGTGGCGGTGTTCCCTGTGACGCGGCCGGGCGCGCGGGAGGACACGGTAATGTGGACCGGCCGGGTACAGCGTGTCCACCTGAGCCCTGGGAGCGGCTACACGGCCTGCGGGCGGCGGTTGATTCCCGGCCGCCTCCGGGTGGACCCGCAGCACCGGGGCCGCGTGACCTGCAAGCGATGCCTGCGCTACCGCGTCCGCTACGACACCATCCACGAGCGCGACGGACACCGGCTGCGCGCCCTGTGCGGATTGCGCTACGACGTGGCCCGCCACCTTTTCTCGGACTGGATGGAGGATTTGGCGACGTGCGGCACCTGCCTGGCGGTGCTGGCGCGGCGGTGGGAACGGCGGCACCCGACACGGGTAATGCCATGCGGCAAGCCCTGGACATGGCGGGTGCATTGGGCCACCCCCACGTCCACCCGCGACGGCTGGACGGCTTGCGGGGTCCGACTGGTGCCGGACGTTCCGACGACACCGGCCCGGGACGCTGCGACCTGCAAGCGGTGCAGGCTGCGGCGGCGGGCCCTGCCCGGCTGGCGGCGAGCGCGGCGCGCGGCGCTGGATGCGGCGGTGGGGCGGTCCCCCCGGCCGCGTGGCCGCCGCGGCTGGCGGCAGGCGCGCTTCCGGTGGCTGGCTGCACAGGGCGTCAACGTGGCCCCCAGCCTGCTGACCCAGGCGGCCCGGGACGCGGCGCGGCGGGCGCGTCTTGCAGGGCCGCGGGCCCAGTCTGCTTTCGTTGCGACCCTGCCCAGGGTCCAGTATAATACCCTCTCTAAGGAGGTCACGCATCGAGTAGACAGCGACGCAACCAAGTTTGGCTGAACCCGTAGGCCGCGCTTAGGGCGTGGCAGAGCTTCCGTCCCCCACGTGGGACGGGGCACACTTCAGTACGGAAGTCAGCCGCCAATGTACTCTGGCCGAAAGGCCAGGGGAAAGGGCGGCATGCTCTTCCGGGTTACTGAAGTGGCTCGGGATTGTGTGTTCGCCCGATTTTTTTCGGGCGGACCGGGGGGATGTATGGACCTGGTACGCGGGACGCTACTCTTCTTTCTGTTCCTTCTGGTCGGTGTGCCTGTCCTTGCAATTCTGCTCACGGGCGACAGGATTGCCATCATCGGCATGTCGGTTTCGTTCTTTGTAGTCGCGATGCCCATCGGCGTCGTTTACTTCATGCGCCGCGTCAAGAAAGCCATGACGGCTCGTCTGGTTTGCACGACCTGCGGCCACTACGGGGAGCCGGTGTCGCTCGTCAAGGGCGACATTGGCACCGAGATTGTCCTGTGGATATTGTTCCTGCTCCCTGGACTGCTGTACTCGATGTGGAGGCAGTCTAGTCGCTATGACGGCTGCGCCAAGTGCGGCGGGGCCAGCCTGGTCCCCGCGGATTCGCCGGTAGGCCGCAAGCTCCTTGCGGACGCGGGCGCGCAGCCCCAGCCGCCGCGGCCTTCGCGATGAGTGCGCCCCGTGTCGCGGACGCCCGCAGCCTCGTCCTCGGAGTCTTCGCCGTTGCGCTGGCCGCGGCGTGCGAGACACCCGGCAAGACCATCGAAGTCGGCGAAACCCAGCGCGGCCTCGCCCAGCACGACACCCTGGTGGTCGGTCAGGTTGAAACCGGCATCGGCGCGGGCGAGGACTTTCCGAAAAAGTTGCGCGACAGCATCCAGGAAAGGGTCACGGTCGAAATAAAGCACCGCAAGCTGGTCACGAATGTCCTGTTCGCCATCGGCGGCGCACAGGCTTTCGTGCTCGACTCCGCGCGCCCTGCATTCAACCGCGACACGGGGCGCATATCGAACAACATTCGCTGGGGCGCGACGGTCCCCATTCCTGAACGCGCCGCACGGTTGGAAATGGAGTTGCGCATTTTCCAGGAGGGGAACCGGCTGGACCGCCTTATTGGTTGGGACGACTCGGCGGCTGGCAAAATCGAGATGAGCTGCCGCTTGGTGGACGGGCAGGGCCGCAAGTTCGGCTCCTTCCTCGTGGAGGTCGTGGCCGACATAGGCTGGAGCCCTCTTACAGGCGTACACGCCGGGGGGACGACGGGGGACATGCTCGAAGGTCTGGCGGAGAAAATCACGCAGCAGTTGCGGCGCTACCGCTGACCGAGCTTTGCTGCGCGCTGCCGTCGTAGAAGTCACGGAGGGAGGGGAGGGACACCAAGCAGCGGCGTTTTATCGCTACTACGCCACCAGCGCCCCCCGCGCATCGAAGCTGGCCCCCCACCCGCCCATCGTCGAGCACGATAAGTCGAGGGGGCTAGGCCGATACCGCCAGATGGGTTCAAGGGACCAAGGGAATCTCGGAGCTTTGTCCTCCAATTTTCTTGACGCAACCCTCCCATTTCACGCGCCCTGAAACTTCTGCTGCACTCGGTCGCCGTCAGACGCGGCTCCTCCAGAAAACGCTAGAATCCCGTTCAGGATGAAATGGAGATGCGAATGGCAAGTCAGAAGCGGCGGTCGCAGGGCAAGGACCCAAACCAATCCCTGACCGGATTGCTGCGCAATGACCTGGCCGGTATCCCAACGCGGTTCCCGGGCGGAATCACGGCGAGCATCACGCACGCACATGACAGCCGTGCCCACAAGGCGGCCAGGTTCCTGACAGCGGGGGCAGTCATGGCGTCGGTCAAGTTGTCTCCCTTCCTACTCCTGAAGCTTCCGCTTGAGGCCACGCACGCGCAGGTCCGCAAGGCGCTGATGCGGGTCCTGGCCTACTTCCGCAACACGGTCCCTGCGGGCAATCCGGCAGACCATCGAACCGTGGCCGAACTGCGCCGCGCGGCCCGAGCCCCACACGGGAGCCGTTCGGGCGGCAGGCGTGCGCACCGGCAGCGGGACGCCTGGCTCAAGAAAGAGCATGACGCCCTACGCCGGGAAGGGGTGCCCGAACAAACGCGCTGGACCATCCTCAAGGACAGGCTCCGCAAGCTGGGAACAACAGACCCGGAGCATTTCGGGAACTGGAAGGCGGACAAGCAGGACCTCTACAACCTGACGGCGGAGACCATCAAGAAAATCGTCTACCAGCCTCCCGCCAGGAAAATTCAGGTGCAGCCAATCTAGCACTATACCCCAAGCTGGTCCGGGCGCTAGACTGACCACGGCAATGCTTTTGGCGTTGCCGTCGGCAGAGATGCGAATGGACATGACCGAACCAGCCCACACCTTCGCCACCCGAGACCTTTGGTTGAGCGCGGCGCTGCTGGCCGCGGGCGAGAGACTCCTCCGTCTTGACTGGCGCGACGGGCGAGCCCACTTCGTATTTCCCGACGCCCGACACTGTGGGGCGCTTGCCGACCGCTACTGGCGCGGCGACCTCCACGTGTCGGCCAAAGCATTCGCCGACAGCCTCAGGACGCTGAAGGACAGGCTGTTCAGCGAAGGGGGAAATGGAAATGGACGGACCGCCTCAAGACGAACGGCGTAGAGGAAGCCCAGCCGCGACTAAACGTACCAGGACCGGGCGATACCCGTGGTGGATGGTCGAAACCGGACTCCTCAGCAATTTGAGCTGGAAAGCCAAGGCGCTAGTCTTGGTCCTCTACGGCTACGCCTCGGCAGACCAGCGGAAGGCATGGCCGAAAGCGAAAAGGCTGTGCGCCGACATTGGGATTTCTAGACGCCATCTGGGACGGGCGAAAATCGAACTCGCCCACCATGGCCTACTCTGCTTCGCCTGGGCCCCGCGCTGCGGCGGGGGACACTGGCTATGGATGGCAGGCGAACGACCCTTCGATTTCGCAGTTGACACCCTTGGACCGGAATTCTCGGAGTACCGCGGGCTTCTGAACCCCGCACAAACGGTAGCGGAGCCCTGGGACAAAGGGTCACCGAACTCAGGCACAAATGGTCATGGACAAGTGACTACCTTTGGTGCGCAGACTGCCGACGAGCCTCCACCTCCATCGGGAATGTCGAACAGTGAAGGGAACAGCACACCTGAACAGAAGTGGAATAACCACGTCGGCCCTGGCGGGCCGACCGCGGCTTCAATGATGGACCTCGCCAAGCGCGCGGTCCAGTCCGCGGCTGAGGCATTCCGGCACCACGTTGGCACCCACAAGTTCAGGCGGCTTGTCGAGAGCGGCCAGCTCGGCAAGCACCTGATTTTGCGGGGGTACAGCCCTGTGCTTGTGACCCAAGTGCTCCGCGACTACGAGGGCACCCTCCTCGACGAGTAGACGACAATGAAAACCTGCCGCCGCTTCCTTCACCCTGACTTGTTGACGCCAGCGGAACGCCTGGAGCGGTTCGCGGAAGTTCTCGCCGCCGCCTGCGCGCGCCGCGCACATGGAGCGCAGCCGGACACGCAGCGGGCCCAGTCCGCCAGCAGCCCCGACGTTGGACCGCGACCAGACACGGAAGGGCTCGCAAGAGACCCGAACGCCTGTTATACTAAAGTATATACTTACATGCCGCGGGAGGAGCGATAATGCCAGAGCAGACCAGCAAGCCGCCCGTCTGGGTCGCCATTTACACGCGCAAGTCCACCGACGAGAACATGGGCGGATTCAATTCGTTGCAATCCCAGCGTGAGTACTGCTTGCGTCACATCAAGTCCCGCGAATCGGACGGCTGGCGTCTATATCCCGAGGAGTACAGCGACGCGGGCTGGACTGGAGGCAACATGGACCGCCCCAGCTTCCAAAGACTACTGGCCGACGCCCAGGCGGGAAAGTTCCAGGCGGTCGTCAGCTACAAGATGGACCGCATCAGCCGCTCCACGCTCGACTTTCTCCAACTCCTTGTCCTCCTCGACAAGCTCGGCATTTCGTATGTGAGCGCGACAGAACCGATTGACACGAGCACACCCGCGGGACGTATGCAGCGCGTGGTAATGATGAGCTTCGCACAGTTGGAGCGGGAAATGATTTCTGCCCGTACCCGCGACAAGATGGCAGTCATGGCGCAAAAGGGAAAGTGGTTGGGCTCCAATCCGAAGTTGGGCTACGACTACGCCCGGAAGAAGAAGGTCCTTGAGGTCAACGAGGAGGAGGCCGTGCAGGTCCGCGAAGTCTTCCAGACCTACCTGCGAGTGAAGTCCCTGGGCGAGACGGCCAAGGCCGTCACCGCCAAGGGCTACCGGATGAAGACCTGGACTACCGAGGAGGGACACCGGAAGGGCGGGGCCCGGTTCAGCAAGTGCAGCCTGGGTGCGCTGCTGACCAGCCCCATTTACCTCGGGAAAATCAGGCACAAGGGCAAGCTGTACGACGGAGAGCATCAGGCTATCGTTGACCCCACCGTGTTTGAGGCCGTCGGCCAAGCGCTCCGGGAGAACCGCCGCGGCGTCGTTTCCCGGGTCAAGAGCGAGGCGGCCTACACCTTCCTGTTGCAAGGGCTGCTGCGCTGCGCCTGCTGCGGCTCCTCCATGACGCCGCATTTCGTCTACAGCCGACTCCGGAAGAAGGTCCACTACTACACCTGCCTGTCCGTTCAGAAGCATGGCAAGGAGGCCTGCCCGGCCCGCCGCGTCCCGGCCCTCGCGGTGGACCGCTTCGTGGCAGAGCGCCTTGCGTACCTGGCGAACCAACCTGAGGTGGTCGGCCGGATTGTCGAGCAGGCCAGGGACACCGCGCGGGATGTGCTGCCCGAGCGTGTCCAGGAGAAACGCCAGACCGCCGAGGAGCTTGCCAAGGTCGAGCTTGAGTTGCAGAACGTCATGGGGGTCCTGGGAGAGGAAGGCCCGAACTCGCCGCGCAAGAAGCTGCTGCTGGAACAGCTCGACCGCGTGGCCGCCCGCCGCGAGGAACTGCGGACCAAGCTGGACGGGCTTGCGCACGAAATCCGCGGCCTGGAGGAGCGCAAGGTCGAGGCCCCGTCCGTCCTGGCCGACCTCCAAGGCTTCAGTCGTCTGCTGCCCGAAATCCCGCCCAAGGAGCAGCAGGAGCTTGTCCGGCTGCTGGTCAAGCAGGCGGTCTACGACAAGAGGGCGTCGGAAATCCGGTTGGAGCTACGGCCCCTGCCGCCGGGCATGAAGTGGCGGGGCACCGATGGGGTCACCCACGTTTCAGGGCCGATTTGGCGGCCGGTGAGGGTGGGGGATGTGGCCCACGGGGGGCCTGTTTTGAACAGCGTAAAGAGTGGGGTGACCGACGGGGATCGAACCCGCAGCCTCCAGGGCCACAACCTGGCGCTCTACCATTGAGCTACGGCCACCGTGCCGGGCATTCTACCGTTTCCGGCCGGGACGCGTCTAGGACTTAGGGCCCAGAAGGGCCCAGGCCCCCGGACCCTGCTATTGCGAGGGATGCCCCCTTACACTCATCCTAGAGGTGGGGGACATGAAGAAGATCATCACTCTAGCGACAGCGCTGGGCCTGGCCTGTGGGCTGGGCCTTCCCGCGCGGGCGCAGTCCGAGGACGAGTCGGCGCCCGTAGCCGCCGACGCCCCCGAGGAGGCCGCCCCCGCCTCCGAGCCGGCCGCCGCCCCCGCCAGCGACGCCCCTTGGAACGACGCCGTGCCCATCGAGACCACCGCCGCCCCCGCCTCCGACGAACCCGCGGCGCCGCCGCCCGCCGCTGCCGCGCCGGCGCTGCCGGCCGCCCCGGAAGCCGACGCGCCCCCGCCCGCCCCTCAGCCCGAGAAGTCCCGCAAGAAGGCCCGCCGCGCCCCGGCCTCGCTGAAGATCGCCAAGGTCCTCGCCCAGGGACGCCAGGCGGAACGCGCCCAGCAGTACTCCCGGGCGATCACCATCTACGAGCGGGCCACCCGCATCGACTCATCCTCCGCCGAGGCCTTCCTGCACCTCGGCAACGCATATTTCTCCCGGGCCTTCGTGCACGGCAACGGCTCGGTGGACAAGGACGACGCCCAGGGCGCCGTCGACGCCTATGAGACCGCCCTGGGGCTGGACCCCAAGCTGGCCTCGGTCTCGAACCCTTACACCCTCTACCACGGCCTGTCGCAGTGCCACGAGGCCCTGGGCAACTATGGCAAGGCCCTGGCCTCGCTCAAAGGCGCCGCCAAGAGCAACCCCGACAACCCGATGCCCCACCTCTACGGGGCGCGCATCCGCACCAAGCTCGGCGAGACGGACAAGGCTTCGGCGAACCTCTACTGGAGCGCCCGCCGGGCGCTGAAGCTGAACATGTACCCCCAGCTCTCGAAGCTCGTCCGCACGGACCCCATGTTCGCCGGCCTGATGGGCCAGCCGCGCAGCAAGGTCATCATGGAGTCCTTCGACGCCGTCTCGCGCGGCTCGCTCACCGAGGAGCAGGCCAAGGAGCGCATCCGGGCCGCCGGCACGGCCGAAGACCTGCGCGACGCGGTCCGCGACGTGCCGACCCTCTCGACCAGCCGGCCGCGGTCGATGGACATCCCCGCCGTCGACGAGGCCGTGATGGCCCGCATCGAGGACGGTCACCGCGCCTACGAAGCGGGGGCCTTCTCGGACGCCGCCGCCGCCTACCACGCCGCCGTCACCGCCGACAAGACCCGCGGCTCGATGGACACCGTCATGCGCTCCCTCGTCTACGAACGGCTGGGCTCGGCCTACCGCCACCTGGGGCATGCCGGGGAAGCCTCCCGGGTGCTGTCCAAGGCCGTGGAATCCCTCCCGAACAACTCTTCTGCGCATTATGAGCTCGCGCTGTGCCTGGCCATCGGAGGGCGGCCCGGAGACTCCCTGTCCGCCCTCAACCGGGCCCTCGACACGGCGGCCACCATGCCCCAGCTGCGCAAGACCCTCATCATGGCCAAGACCGACCCCGAGCTGGCCTCCATCCGGGACCTGCCCAGGTTCAAGCTCATCGTCGAATCGCACTCCCGCAAGCTCTCCGCCCGCCGGTAGAGGCCTCGTCCGGATAGGACTTCCGGGCCGTCGAATTCCGGGCATTTTGTGTTACCATGTTCCCGTTTCAGGGGAGCTCCCCTGAAGGGGTTTTTTTATGGGATTTTCGAAGAAAGAGGCGCCGAACTGCGACTGGTGCCCGGCGCGGAAGAACTGCTTCTACGAGCTTCTTGAGGACAAATCTTCGAAGAAAGCCTGGCGCGAGATCCGCATCGCCAACCGATTCCGCTCCAACGAGACCGTCTTTTACGAAGGCGAGAACCCTTCGGGCATCTACGTGGTCTGCACCGGCAAGATCAAGATCCTCAAGGCGTCCCGCACCGGCCAGCAGCTGCTGCTCCGCTTCGAGAGCCCCGGCGACCTCGTGGGCCACATCTCCTCCCTGGCCGGCTGGCCCTACGCCGGCTCGGCGGAGGCGATGGAGGAGTCCGTCGTCTCGATGATAGACATCGAGACCTTCAAGAAGTTCCTGCTCCACCACCCGCGTTCGGCCCTGGCGCTGCTGCGCGAGGTCTCCCGGGACGTCCGCCGCGGGGAGGCGAAGGCGCGCGACATCGCCTTCAAGCCGGCGCGCGGACGCCTCGCCGGGACCCTGCTTCGGACCGTCCCCGAGGCGGCCGTGAAGAAGAACCAGGCCGTCATCAGCGGCCTCAAGCGCAAGGACATCGCGGAGATGGCGGGCCTGACCATCGAGACGACCGTGCGCCTGCTCAAGGACTTCGAGAACCGCGGCCTCGTCGCGCGCAAGGGCAAGGACATCCAGGTCCTCGACGTGGAAAAGCTCAAGTCCCTGTCCGGGCACTTCTCCTGAGACGCCCGCCCTGTTGAGCGCGGTCATTGACCCAGGTCAATTACCGGCGTTGACCCGGGTCATAAAGGGCCTAGGACCTTTATGGGTACATTGGTCCCATGATCCAGATGATCCTCGTCAGCCTCTTGAGCCCCTTCTTCGCGGTTGCCCCATCGGCCCAGCTCGCCGCCGTCCGGCCCTGCGTCTGGCCGAACCGCTGCGGCGCCACGGTGTCCGCCCCCGCCATCGCCCAGTTCAAGCCCTGCGTCTACCCCAACCCGTGCGGGAAGACGCGCTCCATCGCCTAGGACCGATTCACCGCCACCACCGAAAGACGGCCCCTTCCACCAAGGGGCCGTCCCTTTTTCCATAAGCGCCTGACCCTAATGGGAAGTCAGAAGTCGGCGGAGCGGGGGACGCGGGGGTAGGGGATGACGTCGCGGATGTTGGACATGCCCGTGACGAACTGGACGGTGCGCTCCAGCCCCAAGCCGAATCCGGCATGCGGCACGGTGCCGTAGCGGCGCAGGTCGAGGTACCACCAGTAGTCCTTGGGGTCCATTCCCTGGGCCCGGATGCGGGACTCGAGCACCTCGAGGCGCTCCTCGCGCTGGGAGCCGCCGATGAGCTCGCCGATCTTGGGGACGAGGACGTCCATCGCCGCCACGGTGGGCCGCTCGGGCGCGGCGCCGTCGTTCAAGCGCATGTAGAACGCCTTGATCTTGGCGGGGTAGTCCGTCACCACCACCGGCTTCCTGAACTTCTCCTCGGTCAGCCAGCGCTCGTGCTCGGTCTGCAGGTCGACGCCCCAGGAGACCGGGAACTCCCACTTCTTCCCGGACTTCTCGAGCAGGTCCACGGCCTCCGTGTAGGTGATGCGGACGAAGGGGCTCTCGACGATGCCGCGCAGGGTCTCGACCAAGGTCGGGTCGTTGCGCTCGGAGAGGAACGTGAGGTCGTCGGGGCAGCGCTCGAGCACCGACTTGAAGACGCTCTTGAGGAAGCGCTCCGCCAGGTCGGCGTCGTCGGAAAGGTCCGCGAACGCCAGCTCCGGCTCGATCATCCAGAACTCGGAGAGGTGGCGCGGGGTATTGGAGTTCTCGGCGCGGAAGGTCGGGCCGAAGGTGTAGATGCGCCCCATCGCGCAGGCGTAGGTCTCGCCCTCGAGCTGTCCCGAGACGGTCAGGTAGGCCTGCCGGCTGAAGAAGTCCTGCCCGAAGTCCACCTTGCCTTCCGGCGTGCGCGGAGGCTCGGAGGCGTCCAGGGTGGAGACCCGGAACATCTGGCCGGCACCCTCGCAGTCGGAGGCGGTGATGACGGGGGTGTGCACGTAAAGGAAGCTCTCGGACTGGAAGAACTCGTGCACGGCGCGGCAGACCTCGTTGCGGACCCGGGCGACGGCGCCGAACAGGTTCGTCCGGGCGCGAAGATGGGCGACCTCGCGCAGGAACTCGAGCGTGTGCTTCTTGGGCTGGATGGGGAAGGTCTCGTCGGACTTCCCGAGCACCGTCACGGACGCCGCCTTGACCTCGACGGTCTGGCCCTTGCCCTGGCTGGCCGCGAGCTCCCCGACGACCAGGACCGAACAGCCCGGCGTCAGACGGGAGACCTCGGCGTCGTAGTTCGGCAGGGCCTGGTCGGCCACGACCTGGATGGAGGCCTGGCAGGAGCCGTCGTTGACGGCTACGAAGCAGAAGCCCCCCTTCGAGGCGCGCAGGGTCCGGACCCACCCAGCCAAAGTGACCTGTCCGCCGGGGGGGGAGGACAACAGGGCCTTGATGAGCCGCCGGGAGGGGAAGGCCATGGCTAGAGGGTCCCGAAGATGCGGTCGCCGGCGTCGCCGAGGCCGGGCACGATGTAGCCGACCTTGTTGAGCACGGGGTCCACGGCGGCGGTGACGATGGCCACGTCCGGATGCTCGCGGTGCACGCGCTTGATGCCCGCCTTGGTGGCCAGGAGGCAGACCAAAGTTATGTCCTTGGCTCCGTCGGTCTTGAGGATGCGCACGGCCTCCGCGGCCGAGCCGCCGGTGGCCAGCATGGGGTCGAGCAGGAGGGTCTTCGTGTCCGGCAGCCTCTTGGGCAGCCGCACGTAATAGCGGATGGGGTTGAGGGTCTCCTCATCGCGATAGAGCCCGATGTGCCCGGCGGCGGCGTCCGGCACCATGTCCGAGAGCCGGGGCAGCAGCCCCAGGCCCGCGCGCAGGACGGAGACGAAGGCCACCGGCTGGCCGATGCGCTGGACCTTCGCGGTCTTGAGCGGCGTCTCCACCTTCCCCGCCGCGGTGCGCAGGTCCTCGAGCGCCGCCAGGCCCAGGATGAGGCCGGCGTCGCCCATCAGGCGGCGGAACTCGGCGGGCTTGGTGCCCTTGTCCCTCAGGCGCGCCAACGCCTCCTGCAGCACGGGGTGCGCCACGATTCTCACGGTGCTCACGCTACCTCCACACCTACCGGACGACCGGCACGCGGCGCGGGGGCCGGGACCCCACCTCGAGTCCGGAGGCCAGCAGGGCCAGCCCTTCCTTGAGCTTGCCGGAGTCGGAGCCGTAGAGGCGGGCGATTTCGGCGCCCCGGCTCACGGCGTCCCCGACCCTGCGGGCCAGCACGATGCCGGCGGAATAGTCGAGCCCGTCCTCCATCTTGGAGCGGCCCGCGCCCAGCGCCACGCCGGCCCGGCCGGCGGCCAGCGCGTCGAGGCGCGTCACCCAGCCCGCGCGCGGCGCGAGGAGGGGGAGGCTCTTCCTGGCGCGGGGAAGGACCTTGTCGGGGTCGTCGACCACGCGCGGGTCGCCGCCCTGGGCCTTGACCATCTCCCGGAGCTTGGCGGCGGCGGCGCCCGAGCGGACCAGCGCGCGCAGGCGCTCGGCGCCCTGTTCGGCGGTGCGCGCCTTGCGCCCCAGCACGAGCATCCAGCCGCCCAGCGCGTACATGACCTCGAGGTAATCGGGGCAGGACTCGTCGCCGTGCAGGACGGCCACGGCCTGGCGCATCTCCAGCGCGTTGCCGATGGCGCGGCCCAGAGGCTCGTCCATCCCGGTCAAGAGGCCGACGCAGCCCAGGCCGAGGTCCTTGGCCGTGCGGATGAGGTCTTCGGCCAGGGAGCGCGCCTCCACCTCGGTCTGGAAGATGGCGCCGCTCCCGCACTTGATGTCGAGGACCAGCCCGTCGAGGTCCTCGGCCAGCTTCTTGGAGAGGATGCTGCCGACGATGAGCGGACGGGCCGGCACCGTGCCCGAGGCGTCGCGCAGCGCGTAGAGCTTGCCGTCGGCGGGGGCCAGGTCTCCGGACTGGCCGAACATGCAGACGCCCATCGCCTTCATCTGCCGTTCGACCTCGGGGGTGCGCATCCGGACCTTGAGGCCGCGCACGGATTCCAGCTTGTCGAGCGTGCCGCCGGTGTGCCCGAGCCCGCGGCCGGACATCATCGGCACGGCCACGCCGGCCGCCGCGACGAGGGGGGCCAGCGCGATCGAGACCCCGTCTCCGACGCCGCCGGTGGAATGCTTGTCGACCTTGGCCGCGCGAATCCCCGACAGGCGCAGGCGGCGGCCGGAGCGGGCCATCGCGTCCGTGAAGGCCACGGTCTCCGGGCGCGTCATCCCGCGCAGGAGCACGGCCATCAGCCAGGCCGAGAGCTGGTAGTCGGGCACGGAGCCGGCGGCGGCCCCGCGCACGACGAAGGCGACTTCCTCGGCGGTGTGGGTGCCGCCGTCGCGCTTCTTGGCGATGAGGTCCAGCATCCTCATGGGGGGCCTAGAGCTTCTCGAACAGGGTGGCGACCAGGTCCTTGAGACGGCCGGCCATCCGCTGGCCGAGCGCCAGGACGTCGTGGTGGGTCAGCGTCTCCTTCACGATGCCGGCGGCCATGTTGGAGATCCAGGAGAGGCCCAGGACCTGCATCCCGCACTGGCGCGCGACGATGACCTCGGGGACGACGGACATCCCGACGACGTCGCCGCCCAGCTTCGCGAATGCGCGGATTTCGGCGGGCGTCTCGTAGGACGGCCCGGGCGCCGCGATGTAGACCCCCTCCTTCGTGGCGATCTTGTGCTTGCGGCAGGCGGCCAGCGCGAGCTTGCGCAGCGCGGGGGTGTAGGCGCCCCCCATGTCCGGGAACATGTCGCCGAACTCGGCGGTGTGGAAGCCCCTCAGCGGGTTGTGTCCCAGGTAGTTGATGTGGTCCGAGAGGACGCAGACGGCGCCGGGGCGCAGGGTGCGGTTGATGGACCCCACCGCCGAGGTGAGGACGATGGTCTTCACCCCCAGCGCGGCCAGGACGCGCACCGGCAAGGTGATCTGGGCCATCGAGTGGCCCTCGTAGAAATGGAAGCGCCCCTGCATGACCGCAACGCGCAGCGGGCCGGCCGCGCCCTTCTTGTAGGTCCCGAACAGCAGCTTGCCGCTGTGGCCCGAGACGGTCGGCTTGGGGAAGCCCGGGATCTCGGTGTAGGGGACCTCGACGCGGTCGTCGAGGTCCGGGATGGAGGCCGCCAGGCCGCTGCCTAGCACGAGCGCGACCCTGGGGGCACCGGCATCCGCGCGCAGATGGTCCGCGGCGCGTGAGACTGTCTCAAGGAGTTCTTTGGGGGTCACAGGCTGGGATTCTAGACGATTTGCTAGACTCCGACAATGCCGATTGCCACCCCCGACGCCAAGACCGACCTCAAGGCCCTGACGCGCGAGCTGCGCGTCGACATCATCCGCATGCTCGAGACCGCCGGCTCCGGACATCCGGGCGGCTCGCTGTCCGTCATCGACATGCTGGCCGTGCTCTACTTCAAGGCCCTCAGCCACCGGCCCTCGGAACCGGCCTGGCCCGACCGCGACCGGGTCGTCCTCTCCAAGGGCCACGCCTGCCCCGCGCTCTACGCCGTCATGGCCAAGGCGGGCTACTTCCCCAAGTCGGAGCTGGCCACCCTGCGCAAGCTCGGCAGCCCCCTCCAAGGGCACCCCGACCGCCTGCGCCTGCCCGGAATCGAGGTCTCGACGGGCTCGCTGGGCCAGGGGCTGTCGATCGCCCTCGGGATGGCCCTGGCCGCCAAGCTGGACGGCAAGCCCTACCGGAGCTGGTGCTTCATGGGCGACGGCGAGGTGCAGGAAGGCCAGGTCTGGGAGGCCTTGATGGCCGCCCCCAAGTTCAAGCTGGACAACCTCGTCGCCGTCGTCGACTACAACGGGGGTCAGATCGACGGGCAGGTCAAAGAGGTCATGGACCTCGAGCCCCTGGCCGACAAGGTCAGGGCCTTCAACTGGCACACCCTCGTCATAGACGGCCACGACCTCTCCGCCATCGAGGCCGCCTACGCCGAAGCGGCCAAGACCAAGGGGCGCCCCACCGCCATCATCGCGCGGACCGTCAAAGGCAAGGGCGTCTCCTTCATGGAAGGGGACATCGGCTGGCACGGGAAGGGGCCGAGCAAGGACGAGGCCGACCGGGCCGTCAAGGAGATCCTCAATGGGTAAGGCGACCCGGCAGTCCTTCGGAGAAGCGCTCGCCGCCATCGGCGAGAAGAACCCCGCGCTCGTGGTCCTCGACGCCGACCTCGGGAAGTCCACGTCCACCGGCGCCTTCATGAAGAAGTTCCCGGGCCGCCACCTCGAGTTCGGCATCGCCGAGCAGAACATGATCGGCGCCGCCGCGGGGCTGGCGCTCTGCGGCAAGGTGCCCGTCGCCGCCAGCTTCTCGGCTTTCCTGATCGGACGCCTCGAGACCATCCGCGTCGCCGTCGCCTACAACAAGACCAACGTCAAGCTGGCCGGGACCCACGCCGGCATCGGCATCGGCGAGGACGGGACCTCCCAGATGGGCCTGGAGGACGTCGCCGCGATGCGCGCCCTGCCCAACATGACCGTCCTGCAGCCCGCCGACGACGCGGAGACCCGGCAGATGACGGACTGGATGGTCGCCCACGAGGGGCCGGTCTTCATCCGGCTCACGCGCCAGAACGTCGACGACGTCCACGACGCCGCGTACCGGTTCGAGCTCGGGAAGGCCGACACGGTCTACGAGCCCGCCGGCGCGAAGAAGGGAGTGAAGCTCCAGGCCGCCGTCTTCGCCTCGGGCGGCACGGTCGGCCCCGCCGTCGCGGCCGCCAAGGACCTCTTCAAGCGCGGCTTCCGGGTGCGCGTCGTCAACGCCGGCTCCCTCGTCCCGTTCGACCGGGACGCCGTCGCGCGCGCGGCGGCGGACTGCCAGCGCATCGTCACCGTCGAGGACCACAACGTCAACGGCGGCCTCGGCTCGGCCGTGTGCGAGGCGCTGGCCGTGCAGGGGCTGGCCTGCCCGGTCTCCCGCCTGGGGCTGACCACCTTCGGCGAGTCGGCGACGGGGCCGGAGCTCTACGACAAGTACGGCCTCTCCGCGCCGCACATCGTCGAAGCCTGCCTCAAGAACCCGGGTTGACCACCCTCGCCCTGCTGGCCCTGCTGGCCGCACCGGCGCGAGCGCAGCTCCCGTACACCCCGGTGTTCTCGGAGGGCTGGCGCTCGATGGGGCTGCACCTGGGCATCGCCCAACCCACGGGCACGAGCGGGCTGGACGCCGTCTCCGGCCGCGGGCCCTCCGTGGGCGCCGAGTTCTACTCCTACTGGAGCGATTGGCTGGCCTGGGGGCTGGGCCTCGACATGCACCAGCTGGGCACGGCCTCGGACCCGGGGCCGCCCGCCCTGAAGGGGAAGGCCTCCTTCAAGTCGTTCAACCTGCTCGCCCGGGTGAACTTCATCCGAGGGGAATCCTGGACGCCCTATGCGGCGGGGGGGGTGGGATACGGCCTGGCCGAAGCGCAGACGACGGCCACGGCGGCTCCCGGCTCCGTCGTCTGCGCCGACGTGAACAAGCCCTGCGCCTCCACGGCCTCGGTCACCCTGTCCGGCGCTGGCCCCGTCGTCAGCGCCGCCGCCGGCCTGGAGGCCTTCCTGACCCAGGGCCTCAGCGTGAGCGTCGAGGGCCGCTGGCAGGAGTACCGCCTCCCGCTCGCCTCCGCGAACTTCAACGCCCCGTCGCGGCGCGCCGAAGCGCTGTCCGCGCGCCTGGGCTTCCATCTATGGTTCGGCACCTCGTCCTGACCGCCCTGCTCTGCGCGGCCGCCCCGGCGCGGGCCGAAAACCTGTCCTTGCCCGTCTTCACGGGGGGCCACCTGGGCGCCGGGCTCCATCTGGGGACCGCCCTGCCCAACGGGACCAACGGTTTCGGCTCCAGGGCGGGACGAGGCCCTTCCATCGCGCTGCGCCTGACCCGCTTCCTCAACGATTGGGTCGCGCTGGGCGCGGAATTGGGGGCCGAGGTGTTCCTCAAGCACTCCTCGCCTTCGCTGCCCGACGGGACGAAAGCCGACGCCTCCTTCTCCGCCCAGGCGCTGCACCTGACCCTCCTGGGCCGCGTCAACCTCTTCGAAAGCAGGTCCTGGTCGCCCTACGCCTTGGGCGGGGCGGGCATCGGCAAGTTCTCCGTGAAGGCTTCGGCCCCCGGGCCCGTCTGCTGGCCGCTCTCCGACGCTTGCTCGAACGCGCTGAACGCGGCGGCCACCGGCCTCCACCTGACCGGCGGCGGCGGCATCGAGTTCTTCATCATGCGCGGCATGACCTTGTCTCTGGAAGGACGCTTCCACGAGTACCAGTCCGACGGCAAGAAGCTCGCCGCCAGCGCGGAGAGCATGACGGCCACCCTGGGGGCCACGTTCTGGTTCTGATGCTCCTCGCCGCCCTCTTCGGCGCGGGCTGCGCCGGCCACCGGCCGGGACCCGCCCGCACCCTGAGCGTCACCCAGTCCTGGGTCTGCCCGCTGCCGCCCCATCGCGGCTTGCTGGTCATCGACCCCGACGGCAAGGCCTCGCTGAGCATCTTCGAGGGGCTCGACGTCCCCGGCGCCATGAGGAGCGAGCGCAGGAAGAAGCGCCTCCCGCCCGAGGACATGGGCGCCCTGGCGGAGGCCGTCGCGAAATCCGGCTACAGGTCCATGCCCGACCGCGCCGAATCGTTTCCTCCCCGCTACGACCAGACCGACCCCTGCAGCCGTTCCCTGGAGGTCTCGGAGGGGGGGAAGACCAAGCGCATCAGCTTCCACGACGGCGACGTCCCCGATGACCTGGCCCGCCTGGTCCAGGCCATCGACCGCATCCTCGACAAGACCGCTTGGGAGCCCGACGTCTACCCTTGGGAAGGGACGGGCGGGGACGACGGGAGGCCTTGAGGCGCGGGCGCGCCTGGGTCCGGAACCGGGACCGGCGGAGGGGCCGGCGCGGGGATCTCCTGGCGGATCGCCTCATGGGGCGGCAGGATGAGGCCCGCCGGAGGACGGCCTTCCAGCCGCCGCGCCTTGGAGGCGAACCAGGCCATCCCGACGGCCGTCCAGAGGACGACGAGCGCCAGGAACGCCCAGGCCGCCTTCTTCGCCACGGGGGGCAGCTCGGCGATGCGCTCTCCGTCGCCCAACTCGGCGAACTCGGGCGGGATCTCCGGGGCGTAGGGCGACGCGCTCGGCCCCGGGGCGTTCTTGTGGCTGAGCAGCTTCTCCATGACCTCCGGGGGGACGACGACCTGCTGGGCCGGCTTGGCGACGGGCGCCGCCGGAGCCTCCGGCTTCTTGCGGAAGGGCTCCTTGCAGAAATCGCAGTACCCCTGCTCCTCGGGGGTCTCCATCGAGCAGGCGGGGCACTTCACCGCGTCCAGCCCCGCGCCTCGAAGGCCGCCCTGATGAGGCGGACCGTCGGCCCCTCGACGGCGGCCACGTCGAAGCGCATCGGCCGCTCGGCGAGGCCGTTGGCCCGCGCGTACTCCAGGGCGGTCCGCGCCAAGCGCCCCTGCTTGACCCCGTCCACCGCCTCCTCGGGAAGCCCGTGCGTGCGCCCGCCGCGCGCCTTCACCTCGACGAAGACCAAGGTCGGCCCGTCGAAGGCGACAATGTCGAGCTCGCCCCCGCGCCCCCGCCAGTTGCGCGCCGCCACCGTCCAGCCCAGCGACTCCAGGTGCGCGGCCGCCAGGGCCTCGGCCGCCGCGCCGGCCTCGCGCGTGCTCACCGGACGGCCTGCGGCGGCGTGAGGCGCTTCAGGAACGAGGGTCGGTGCGCGGCGCACAGCCCCAGCCTGCCCAAGGCCTCGTAATGGTCCTTCGTGCCGTAGCCCTTGTGCTTGGCCAGCCCGTAGCCCGGATGGCGGGGGTCGAGCAGGCGCATCCAGCGGTCGCGCACGGTCTTGGCGAGGATGCTGGCGCTGGCGACGCAGAGGGACTGCGCGTCCCCGTCGACCAGGGCCTCCTGCGTCCCGTCCCAGCCGGGCAGGTCCTTGTCCCCGTCGACGATGACGCGGGCCGCGCGGGCCTGGGGCCCCAGCGCCTCCAGGGCGCGGCGCATGGCCAGGAAGGTGGCCTGCAGGATGTTGCGCGACTCGATCTCGGACACCGAGGCCGCCCCGACCCCCCAGGCCAGCGCCGAGCGCCGCACCAGCCGGGCCAGCTCTTCGCGCCGGGCCGGGCTCAGGACCTTCGAGTCGCGCACGCGCGACAGGCCTTGCGGCGCCGGCGGAAGGATGACGGCGGCCGCGACGACCGGGCCGGCCAGCGGGCCGCGCCCCGCCTCGTCCACGCCCGCCAAAAGAGAAGCCCCGCGCCGGCGGCGCAGGGCTTCGTCGAAGGCCGCCAGGTCGGCAGGTCCTCCGGAGCGGGCCACAGCTTCAGGCGGCGGCGGCTTCGGCCTTGGGCTTGGGAGCCGCCTCGGCGGAGGCGGCCGGCGCCTCGACGCCCTCACGGGTGTCCGCGTCGAGCCGAGCGGCCTTGCCGGCCAGGTCGCGCAGGTAGTAGAGCCGTGCGCGGCGGGCCTTGCCGGCCCGGACGAACTCGATCTTGGCGATGCGGGGCGAGTTCAGGGGGAAGGAACGCTCCACGCCGACTCCGAACGAGATCTTCCTCACGATGAAGGACTCCGAGACGCCCTTGCCGCGACGGCGGATGACGACGCCCTCGAAGGCCTGGATGCGCTCGGAATCGCCTTCGACGACCTTCACGTGCACGCGCACGGTGTCGCCCGGGGTGAAACGGGGGATGGTGTTGTTGTCTGCCGGGGCGGCCATACTGTCTCCTTTGCTTCCTGGTCGGTTATTATAACAAATCCGGGCGCTTCTTCCGCGTCGCCGCTTTGGCGGCCTTCCGCCTCCAGGCGGCGATGGCGGCATGGTCCCCGCCGCAGAGCACCTCGGGGACGGCCCGGCCCCTCCAGACCCGCGGGCGGGTGTAGTGCGGGTGGTCCAGGCTCGGCCCGGTGAAGGACTCCGCCTCCGCGGCCCCTTCCTTAACCAGCACCCCCGGCAGCAGGCGCGTCACCGCGTCGATGACGGACATCGCCGCGATCTCCCCGCCGGTCATCACGAAGTCCCCGAGGCTGAGCTCTTCGTCGACGAAGTCCATCACCCTCTCGTCGACCCCTTCGTAGTGCCCGCAGACCAGCACCAGGTCCTTGGCCGCCGACAGCCGCCGCGCGGCCGCCTGGTCGAAAGGCCGGCCCTGCGGGGACATCATCACGACCGTCGACCCCCGCCGGCGGACCTTCTTGACGGCCCGGTAGAGCGGCTCCGCCATCAGGACCATCCCGGGGCCGCCGCCGTAGGGACGGTCGTCGACGGTGCGGTGCCTGTCCTCGGAGAAGTCCCGCGGGTCGCAGAAGGCGAGCTCGAGGATGCCCTTGTCCCGGGCCCTCTGGACGATGCTCTCCGTCAACGGCCCCTCGAACATCCGCGGGAACAGCGTCACCACCCCGACCCGCAGCGCCGGGGGCATCTCAGCTCAATCCAGGTCGACCTCGACCTTTTTGCCCGCCTTGGCGGCGGCGATCGAGACGACCGAACGCACGGCCTTGATCACCTTGCCCTGCTTGCCGATGATCTTGCCTTTGTCCTCTTCGGCGACGCGGAGCACGAGCGTGACCTCGTCGCCCTCCTCGTGCGCGGTCAGCTCGACCTTGTCGGGCTGGTCCACGAGGCTCTTGACCAGATGGAGCGCAAGCTCCTTCATGGCGCCTTACGTCGCCGGGGCGGCGGCCTTGGCGGAGGCCTTGATCAGCGACGCGACGGTCTCGGACGGCTTCGCGCCGACGCCGAGCCAATACTGCACCCGGGGCTGATCGAGCACGACCTTGTCCTTCGCCTTCTCGGCGCGGGGATTGTAGGAGCCCAGCACCTCGAGCGGCTTGCCGCCCTGCGCCGCGCGGCGGCGGTCCACGGCGACGACCCGGTAGTAGGGCTGGTGCGGCTTCCCGATTCGCTGCAGTCTGAGTGTAACGGCCATGTGTTCCTCCGGTTCCTTCAACGGCTATCAAAGGCTTCTTGCGCCTTGGCGGTCAAGTCGCGCCAGGCCCGCGCGGGGTCCGGGGCGCCGAAGACGGCGCTGCCGGCGACCAGGGAGTCGGCGCCCGCGGCCGCCGCGGGGGCGATCCACTTCGCGTTGACCCCGCCGTCGACCTGCACCCAGACATTCCGCCCGTCCCGTTCGATGGCGGCGCGCAGCGCGCGCACCTTGGGGAGCATGTCCTCCATGAAGGACTGCCCGCCGAAGCCGGGCTCCACCGTCATGACCAGGGCGAGGTCGATGTCGCCGAGGAGCTCCAGGAGCCCCGCGACGGGGGTCTTGGGCTTTATCGCCACGCCGACGGCGCAGCCGAGCCCGCGCAGTTCCTTGGCCAGCTCCTTGGGGCGTGCGCAGGCTTCGAGATGGAAGGTGACCCAGTCCGAACCGGCCGCAACGAAGACGGAGCCGTACTTGCCCGGGTCCGTGATCATGAGGTGAGAATCGATGAACGGCGCACCCGGGCGGCCCTTCATCGCCTTCACCAGGTCGGGGCCGAAGCTCAGGTTCGGCACGAAATGGCCGTCCATCACGTCGACGGAGGCCCAGTCGGCTCCGGCGGCCGCCAGGACGGCCCAGTCCTGGCGGACCGCGCCGAAGTCGGCGGCCAGCAATGAGGGGACGACGCGCACGCGCCCGTCGGGCCGGGGGGCGCTCACAGGTCGCGCTCCTCGACCAGGATGCCGTTGAGGAAGATCTTCACGCGGGCCCGGCCGGCCTGGGGCACGGCCAGGTCGATCTTCGTGCCCGGCGCGCGCAGCCCGTTGAAGAGCTCGCGCTCGCCGTGCGTGTCGGTCAGCAGGATGCGCACCAGCGCGTCGGCGCTGCCCTGGGGGACCTGGTACTGGAGGTCGGTCATCGAGGCCTTGTCCTTGGCGTCGGTCGGCCGGGCGCTGATGGTGAGCTTGACCTTCGTCTCGTCGTCGACGACGGCGTCCGCGGCGGGGTCCTGGGCCAGGATGGTGCCGTAGGGGAACAGCGAGCTGGCGTCCTTGTTGATGGCCAACGGGACGCTGACCTCGGAGGCCCACTTGGAGGCCTCGGCGAGGTTCTTGCGCAGGAAGTCCGGCATCAGCACGATCTCCTCGGGGGGGGAGCCCGCGGAGACGACGACGTTGACCAGGGAGTTGCGCTCCACCGACGACTCGGCCGCGGGGTCCTGCGAGAGGACCAGGCCCTTCTCCAGGCGCAGCGAATAGGATTCCGAGACCTCGCCCAGCGTCAGCTGCCCCTGGCGCAGCAGCATCTCGGCGTTGCGCAGCGGCAGCCCGGATACGGCCGGGGCGAAGACGGTCTCGCCGCCCTGGCTGACCACGACGCGGATGGCCTTGCCCTCGCGGACCCGGGTGCCCGCCGGAGGCCGCTGGCGCAGGATGGAGCCGATCGGCACCGCGCTGTTGAACTCCGAGCCCTCCTTCATGATGGCGAGGTTGAGCGGGCCGAGGATGTCCAGCGCCCCGGCGATGGACTTGCCGACCACGGGGGGGACCGTCTGCACCGCGCGGCTGTGCACGATGCCGTCCATCGCCCAGCGGAATCCCAGGAGGCCCACGGCCCCCAGCAGGACGAGGACGACGACGAGCTCGACGGCGGTGACGCTCTTTTTGCTCATGCAGACAGCGGGGCGGACGGACCGGAGGCCGCGCCCTGAAGCACCTGCCCAGCCTTCAGACGCAAGCCGTTCATGAAATCCGCAGCAGGAAGCTTCTTTTTGCCTTCAGGCTGGACTTCTCGGACCCGCAACGACCCGGACCCGCATTGTACCAAAACCGCTCCGTCGGGCTCAACGACGAGGATGCGCCCCGCGGGGCCCGAGGCCGCAGGGTCCCCCGGCGCCGTCCGGATGAGCTTCACGCGCATCGGTCGTCCGGCCGCCTCCAGCTCGAACCAGGCTCCGGGGCCGGCGGCCAGGCCGCGGACCCTGTTGTGGATGTCTGAGGCGCTCATGTCGAAGGATATACGAGCCTGCTCGGCGTCCAATTTCGGGGCCAACGAGGGCTCCCCGGCCTGCGGCTCCCGGACCACGCGCCCGGCCGAGAGGTCGCCGAGCGCGGCGCGCAGCTCGCCCACCCCCAGCTCGACGAGGCGGGGGAAGAGGGTCCGGGCGTCGTCGTCGGCCGCCACCGGGCAGCGCGCCATGCGCTGGACCGGCCCGGTGTCCATCCCCTCCCCGATCCAGAACAGGGTGACCCCCGTCTCGCGCTCGCCCCGGATGAGCGACCACTGCACCGGGGCCGCCCCCCGGTACTTGGGCAGGAGCGAGAAGTGCACGTTCATGAACCCCAGGCGCGTGCCGGCCAGCACATCCGCCTTCAGCAGCCGGCCGTAGGCCACCACGACGGCCAGGTCGGCGCCCAGCGCGGCGAGCTCCGCCGACGCCGCCGACGGCTTCTCGGGCTGCAGCACCCTCAGCCCCAGGCGCAGCGCGGCGTCCTTGACGGCGGGGGCCTTCAGCTCCAGGCCCCGGCCCGAGGGCTTGTCGGGCTGGCAGACCACCGCCGCCACCTCGTGCCCGGCCGACACGCAGGCCTCCAGGAACGGGACGGCGACGGCGGGGGACCCGAAGAACAGGAGGCGCATCAGTCCCAGGTCTTCTTGAGGTCCTTGAGGACGCCGGCCACCTTCAGTCGGCGCACCAGGTCGAGATGGTCGATGAAGAGCTTCCCGTCGAGGTGGTCCACCTCGTGCTCGAAGGCCCGGGCCAAGAGGCCGGTCCCGGTGCGCTCCCAGGGTTGGCCGTTCTCGTCGAGGGCGCGCACGCGCACGCGGCGGTGCCGGCTGACGCGGGCGTAGAGCCCGGGCACGGAGAGGCAGCCCTCCTCGTCGGTCACCGCGCCCTCGCGCTCGAGTATCTCGGGGTTGATGAGGACCAGGGGCTCGCTGCGGCCCTCCGGCTTCACGTCGATGACGGCCAGGCGCATGGCCAGCCCGACCTGGGGCGCGGCCAGCCCGACGCCGTTGGCGGCGTGCATGGTCTCCCACATGTCGGCGAGGAGCTTCGGCAGCTCCGCGCGGACCGCCTGATAGTCGACCGCCGCAGAGGTCTTCTTCAGGACCGTCTCTCCGTGCTTGGTGATGCGGCGTATCATGTGAGGTCTGCCTCCATGCGACGGCCGTCGGGCCACAGGACCCTGACTTTTACGGGATGGTCCGGCTTGTGACCCAGGGCCCCCCAGGCCAGGGCCACCTGCTCTATCTGGGTGACCGCGCCGACCCGCAGCGAGACCCCCATCACCACCTCGCGGGCGCCCACGGCCTGCGCGGCCTGGGCGACGGCGTAGGCGGGGTCGTTCGAGACGACGACGAGGGGGGTGACCGTCTTGCCGTGCTCCTCGGCGATGGTGATGACCCTGGTGAAGAGCAGCTCCGAATCGGGGTCTAGCGCGCCGACCTCGCCGGAGAGCACGATGCCGCGCGCGATGCGCGAGTGCAGGACGATGACGTCGGTCTTGTCGGTGTCGGTCTCCTCGAGCACCTTGCCGAGCGTGAACATGTTCATCGGGTTCTTCAGCGCGACCAGCACGCGGTCGGGCTTGGTCAGCTCGTCCAACGCCCCGCTGACGGCGTTCTCGGCGCGCAGGTTGAGCTTCTCCCGGTGGTCCGCGTCCTTCAGCCGGCGCCGCTCGTTGAGCTTCTGGGAGATGAGGATCAGCACGTAGAACGCGGAGGTGAACGCCAGCCCCCAGATGGTGGCGACCCGCTTGGTGAAGAGGTTCGCCACGCCGACCGAGACCAGCACCGCGACGATGGCGCCCAGCCCGAGCGGGATTTCGTAGGGGCCGGCCTTGATGTTCCCCGGGACCAGCCATTCCTGCTCGCCGGGGGTCTTGAAGCGCAGCATCATGACCGAGAGCCCCATGAAGATGAAGCTCCAGGTCACCCCGAACGCGTACGCCTCGCCGAGGAGGTAGACGTCCCCCTTGCAGAGCACGATGGTCGCGGCCTGCATCAGGGCGACGAGGTGGATCATCCGGTGCGTCGTCCCGAAGCGGGAGTGCAGGACCCGGAACCAGTCGTGCAGGAGGCCGTCCTCGGCGACCCGGCACAGCACGGCGTTGGCGCCCACGATCGAGGTGTTGACCGCCCCGGAGAGGATGAGCACGCCGGTGGCGACGACGAACCCGCGGAACGCGACCCGCAGCCAGAACGGGCCTTCCAACCACATCGCCACGCCGGCGACCAGGTTGTCGATGTAATGGGCCCGCACGTCGCCCGGGATCAGCATGACGGCCAGGAAGGCGCTGGCCGTGGTGACGATGAAGCAGAAGGAGAAGATGATGGCGGCGGCCTTGCGCAGGTTCTGGAGCTTCGGCGCCTCCATCTCGCGGTACACCTGGGCCAGCGTCTCCAGGCCGCTCATCCCCAAGAACGCGTGCCCGAAGGCCAGCAGGATTCCCAGGCTGCCGAGCAGGCGCGCCGGGTCCATGCCGTGCAGGAAGCCCAGCCCGTGCTCGCTGAAGACCGGCTGCAGCGGGGGCAGGGCGGGGCGGCGGACCCAGATGGTCCAGAGCCCCCAGAAGACGAGGACGACCGACAGGACGCCCATCAGGCGCATGATCTGCACGGCCTTGTCGGAGGACTCCTCGATGCCGCGGATGTTCTGACGCCAGAAGTAGGCGGTCACCGCCAGCGCGAAGAGGACCGAGAAGGCGTGCGGCTCCAGGTGCCAGCCGACGCGCATGTACGGGAAGACCCCGTTGAGGAGGCCGGCGAGGTACTGCCCGGCGGAGACCGAGCTGATGGGGCCGGTCATGATCATGTCGAACATCAGCGCGGAGACGGAGATCTTGGCGACCGAGCCGCCCATCGCCACCTTGACGACCTTGTAGACCCCGCCGCGCACGAACATGCTCGACGACTCGATGTAGACGGCCATCACGCAGGCCGAGAAGGACATGACCCCGAGGATGAACCAGGGAGCCGCCGGACCCACCGCCTGCTCGGCGATGCCCCCGACGTAGAAGGCGGTGGACGCCATGTCGCACAGGACGATGGCCGCCGCGCGCCAGAACGAGATGAAGGTGAGCATGGCGGTCGTGAGGACCACGACCTTGGTGACACGGCGCGAGCCCGCCTCGGGCCCGGGGACGGCGTCCATCAAGCTCCGGCTTCTTTATCCCGGATCGCCTTTATGACGGAGGCCGGAGCGGGGTCACGGATGATCGCCTCGATCAGGGCGGGCTGGAAGAGGGTCGAGACGCCGCGCAGCAGGTGCAGGTGCTGCGTGAAGGCCTCCTGCCGGTTCGGAGAGAAGAAGAGGAAGACCGCGCGGATGGAGAGGTCCGTCTGCTTGGGGTCGGGCAGGCCCCCGGGCACGATGCCGAGGATGGCGGCGATCTCGGCCAAGCCGTCCATCCGGGCGTGCGGGACGGCCAGGCCCGTGTCCAGGGTCGTGCTGATGCCCTGCTCGCGCTCGAGCACCTTGGCCAGGAAGGGGGCGGGGTCCCCGAGGTTCGCCTTGGCGCAGAGGTCCTTCACCAAGTGGCCGATGAGGGCGTCCTTGGCCAGCCCCGTCGGCGGGATGACCACGAGGTCCTCCCTCAGCAGGGGGCCGATGCTCAGGGACTTGCGGGCCGCCGGGGCTCCGACCGGGGGGACGCTGGGCGCAGGCCGCGGGACGGGGGGCTCCGGCTCGACCTTCTTCTTGAACCAACCCAGGGTCATCGGGCCATTATACTATAATCCGGCGATGCGTCCCTTGGCCGGTTCCACCGTCCTGTTGACGCGCCCCCTGCGCCAGGCCGGCCCCCTGGCCCGCCGCCTCGGGGGACTGGGCGCCCGGGTCCTGTGCGTCCCGCTCATCAAGACCGTCCCTCCGCCCTCATGGGCGCCGGCCGACCGGGCCCTGAAGCGCCTGGGCGCCTACGACGCGCTGGCCTTCACCAGCGCGAACGCCGTGGAGGCCTTCTTCGCCCGCGCCCGGACGGGGCTCGGGCGCCGCCCCGCCCGCCCCGCGCGCCTCTTTGCCGTCGGGACGGCCACCGCCCGCGCCTTGGCCGGACAGGGCTGGGCCGCCGCCGCCGTCCCCGACCGCTTCGAAGGCGGGGCGTTGGCCCGGACGATGGGCCGCGTGCGCGGCCTGCGCATCCTCATCCCCAAGGCCCAGGAAGCCCGCGAGGCCCTGCCCGCGGCGCTGCGCCGCGCGGGGGCCCGGCTCGACATGCCGACGGTCTACCGCACCGTGCCGGACCCGCGAGGGACGGCCGCGCTGCGTGCCGGAGCCGCGGACCGGGCGGACTGGGTGGTCCTGATGTCGCCGTCGGCCGTCTCCCAGCTCTTCAAGGCCCTGGGGGAGAAGCGCGCCCGGGAACTGCTGTCCAAGGCCCGGGGCGCGTCCATAGGACCCGTCACCTCGGCGGCGCTGCGCGCGCGCGGGGCCGAACCGGCCGTCGAGGCCTCCCTGTCCACAGCCGAGGGCCTGTGCAAGGCCATGTGCCGGCGGGCCGCACCGGTCCCGGAGAAGAGGCTGGCCGCCTGCGTCGAGGCCGCGCTCCGGGCCGCCGGCCGCCATATGCGCGCGGGCTTCCTGACCGCGAAGGTCTCCTACAAGGGCCGGGCCAACCCGGTCACCGAGGCCGACCTAGCGGCGGAACAGGCCATCCTCGACACCATCCTGGGCCGCTTCCCCGACCACGACTTCCTGACCGAAGAGCGCGCCCCGCGCGCGTCAGGGTCGGAATACGTCTGGGTCATCGACCCCATCGACGGGACGCTCAACTTCGCCCATGGCTATCCCCACTGCTGCGCCTCCGTGGCCGTGACCCGGCGCGGGACGGTGGTGGCCGGCGGGGTGTACGACCCGTTCCGCGACGAGCTCTTCACCGCCGTGAAGGGGAAGGGGAGCTTCCTCAACGGCCGCCGCATCCGGGTGGGCGCGGCGCGCCGCCTCGAAGACGCGCTCCTCATAACCGGATTCGCTTACGACAGGCATCAGAAGGCCGCGCTCTACACCGGCTTCGTGCGGCGCTTCCTCGAGCGCGCGCAGGACCTGCGCCGCTCGGGCTCGGCGGCGCTCGACCTGGCCTGGGTCGCCGCCGGACGGCTCGACGGGTTCTGGGAATTCCACCTCAACCCCTGGGATGTGGCCGCCGGGCGCCTCCTCGTCGAGGAAGCGGGGGGGAAGGTCACCGACTTCGCCGGCCGCCCCTGGGGCGAGCTCAAGACCTGGGGCCGACGCACGCTGGCCACCAACTCCCGCATCCATCGGGAAATGGCGTCGGTCTTAAGAGACCGGCGCCGTTAGAAGCGAGCGGTCAGGGTGATGCGGTGGGTGGTGCCCAGCTCGCCGAAGGGGACCCAGGCGTAGTCGACCACGAAGCGGTCCAGGTCGATGCCGCCGCCGGCGGCTAGGCCGGCTAGGCCCTCGAGGCTGCGGGTCCGCTTCAGGTTGTAGCCGGCCCGGATCTGGCCCTTGGAGGCCGCCCCGAACGCCTGCGTGAACTCCCCGGCGATGCTGGGGTAGGGCGCGGCGTCCACGTCCAGATGGCCGTCGAGCAGCATCGCGAACTGCCGGTTCGCATGCCAGCGCGCGCCGAGCTGGACGGCGAAGGGCAGCGGGTCCGCCACGCTGCCCACCGAGATGGCCGGGCCGAGGTTGCGGATGGCCGCGCCCAGATCGACCTGGCCGTCGCCGACATCGCCGACGCGCTCCAGCTGGGCGCCCAGGTCCAGCGCGAAGGAGATTCCCGAGGAGCCGGCCAGCTCGCTGCGGATGAACTTCCCGGCGGCTCCGGCCATCAGCGGGCCGAAGCGACGCGCATAGCCGGCCAAGAAGGCCAGATCGACGGGGGTGAACTGCCCGTTGGCGTTCCCGAAGCGGTCATAGGCGTCGATCGCCCCGGGAGTGTGATAGAGCAGCGCCGCTCCCACCGTCGAGCGCGCGCCCTTGAGCGGGCGGGCGTACGACGCCGCTCCGGCGTAGGAGGACTCGAGCAGGGCGTTGTAGCCGAAGCTGGCCTCGGAGCGGCCGCGTTCGGCCATGCGCGCCAGCCCGGCGGGGTTCCAGAACAGCGCGTCCGGGCCGTCGGCCGAGGCGGCCACCGTGCCGGCCAAGCCCTCGGCATGCGCTCCGGCGGGGAGCTTGAGGAAGGTCGCTCCCGTCGTGCCGGCCGCCGCCTCGCTGAACGGGGCGTCGGGGAAGATTCCGGCATGGGCGGAGCCTCCCGCGAGGGCGAACGCCAAGACCGCTGCGGGCAGCGTCCGTCCGGTCACACGGGCCAGACGGGTCCCTTGGACCCCGGGGCCGGTTCCTCTTCGGCGGGGGGCGGGGTCAGCGGCTCGCCGCCCGGGAACTTGAGCGACAGGCCGGCGGCGATCTGCTCGGGCGACTCCGGCTCGGCCTTCTTGGGGGGAATGACGATGGTCTTCTCGTCGGCCGGCGGCGGAGAAGCCACCGGGGCGGTGGGTTCGGGCGCGGGCCGGGGAGCGACCTTGGGGAGGGAAGCCTCCGAAGGCTTGGGGGCCACCTTGGGCATGCCGGGAGCAGGACGCGCCCCCAGCTCGATTTGGATGCTCGGCTGCTCGGCCGGGGCAGGAGCCGGCTTCAGCGCCGGAGCGGGAGCAGGAGCCGGAGCAGGTGCCGGCGCGGGAGCCGGCGCACGCTTCGGCGCTGGGGCAGGGGCGGGCTTCGGGGCGGGAGCGGAGGCGGCCTTCACAACCGGCGCCGCGACAGCTTCGCGGGGACGGCTCTGGATGTCCGTCTTGAGCTCGCCCAACTTCTCCAACAGCAGCTTGAACTCCTTGTCGTGGTTCTGGGTGTAGGTGAGCATCTGCGACTGGAGCTGATGGATCTCCTTCTCGAAGTGCTCCATCTGGATTTTGAGGTTCTGGAGATAGACCACCGCCGGGGAGATGCCCCCCGTCGCGGGCTTCTCGGCCTTCGCCGCGGACGCCGGGGCGGCGGCCTGCTGGAGGTCGGCCCCGGCCCGCATGGTCATCTCAGACGGGACCGGCGACGGCGGCGCAGCCTTCTCTGGCGCGGACACGGACTTCGCCACCGGCTTGGGTTCCTCGGCTCCCGCGACGGAGAGGGCCGAAACCGCTTCCTTGACTACGGGAAGGGGGTCGTCGAAGGATTCTTCGGCGGGCACGCTCATCACGCTGGGCAGCGGCCCGGCGGAGGCGGCCCGCGCGCGCTTTATGAGGAACGGAAGCGCTCCCAGGCTCAGGAGCAGACCGGCCCCGGCCGCCAGCGCCCAAATGTCCGAGAAAATAGTTCCCATAAGGAATGGAATTTTATACGAATAAGTCCGAAGTGTCAACAAGCTTTTCCGTCCATTGCGCAGGCGCGGTCCGGAGGCTCGGAGCGGCGCGGAGGCAGGCCCTGGTGTCAGGCTTTAGAGATGCCGTCATTGCCCAAAAGCCCCAGGAAAATCGATTCTTCACATGAGAGGCTCAGTCCCGGCCTCGGCGGCCTCCATCTCTTAAGTCCGGCACCGCTGGATATTGACCCCGGCCCGCCCGATTTGATATCGTTTCAAATCTCGCAAGACCAAACTCATAGGAGAAGACCCTGTCATGGCCCAACCCCTGGACCCCTCTGAACCCATCGCCATCATCGGATTAGGAGGAGTCTTCCCCGGCTCTGCGGACATCCCGGGATACTGGGAGAACATCGTCGGGAAGGTGGATTCCGTCATCGAGGTCCCCAAGGACCGCTGGGACTGGCGCACCTACTGGTCCGAGGACCACAAGGCCGCGGACAAGACCTATTCGAAGATCGGCGGCTTCGTCGTCGATTTCAAGTTCGACCCCCTCAAGCTCCGCATCCCTCCCGGCGTGGCCAAGCAGATGGATACGGTCCAGCAGCTGGCCGTCGCCTCCACCGCCGAGGCCCTGAAGGATTCCGGCTACGCCGACAAGGAGTTCGACCGTTCGCAGTGCGCCGTCATCTTCGGAAACTCGATGGGCGGCCCCAAGAAGGAAGCGTCCGACCTGCGCGTCTACACCGCCATGTACCTGGAGAAGCTCGCGGCCTCCCCGGCCTTCGCCAAGCTCCCCGCCGCCCAGCGCGAGTCCATCTCCGCAGAGGTCGAGGCCTCGGTGAAGTCCGGGCTGATGGTCATCACGGAAGACAGCATGCCGGGCGAGCTCTCCAACGTCATCGCGGGCCGCGTCGCCAACGTCTTCAACCTCAACGGGACGAACTTCACCGTCGACGCCGCCTGCGCGGCTTCGCTGGGCGCCGTGGCCCAGGCCGTCAACGGCCTGCGCCTGCGCCAGTTCGACATGGCCATCACCGGAGGCGTGGACCAGATGATGGCCGCCCCCGCCTACGTGAAGTTCGCCAAGATCGGCGCACTCTCACCCGACGGCTCGCGCCCCTTCGACGGCGGGGCCAACGGCTTCGTCATGGGCGAAGGCTGCGGCGTGCTCATCCTCAAGCGCGTCTCCGACGCGGTCAGAGACGGCGACCGGATTTACGCGCTCATCCGCTCCATCGGGGCCTCCTCAGACGGACGAGGCAAGGGCATCACCGCCCCCAACCCCAAGGGCCAGCGCCTGGCCATGGAGCGCGCCTTCGACGGGCTGAACTACGGCCCCGCCGACGTGGGGCTGCTCGAGGCGCACGGCACCTCCACGCCCGTGGGCGACGTGGTCGAGGTGCAGTCGGCCGCCGAGATGTTCAAGGGCGTCCCCGCGGGCTCGGTGGCCCTCGGCTCGGTCAAGTCGCAGATCGGCCACCTCAAGGCCGCCGCCGGCGCCGCGGGACTCGTGAAGGCCGCCCTGGCCCTCCATAAGAAGACCCTGCCGCCTTCCATCAACTTCAAGAACCCGAACCCGGGCATCGACTGGAAGACCTGCCCGTTCTTCGTCAACACGGAGGCGAAGCCCTGGGACTCCAAAGGCAAGCCCCGCCGCGCGAACGTGTCGGCCTTCGGCTTCGGCGGGACCAACTTCCACATCACGCTGGAAGAGGCCACGCCCGAGACGACGAAGCCGTCCCCGCGCCTGGCCGCGGCGGCGGCGCTCGCCCATGCCGCCGAGGCGGCGCGCCCGCTGCCTCCGGCCTTGGGCGCCGAACCCTTCTGCCTGGGCGGGCCCGACGAGGGTTCCGTCTTCAACCTGCTCGAGAGCGTCGCCGCCGGGGCTCCGCAGGACGGCCCGCTGAGCGCCTACGCGGCCACGGTGAACAGGAAGGAGGCGGCCTCCGCTCCCGTGAGGCTGTCGGTGGCCGCCGAATCGGCCAAAGCCCTGCGCGAGAAGACCGCCCTGGTGCTCAAGAACCGGGCCGCCGGCATCTGGGACAAGACCCCGCCCGTCTTCAAGCCCAAGAGCGTCCACGTCGGACGCGGCACCTCGGGCCGCCCCAAGGTGGCTTTCCTTTTCCCCGGCCAGGGCTCGCAGTACGTCGACATGCTGAAGGATTTGCGCGACAAGTACCAGGTCGTGGCCGAGACCTTCGCCGAGGCCGACCGCATCATGACCCGCCTCATCGGCGAGCCGCTCTCGGACATCCTCTTCACCAAGGGAGGGGAGACCGAGGAGCAGCTCAAGAGCATGGCCGAGCGCATCAAGCGCACCGAGATCACGCAGCCCGCCGTGCTCACCGCCGATGTCGCCATCCTGCGCCTGCTGCGCAAGCTGGGCGTGGAGCCCGACATGGTGGCCGGTCACAGCCTGGGCGAGTACGGCGCCCTGGTGGCCGCCGACGTCCTCACCTTCGAGCAGGCCCTGGACGCCGTCAGCGCCCGCGGGCGCGAGATGGCCGGGGTCAAGGTGGAAGACAACGGGAAGATGGCCTCGGTGGCCTGGCCGGTGGAGAAGGTGGAGGCCGTCCTCAAGAAGGTGGACGGCTACGTCATCGCCGCCAACAAGAACTGCCACATCCAGACCGTCATCGCCGGCGCCTCCGCCGCCGTCGAGCAGGCCGTGAAGCTCTTCCAGGCCGAGGGGGTGCAGGCCCAGCTCATCGAGGTCTCCCACGCGTTCCACTCCGACATCGTGGCCCCCGCCACGCCGCCTTTCGGGAAGTTCCTGGAGAGAATCAAGCCGCAGTCCCCGCGCATCCCCGTCCTCTCGAACGTCACCGCCGACTACTACCCGTCGGACCCCGCCAAGGTGCGCGAGCTGATGACCCGGCAGATATCGTCGGCCGTCGAGTGGATCCGCCAGATGGAGCGCATGTACGCCGACGGCGTGCGCATCTTCGTCGAGTGCGGCCCGAAGCGCGCGCTGACCGCCTTCGTCACCAGCACCCTCGAGGACAAGAAGGACGTCTTCGCCACCTCCTCGAACCACCCCAAGCGGGGCGGCATCATGGAGCTCAACGACATGCTGGCGCGCTTCACGGCCTCCGGCATCCCGGTGGACTTCTCCGCCCTCGACCCGGCGAACCCGGGCAACGCCTATACCCCGGCCTACCGCGCCTGGATCTCGCCCGAGGCCGTCGTGCCCGCGGCCGCCCCGGCTCCCGTCCAGGCCGTCCTTCCCATGGACACGCAGGCGGTGTTGGACCGCTGGGACCTCTACCTCGGCCCCGTCGTCGTCTCGGGCCTGGGCGCCGGCATCCCCGGAGCCTCGGACAAGGTGTTCCGCGAGGACGCCATGGACCGCCTCATCGCGGGACAGAACCTCATCGACCGCCTGCCCGAGCCCCTGCTCCACGCCCAGATCGACAAGAACCTGGACCGCGTGGTGAAGTCCGAGACCGGGGCGCACGGCTTCGAGCGCCTGGAGTCCATCGAGCAGGTCATCCGCCTGGCCGGCCAGGCCGGGACCTTCGACATGTCCGCCGAGTTCGGCGTGCGCGGCTCCATCTCCAGCCTCATGGACCGGACCGCCCAGCTGGCCCTGGCGGCCGGCATCCTGGCCTTGAAGGACGCCAAGATCCCCCTGGTGCGCCACTACAAGCGCTCGACGACGGGCAGCCTCATCCCCACGAGCTGGGGCCTGCCCACGGCCCTGCAGGAGGAGACCGGCGTCATCATGGCCTCCGCCTGGCCGGGCCTGGACAGCCTGGTGGAGGACCTGACCCGCTTCTTCGCCCACAAGTACTCCGAGAAGCCCTCGCGCCTGGTCTACGAGATGTACGACAAGATGATCGCGGCCGTGAAGGACCCGGCCGACCGCAAGGCGCTGACCGACTGGTATGCGGAGACGCGCGCGGCGATGCCCGTCGCCGGCCGGGAGGAGGACGTCTACAAGTTCTCCCGCGGCTTCCTCTTCCGCGTGCTGGCGCTGGGCCACGCCCAGACCTCGCAGTTCATCCGCGCGAAAGGCCCCTGCACCCAGGTCAACTCCGCCTGCGCCTCGACCACCCAGGCCGTCGGCATCGCCGAGGACTGGATCCGCACCGGGCGGGCCAAGCGCGTGCTCATCATCTCCGCCGACGACATCACGAACTCCACCTTGATGCCCTGGATCGGGCTGGGCTTCCTGGCATCCGGCGCCGCCACCACCAAGGACGTCGTCAGCGAGGCGGCCCTGCCCTTCGACCGGCGGCGCAACGGGATGATCATCGGCATGGGGGCCTCCGCCCTCGTCATCGAGGACGGCCGCAAGGCGCTCGAGCGCGGGGTGACCCCGCTGGCCGAGCTCCTGTCCACCCAGTTCGACAACAGCGCCTACCATGTGACCAGGCTCTCGACGCGGCACGTCGCCGCGACGATGAACAAGCTGGTGGCCAAGGCCGAGAAGCGCTACGGCCTGCGCCGCGCGGACATGGCCAAGAAGATGCTGTTCATGTCCCATGAGACCTATACCCCGGCCCAGGGCGGCAGCTCGGCGGCCGAGGTCGAGGCGCTCAAGTCCACCTTCGGGCCCGACACCACCAAGGTCATCGTCACCAACACCAAGGGCTTCACCGGCCACTCGATGGGCGCCAGCCTCGAGGACGTCATCGCCATCCGGGCGATGAACGTGGGCAAGCTCCCGCCCATCGCCAACTATAAGGAACCCGACCCGAACCTGTCCGGCATCACGCTCTCCGACGGCGGGGCCCACGACCTGGAGTTCGCCCTGCGCCTGGGCGCCGGCTTCGGCTCCCAGATAGCGATGACGCTCACGCGCCGGATGTGGAAGGAAGGCGCGCGGCGCATCGACGAGCCCGTGTACCAGGGCTGGCTCAAGGCCGTCAGCGGGCGAGGGAACCCCGAGCTCGAGGTCGTCCACAACACCCTGCGCGTGAAGGACGCCGGCAAGCCCGCGCACGCCTCCGACGAAGGGGAGGACATGTCCGCCGCCTCCGCTCCCGTCAAGGCCGCCGCTCCCGCGCCCGCCCCGAAGCCCGCGGCTGCGCCCGTCTCCGCGGCGAGGGCGAACCTCGACGAGGCCGCGGTCACCAAGGAGATCGTCGGCCTGGTCACGCAGAAGACCGGGTATCCGGCGGAGATGCTGGAGCTCGACCTCGACATGGAGGCCGACCTCGGCATCGACACCGTCAAGCAGGCCGAGCTCATCGGCCTCATCCGCGACCAGTACGGCATCGCCAAGTCCGAGAACCTCTCGCTCAAGGACTACCCGACCCTGCGCCACGTGGTGAAGTTCGTGTTGTCCGGGGGCTCTCCTACGGCCTCGGAAGCCCCACTCCCTCGCGATAGCGCTCGGTCGGGCTCGCCGATAGCGGATGCGCCCCCAAAGGCGCCCCTGATAGCCGCCGTTTCCGCCGAGCGGGGAGACTTGGACGAGGCGACGGTCACCAAGGAAATCGTCGGGCTGGTCACCGAGAAGACCGGCTACCCGGCCGAGATGCTCGAGCTCGACCTCGACATGGAGGCCGACCTCGGCATCGACACCGTCAAGCAGGCCGAGCTCATCGGCATCATCCGCGACAAGTACGCCATCGCCAAGTCGGAGAACCTGTCCCTCAAGGACTATCCGACCCTTCGCCATGTGGTGAAGTTCGTCATGGGGGGCTCTCCTACGGCCTCGGAAGCCCCGCTTCCTCGCGATAGCGCTCGGTCGGGGGCGCCGTCCGCCCCAGCGGGGGCGTCTCCGATCGACGTGGACGAGGAGGTCACCTCTTCCGCCATGGCCGTGCTCGAGCCCGAGGCCCGCTTCTCCACCTGGTCGCTCGAGTCCTATCCCCGGCCCGCCGGCGGCAAGGCCCCCGCCCTGTCCAAGGATGCGCCCATCGTCGTGCTGGCCGCGGAGCCCGAGAAGGCCGCTCCGTTCGCCGAGGCCGTGGCCGCCGCGGGCGGAGAGGCCGTCGTCGTCAAGACGGACTGGTCCGGCCTGGAGAAGGCCGAGGCCGTCGTCCGCAAGGCGCTCAAGGACAGGCCCTGCGGCGGCATCCTCGACGTCACCGCCCTGGAAGGCGCCGCGCTCAAGGCCGAGGACATGACCCCGCCGGAGTTCGAGAAGGCCTATAAGCGCGGACCGCGCTCGCTGTTCCTCGCCGCCAAGGCCCTGCGTGAGGACCTAGCCGCCCCCGGCCGGTTCATCGTCACCGTCACCGCGGCCGGCGGAGACCACGGCTGCACCTCGGCCGCCGAGTTCGACCCGATGGCCGGCTCGACGACGGGCCTGGCCAAGGCCCTGCAGCGCGAGCTGCCCAAGACAGCCGTCCGCGCCGTGGACTTCGACGCCGCGGCGACGCCGGCCGACATGGCCCGCCTGGCGCTCGAAGAGGTCGGCTCCGACGACCCGCGTCTGGAGCCCGGGTGGCAGAGGGGGACCCGGACGGCGCTGCGAATGGTGCGCCGGGCCTTGCCCGCCGAAGCGCCGAGGAAGCTGACGCCCAGGTCCGTCGTCCTCATCACGGGCGGCGGCCAGGGCCTGGGGGCGGAGCTGGCCAAGGAGATGGCCAAGCGCTCCAAGTGCCACCTGGTCCTCTTCGGGCGCACGCCGCTGGAGAAGGAGGCCGCCAGCTGGGTCCGGATGTCCCAAGACGAGCTCGACGCGATGAAGAAGAAGATGTGGGAGGAGCTCAAGGCCGACAAGACCCTCAAGGCCACGCCCGCCCTGCTCGAGCGGCAGTTCTCCAAGGTCCGCAAGGCCATCGACCTGCACCGCGCCATCGAGGCGATGAGCCTGGCCGGCTCCAAGGTCCAGTACCTGCAGACGGACATGGCCGACGGGGCCTCGGTGGCCAAGTCGGTCAAGGCGGCCCTGAAGGGCCACGGCCGCATCGACTTCGTCATCCACGCCGCGGGGCTGGAGGAGTCCAAGCTGCTCGCCGACAAGAAGGTGGAGGACTTCGACCGCGTCTACCGGGCCAAGGCCCACGGCGCCTTCAACCTGCTCAAGTCGGTCCCGCCCGTGCGCGGCCAGCGCTGGGCGTTCTTCTCCTCGGTGGTGGGCCGCTTCGGGAACGTCGGCCAGGCCGACTACGCCGCGGCCAGCGACTTCCTGGCCAAGCTGTCGGCCTCGTTGAACGCTAAGCGCCGCGGCGCCGTCACCGAGGCGGTGGGGGGGAAGAACCTCTTCACCGCCCCCGCCGTCACCTTCGACCTGACGGCCTTCTCCGAGGTCGGCATGGCCACGCGCGGGTCGGTGGAGGCCTTCCTGAAATCCCAGGGAGTGGACTTCATGCCGCCCGCCGAGGGCGTGCGCCTGATGCTCGACGTGCTGCTGGGCGACGCCGAGTCGCACGAGGTCCTGGTGGCCGGCGCGCTGGGCGTGCTGGACGCCGAGGGGATGATCGTCAGGAGCGATGCCCCCGCCGCGCAAGCCCCCGTGCCCGCGGCGGCCGCGCCGCGGGC
>JACRDU010000069.1 GCA_016218495.1 Elusimicrobiota bacterium
CGCACAACGAGCTCTGCGTCCAAGCACGGCAGTCCATCGCCTATCTTCAACGGCAACGGCAAACAAAAACGACACTTGGAAAAGAAACGGCACGACAACGACCCTATGGATTGGGGGACATTCTTACGTGAGTTGACACGTATCGTCAATCACCTTGACTCCGACCGGACAGAGCCAATCGAAGGCGTTTGACTGTGCCAGACCCCAACTGACGCAACTGTTGCGAGGGTTGTCCCCGACAGTTGCGTCAGTTGCGAGAGTTGTCCCCTGGCACCCGGCCCTGGCACCCGGCCCTACTGCCGCCAGCGGGCCAGACGGGCGTCGAGCTTCTGCAGCGGCGTGTGGGGCAGCTCGAAGGCGCCCGTCTTGGGCTTGAGCTCGACGCGCTTGCCGGTCAGCTCGAGGTAGGCCTCGTAGTTGCCCGGCCCCGCCACCGAGGCGGTGGCCGTCACCGCGCGCTTGAGCTCCACCGCCCCGTCCTTCTTGAACTGCAGGAAGAGCTCGATGACCTTCTCGGGGTCCTCGGAGGCCCCCTTCATCGCCGACACATGACGGGCGAAGGCCGAGGCGGAGAGGAAGCGTTCGGCGTCGGAGCGCAGGTAGCGCCCGGGCGCCAGGGCCCGGTATTCGTTCTCCATCCACGACAGGGCTCCGGAGTCCTCGCGCCCGCCAGGCTGGGAGAGCTCATGGACCTCCCGGGCGTTCGCGGCGAGGTAGTCGTAGACCTTGCGGTAGTCGTCGGGGTCCGAGGTGTCGGCCCAGGCGGGCGGCTTGCCGGCCCCCCAGAAGTTCTTGCCCGGCGGGAAGCTCTGGCGCTCGTAGAGCCAGTCCGCGCGCAGATAGGCGGCGACCAGCTTCTCGGGGGCGGCCTGGGCCACGCGCCGGACGCCTTCCGGCTCCAGCGCGAAGCGGCCGTTCTCCTCGCTGCGTCCGTAGTTGCCCAGGGCGAAGAGCTGCAGGTAGGGCTCGGGGTCGTCGATGCGGCCCTCCACCGGCACGCCCAGCGCGCGCTGGGCCGCGATCACGTCGTTGATGGTCTCGCGGGTCGTGGTGAAGAGGCGCTTCTCGGGGCCCAGCGACACGGTGACGCGCGGCTCCTTGGAGTCCATGTCGTACCACATGACGGCCGACTCGCCGCGGGCGGTCTTGGTGACATCGCCGCGGTAAGAGGCCCGCGCCATGCCCATCAGGAAGCGGCGCGGCGCCCCGCCGTCCTGGCTGACGCGCACCTCGTAGAACCCTGTCCCGGCCGACTTCGTGGCGTGCAGCTTGATCAGGCGGGCCTGCAAGGTGGCGTCGTCGGTGACCTCGCGGACCTCGCTCTCGAAGCGGCCCGCGCCGAGCGCCTCCGAATAGGTGGCCGACGGCGGCAGGGCCCGCAAGGAGCCCGGCTGGAAATGGAAGAGGTCGTCCAGGGCCGCGCTGGAGCGCGGGTCGTCCAGGCGCACCGCCCCCCAGCCCTCGGCCTTGGCGTTGCGGCGGGCATGGCTCCAAGAGACGGACAGCTCGGCCTTGCAGAGCTTCTCGACGGCGCGCAGCAGGGACTCCTCCCCGCGCAGGACCCCCTTGCCGACCCAGCTCTGGTCCACCGTCTCGGGCGTCGCCCGGGGGATCCACTCGTCGTCGTAGAGGTCCAGGCCCGCGGAGACCGAAACGGCCGCGCCGAAGCTCTCGCCGTCGCCCTGCTGCAGGACCACGCGCAGCTCGTCGGGGGCCGTCTTCTTGAGCAGCAGGGTCGTCCATTCGTCGGAGCCGTGTCCGCCGCTGACGGTGGCGCCCGCGCCGATGGAGCCGTAGGCGGGGACTCCCAGGCTGTGCCCGAAGCCGACGCCCACTCCGGTCCCGTGCTCGAGGCGCCCGGTCACGGCCAACTCCTCGCCGACGCGCAGGGTCGAGCGCAGGTGCTCCGAGCTCAAAGGCCAGAGGAAGACCCGCTCCTTGGCATGCTGCCAGGCCCCGGCCCGGTCGCGGGGCAGGGCGCGCACCTCCAGCACCTCCACGATGCCGCCCGCCCTCAGGCCGACGGTGGGCCCGACGGAGAAGGCCTGGCTGGCGAAGACCTGGACCTTGGCGTTGGTCCTAACGAACACGATGTCCTCCCCCTGGGCGCGGGCGGCGTCGCGCACGGCCTTGCGCACGGGGTCGGCGTCGACCTCGCGCGGGTCGAGGATCTTGGAGGTGAAGACGCCGGCCCCGCCGATGGAGCTACCAGGGCGCACTCCATAGGCCTTGTCGAGCCCCGCCTTGCGCTCCTTGTAAGTCTCCTTGCGCACCAGGCCGTCGATCTTCTCCACGGCCACGGCGACGATCTTCGTACGGCCTTCGTCGGCCCGGACGGCGGAAGGCAGCAGGCACAGCACGGCTAGACCGAGGTTCACCATGGCTCCAGTGTACCCGGCCACGCCCAGCGGCGCATGAGACGCTCGGGCACAACATCCTGGGCCCTTCAGACCCTCCCCCCACGTTCCATCCATCTGCGCAATTTGACACACTATCCCCCGGCCCCATGGAGCGCCGACCCTTCCTTATAAAAGGAGGTCTCCTCGTCGACCCCGCCGCTGGGACCGAGGGGGTCCGAGACATCCTCCTCGAGAACGGCAAGGTGTCCGCCGTGGCCCGCCGCATCTCCCCGGGGCGCTCCTTCGACGGCGAAGTCTTCGACGCCGCCGGCCTCTGGGTCCTCCCCGGCCTCGTCGACCTCCATGTGCACCTGCGCGAGCCCGGCCGGACCGAGGACGAGACCGTCCTGACCGGCTCCGAAGCCGCCGCCCGGGGCGGCGTCACCACCGTGCTGGCGATGCCCAACACCAAGCCCGCCGTGGATTCCCCCGCCCTCGTGCGCCGGGTCCTGGCGGCGGGGCGAAAGGGGCCCGTGACCGTATTGACCGCGGCCGCCGTCACGCGGGGCCAGGCGGGCCGCGCGCTGACCGACTTCGAGGCCTGCGCCGCCGCGGGCGCTTCGGCGTTCTCCGACGACGGGTTCCCGGTGACCGACGGCGCGCTGATGCGCCGCGCGCTCGAGGCGGCCAAGCGCCTGGGCCTGCCCGTCCTGGACCATGCCGAGGACCTCGGCTGCACCGGCCGCGGCGTCCTCGCCCCCGGGGCGGCGCGCCGCCTCGGCGTGGCGGGCATCCCTCCCGAGTCGGAGGTCCTGATGGCCGCTCGGGACATCGCCCTGGCGCGCCTGACCGGAGGCCCCCTCCACCTGTGCCACGTCAGCTGCGCGGGCACCGTCGCCCTGCTGAGGGAGGCCAAACGGCAGGGGCTGCGCGTCAGCGCCGAGGCCGCCCCCCACCATTTCACGCTGACCGACGCCCAGGTCCCGCGCGGGCGCTCAGCCGCGGACTGGAAGATGAAGCCGCCGCTGCGCGCCGCCGCCGACAGGCGGGCCGTGCGCGCCGCGCTGCGTGACGGGACCATCGACGCCATCGCCACCGACCACGCGCCCCACCATCCGTCCAAGAAGGCCGTCGGCGTCTGCGGGGCCCCGTTCGGAATCATCGGCCTGGAGACCTCGCTGCCCCTGTCGCTCGAGCTCTGGCGCGCGGGCCTGGTGACGCGCCGGAGGCTCGTGGAGCTCCTCAGCGCGTCAGGAGCGCGCCTGCTCGGGCTCAAGGCCAAGGGTACGCTGCGCCGGGGCGCGGACGCCGACCTCGTCGCCGTCGACCCGGACCTGCGCTGGACGCCGCGGGCCCCGTATGCCTCCAAGTCCCGGAACACCCCGTTCACCGGCCGCGCGCTGCGCGGCCGCGCCGTGTTGACCGTCGCGCGCGGCCGTCCCGTCTGGCGGCTGCGCCCCGGCCCCGCCCGGGAGGACCGCCCATGAGACGACTGACCCTCGCCGTCGCCCTCCTCTCCGTCGCCCTGTGCGGCTGCGAAGACGAGCCTTCGGGGAAGCAAGGCCCCACAGAGGACGACGGCGGCGGCATGCACGGCGCCTCCGCGACGACCGGCGGGAGCAGCGGCGACGTCGCCATCGCCTCCCCGTCCGAGGGCACCATCGCCGACCGCTACGAGAAGGCCCTGAAGCTGATCAAGGAGAAGGACTGGGACGGGGCGCGCGACCAGCTGCTCGAGGCCTACCGCCGCTCCGACTCGGCCGATGTGAAGAAGGAGATCCGCGGCCACCTGGGGATGGTGGAGCAGGGCATCCGCGCCCAGCCGGCGCTGAGCGCCGCCGAGGTCTTCGCCGGAGCCCCGGCCCTGATGGAGAAGAAGGTCTCGATGCGCGGGACCCTCCTGCAGGGCGGCCAGGTGGCGAAGGTGACCTACTACTTCTGGCTGCAGGCGGGCGCGAAGATCCAGTGCCGCTTCTCGGCCCTGACGCTCGAGGAGAAGCGGCTCATCCAGACGCTCCCGGACGGCTCGGACGTGCTCGTGCGCGGCACGCTGAAGCCGGCCTGGGGCTCGAACCCCAACCCTTACCTGGAGCTCAGCTACTTCCGCCTCGAGCGCCGGCCCCCCGACCCGAAGCCGGAGGGCGCCAAGCCTTGAGCCTCTACACGGCCCTCATCCGCCCGCTGCTGTTCCGCCTCGACGAGGAGTCCGCACATGAAGCGGCCGCCGCCGCGCTGGCCCTGGCGGGCTCCCTGCCCGGGGCTCAAGGGCTGCTCCGGGCCGCCTTTGCGCACGCCGACCCCTCCCTCGAGACGACCGTCTGGGGCCTGCGCTTCCCGAACCCCGTCGGGCTGGCGGCGGGATTCGACAAGGACGCGCGCCTGGTCGGCGCCCTGCCCGCCCTCGGCTTCGGGTTCGTCGAAGTGGGGACCGTGACGCTGGAGCCCCAGCCCGGCAACCCCCGCCCGCGCCTGATGCGCCTGCCCGAGGCCCGCGCGCTCCTCAACCGGATGGGCTTCAACAACGCCGGGGCCGAGGCGATGGCCGCCCGGCTCAAGGGCCTGGGCGCCCGCGCCGTCCCCATCGGCGTCAACATCGGCCTCAACAAGGACGCCGACCCCGAGGACGCCCCGGCGCTCTATGCGAAGGCCTTCGCCCGGCTGAGCCTGTTCGGCGACTACTTCGTCGTGAACGTGAGCTCGCCCAACACCCAGGGGCTGCGCCTGCTGCAGGACAGGCTGAAGCTCGAGAGGATCCTCACGGCCGTCTCCGGCTACAACGGCGACAAGAAGCCCGTCCTCGTGAAGCTGGCCCCGGACCTGGAGCCGGAGGCCCTCGAGAAGCTCTGCGTGTTCGCCGCCGAGCACGCCTCCGGCGTCATCCTGACCAACACCACCGTGGACCCCCACCTGCGCGAGGCCGCCCTCGAAGCCGGCGGGCGGCGCCGCGAACCCCGGTTCCAGGGCGGGGGCTTGAGCGGCGCCCCGCTGCGCGAGACCGCGCTGGAGAGGGTCCGGGCCGCCAGGGCCGCCGTCGCCGGCCGCGTCCCCATCGTGGGGGTGGGAGGCATCTCCGACGCCGAGGACGCCTGGGAAATGCTGAGCGCGGGGGCCAGCCTGGTGCAGGTGTACACCGCCCTCGTCTACGAAGGCCCCGGCCTGCCGGGCGCCATCTGCCGCGGCCTGGCCCGGCGCACCGTCGGGGCCGGGCTGCCCCGCAGCGGGACGCAAGGGCCGCGGGCCGCCGCGGGAGGGGCCCGTTGACCGGTACCGAGCTCATCGTCGCGCTCGACGTCGGCAGCATAGCGGAGGTGGAGCGCCACCTGCGCGACCTGCACGGGACGGTCACCCTATTCAAGGTCGGGCTCCAGCTCTTCACGGCCCACGGCAAGCGCGCCGTCGACCTGGTCCACCGCTCGGGCGGCCGGGTCTTCCTGGACCTCAAGCTCCACGACATCCCGCAGACCGTGGCGCACGCCGTCCGTGAGGCGCAGTCCCTCGGCGTCCATTCCCTGAGCGTCCACCTCTCCTCGGGGCGCGACGTCCTCGAAGCCGCGGCCGCCGTTCACCCCCGCCCCAAGCTCTGGGGCGTCACGGTGCTGACGAGCCTCTCCTCCGAGGACCTCCAGGCCATCCACCCCAGGGCCTCCGTCCGTCCGACCGTGCGCCGCCTCGCCGAGCTCGGCAGGCGCTGCGGCATCGACGGGACGATCTGCTCCGGGCAGGAGGTCCCGCTCCTGCGCAGGAGCCTCGGGCCCGACGCCGTCTTCGTCACCCCCGGCATCCGCCCGGCCGGCAGCGACCTCAACGACCAGAAGCGCGTTCTGACGCCCGGCGCGGCGGCGCGCCTGGGGATACGCTACGTGGTCGTCGGCCGCCCCATCACGCACGCCGCGCAGCCGCGCGCCGCCGCGCAGGACATCCTCGCGGAGATCCGCAACGCCGTCCCAGGAGCGCCATGACGGACGAACTCGACGACGCATCCCTCAAGTCCCTCTTCTCCGGCACGGGGGCCCTGCACACCGGCCATTTCCTGCTCTCCTCCGGCCTGCATTCCGACCAGTACTTCCAGTGCGCGCTGGTGCTCAGCGATACCGGCGCGGCGGAGCGCCTGGGCCGTGCGCTGGCGGGCCGGGTCCCTCCGGCGTGGGGCAAGGTCACCGTCGTCGCCCCCGCCCTCGGGGGGCTCATCATCGGCCACGAGGTGGCGCGGGCGCTGGGCGCGCGCTCCATCTTCGCCGAGCGCAAGGACGGGCGCATGGAACTGCGGCGCGGCTTCCGCGTGGAGCCCGGCGAGCCCGTCGTCGTCGTCGAAGACGTCGTCACGACGGGCAAGTCCACCGGCGAGGTCCTCGAGCTGCTGGCCGGCCTCGGCGCGCGCCCGCTGGGGGCGCTGGCCATCGTGCTGCGCTCGGCCGAGGTCCCGGACCTCGGCGTCCCGCTCCTGAGCCTGGCCCGGCTCCCGGCCGCCGCGTGGACCGCCACCGAATGCGCCCTGTGCCGGGCGGGCCTCCCCCTCGTCAAGCCGGGCAGCCGCGAGAAGCCGGGCGCCGCAAGGAGCTGACATGCTGACCTACAAGAAAGCCGGAGTCGACATCGACCTCGCCGACCGCCTGGTGGAGTACATCGCCCGCCGGACCCCGGGCATCGGGGGCTTCGCGGGCCTCTTCCCCATCGAGCCCGGCTCCCGGGACCCGCTCTGCCTCGTCGCCTCCACCGACGGCGTCGGCACCAAGCTCAAGGTCGCCTTCGCCCTGAACCGCCACGACACGGTGGGCATCGACCTCGTGGCGATGTCGGCCAACGACCTCATCTGCGCCGGGGCCAAGCCGCTGTTCTTCCTCGACTACTATGCGATGGGGAAGCTCGAGCTCGAGCGCTCCAAGCGCCTGGTCGACGGCATCATCGAGGGCTGCCGCCAGGCGGAGATGGCGCTCCTCGGCGGCGAAACGGCCGAGATGCCCGGCTTCTACCCGAAGGGGGAGTACGACCTGGCCGGCTTCGCCGTGGGCGCGGTGCGCAAGTCCCAGGCCATCGACGGCTCGAAGGTCATCGCGGGCGACGTCCTGCTCGGCCTGCCGTCCTCGGGCCTGCATTCCAACGGCTTCTCCCTCGTGCGCCGGGTCTTCCCCGGACGCCACCTCAAGCGGCGCGGCCCCGAGCTGCTGACGCCGACCCGCATCTACGTGAAGGACTTCCGGCGCCTGAGCGAGGGCCTGGCGAAGAAGGGCCAGGCCGTGCTGGCCCTGGCCCACATCACCGGCGGCGGCCTCCCCGAGAACCTGCCCCGGGTCCTGCCCAAGGGCCTGCGCGCCGTCGTGACCAAGGGCGCCTGGGCCGTCCCGGACATCTTCGCCGAGGTCCAGCGCCTGGGGCGCGTCCCCGAGGCCGAGATGTGGCGGACCTTCAACATGGGCCTGGGGCTGGTGGCGGCCGTGAGGCCTGAGTCCGTGGACCTGGCCCTCAAGCTGCTGCCCGACGCCCGGGTCGTCGGCCGGGTCGAGGCCGGACGCCCCGGCGTGAGGTTCGAATAGCCATGCTGAGGATAGCGGTCTTCGCATCAGGAGAGGGCACCAACCTCCAGGCCCTGCTCGATGCCTGCCGCTCCCGGCGCGTGGCCGGCGAGGTCGTGCTGGTCGTCTCGAGCCGCGAGGACGCCGGCGCGCTGCGCCGGGCGGAGCGCGAGGGCATCAAGACCGCCTGCGTGCGCCCGAAGGACTTCTCCACCCCGGAGGCCTGCGACGCCTACCTGGCCTCGCGTTGCGTGGAGGCCGGGGCCGAGCTGCTCTGCCTGGCCGGCTGGATGCTCAGGGTCACCGCCCCGCTCCTCGAGGCCTTCCCCGAGCGCATCCTCAACATCCACCCCGCCCTGCTGCCCGCCTTCGGCGGGCAGGGGATGTACGGGCGGCGCGTGCACGAGGCGGTGCTCGCCGCCGGGGCGCGCGTCTCGGGCTGCACCGTGCACCTCGTCGACGCCGTCTACGACCACGGCCCCATCCTCCTGCAGGCCTCGGTCCCCGTGCTGCCCTCCGACACCCCCGAATCCCTCGCCGCGCGCGTCAGCACGCAGGAGCACTGGGTCTATCCCGAGGCGGTGCGCCTGGTGGCCGAGGGGCGGGTCACGGTCGAAGGACGCCGGGCCGTCCTCCACCCGTCGCGCGAGCAGGCTTCCCTGCGCATCCGCCGGGCGCTCATCAGCGTCTCGGACAAGCGCGGGCTCGTCGAGTTCGCCAAGGGCCTCCAGGAGCTCGGCGTGGAGATCGTGTCGACCTCGGGCACGGCCAAGGCCCTGGTGGACGCCGGGGTCGAGGTGCGGCCGCTCGACGCCATGACCGGGTTCCCGGAGATCCTGGACGGGCGGGTGAAGACGCTGCACCCCAAGATCCACGGCGGCATCCTGCTCCGGCGCTCGGACCCGAACCAGGCCGAGGAGGCCCGCGCCCTGGGGCTTGAGCCCATCGACCTCGTGGCCGTGAACCTCTACCCCTTCGAGCGCGTCGCGGCCGGGGCCAGCTCTCCCTACAGCCGCGAGGTCATCGAGAACATCGACATCGGCGGGGTCACGCTCATCCGCGCCGCATCGAAGAACTTCGAGGACGTCGCCGTCGTCGTCTCCCCCGACGACTACCCGCAGGTCCTCAAGGAGCTCTCAGGGGCCTCCTGCCAGCTCAACATAGAGACCCGGCGCCGCCTGGCCCTCGAGGGGATCCGCCACACCGCCCGCTATGACGCGATGATAGCGCGCGCCTGGGGCGGCGCCGACGCCGCCGAGGAGCGCTTCCCCGACCGCCTCGAGGTCCGCCTCGAGAAGGCGCAGGACCTGCGCTACGGGGAGAACCCCCACCAGGCCGCCGCGCTCTACCGGCACGCGGGCAAGGCCCCGTCCTTCGAGCAGCTGCACGGCAAGGAGCTCTCCTACAACAACCTGCTCGACGCCTTCGGCACCTGGGACGCGGTCAGCGAGTTCGAGACGCCTTCGGCGGTCATCTTCAAGCACGTGACCCCCTCCGGCGTGGGGACCGGCGCCGGCGTGATGGAGGCATTCGACAAGGCCTGGGCCTGCGACCCGGTCAGCGCCTTCGGCGGCATCGTCGCGGTCAACCGGCCCTTCCCGAAGGCCCTGGCGGAGGCGCTGGGCAAGCGCTTCCTCGAGGTCATCGTCGCCCCCTCCTTCGAGCCGGGGGCCCTGGAAGTCCTGCGCCAGAAGAAGAACGTGCGCCTGCTCGAGATGCGCAGCCTGCCGTCCTCCACGACCTTGCTTCGCTCCCTCGGGGAGGAGGTCCTGGCCACGGAGCCCGACCGCATCGTCTTCGGAGACGGCCTGAAGGTCGTCACCAAGCGCCGCCCGACCGTTGACGAGGAGGCCGCGCTGCGCTTCGCCTGGCGGGCGGCCAAGTTCGTGCGCTCCAACGCCATCGTGCTGGCCGGCCCGGACGCCACGGTCGGGATCGGCGCCGGCCAGATGAGCCGCGTGGACTCGGTGCGCCTGTCGGGCGAGAAGTACGCGGAGTTCCTCAAGGCCAACCCCGCGCCCAAATGCCTGGTCATGGCCTCAGACGCCTTCTTTCCGTTCCGGGACGGCCTCGACCAGGCGGCCGGACTCGGCATCACGGCCGTCATCCAGCCCGGAGGGTCCATACGCGACGATGAGGTCGTGGCCGCCGCCGACGAGCACGGCTTCGCCATGGTCTTGACGGGCCTCAGGCACTTCAAACATTGAGGAAGCTCTCGCGCCGCACGCTCGCCCTCGCTGGAGCCGCGGCGCTGGCCTTCATCGCGCTCAATCTCGTCGCTTATCGCCATGCCGTCCTCATGGTCGAGTTCGGGCGCGCTTCCCTGGACCGGACCCCTTCTCCCGACAGATTGTCCGCCGTCGAGAAGATGGGCGTCCTGCTGAGCGGGGTCTCCCTGCCCCGGCCGGTGAATCGACAGGCCCCGTCCGAAGCCGGACTCGCCTACTCGACGCGCTCACTGAGGTCTGCCGACGGCACGGAGCTCGAGGCCTGGCTCATAACGTATCCCGGCTCGCACGGGACGGCCGTCATCCTGCCGGGATACAACTCGGCGAAATCCCAACTGCTCCCCGAAGCCCGGGCATTCGTCCGCCTAGGATACGACTGCCTCCTCCTCGACTTCCGTGGGACCGGGGGCTCCCAGGGGGCCGAAACGACCCTGGGATGGAAGGAGGCGGAGGACGCCGCCGCCGCGCTCAGGGACATGCGCGCCTCCACGCCCGGACGCCCGGTCTTCATCTTCGCCAAGTCGATGGGCGCCGCGGCTGCGCTGCGGATGGCCGGGGTCCTGGGGGAGCAGCCTGATGCGATGGTCCTCCAGGCCCCCTTCGATTCGCTCTACAACACATCGGCGCGACGGTTCCGGAAGATGGGGCTCCCGGGGTTCCCCTTCGCAGACCTCATCCTCTTCTGGGGCGGCCGCCATTGCGGCTTTCCGGCCCGGGAGCATGAACCCGCACGCTACGCGGCTTCCGTCCGATGCCCGGTCCTCCTGATGAGCGGCGGACGCGACCCGTACGTGACCCCGGGCGATTCGGAGAGGATCGCCCGCTCCCTCGGCGAGCACGGGCGCCTGGTCATCTTCCCCGGGTCGGGCCACGATGGGATGTTCAAGTCCGAGCCGGAGAAATGGGAGGCCCTGGTGAAAGAGTTCCTCGCGGGAGCCCTCCACAAGGTGAACTAGGATGGCGGAACCTGCGAACCCGCAGCACTCGAGACTGAAGGACGCCCCGCGCTGGGACGCCAAGGACCCCTGCCCGGCCGTGGTGGCCGACGAGGGGCTGCTCCACCTCGCCTACTACCGCCCGACGCGCGAGGACAAGGCCGCGGTACTGACCTTCTGGAACTGCGCCGGGCACCGCTCCGGCCCCCCGACCTCCTCTCCCGGAGCCTGGGAGATAGCGGGCTCGCCGTGGCTCCATGAGCGCAGGGCGCGCGCCGTCGAGGAAGGGCCTGAGGCGCTCAAACCCTTAGGGCGCCTCAGGCATTTCCTCTTCAGCTTCCCGGAATCCTCGTTCGAGTGCCTGGCCGACGGCTTCTCCGTGAAGGAGACGCCGGGGCACACGCCCCTCAAGGTCGCCACCGACCTCGCCCTGGAGACGCGCGGCGTCTAGTCAGCCACGGCGCGGCGCGCCAGCTCCAACGCGTCGACCTGCGGACGGCGCGCCGTCCCCGCGCCCGACGGGCCCCAGCGCCAGCTCAGGCTGGCCCCGACCCCGGCCCCGGGCGCGGGGGTGTAGAAGCGCTCGGCCCGCCCCGAGAGGGTGGCCAGGATCGAGCGCGCCTGGTAGCGGGCGTCCGTCACGTTCGTGCCGCTGAGCGAAGCCGTCCAGGCCCCCTTCACCAGCCGTACCCCCAGGTCCACGGTGCAGTAGGCCGGCAGGGTCGGCTCGAGGTTCGCCTCGTCGCCGAGCACCCACTGCGAGCCGACGCAGGTCCCGTCGGCCGACACCCGCCAGCCGCGCGCGGGCGCGTAGCCGACGCCCAGGGTCCCCTTGTGCTCGGGCACCATCGGCAGGGAGTCCCCTTTGAGGACCTTCTGGGAGGTGTTCCCGGCCTTAGACAGCGTCACCTGGGAGGCGAACTCGGCCTTCGTCCAGGCATGCCCGGCCCTCAGGTCCCAGCGCTCCCCCTGCCAGGCCGCCGAGCCCTCCGTGCCGTAGCGCCGCACGCGCGGGATGTTCACGTTGGCGCCGAAGGCGCCCACCGACGAGTCGTAGTAGATCTCATCGAGGGCGTCGCTGCGGAAGAAGGCCGCCGCGAGGTTCAGCCCGTCGGCGGGCTCCAGGCGCGCCCCGACCTCGTATTGCTTGGTCTGCACGGGATTGAGCATCTGGGCCGCGAAGGCCACGCCGAAGGGCTTGAGCTCGTTGGGGGTCGGGGCCCGGAACGCCTCGGCGTAGGAGGCGTAGAAGGTCCTCCCCGGCGCCGGATTGTAGGCCAGCCCGAAGCGCGGAGAGGAGCGTCGGAAGGCGGTGCGCCCGTTCTCGGACGGCTTCACCTTGTCCTCGTAGTGCATCCGGTTCTCGTCGTAGCGCAGCCCGGCCGTCGCGCTCAGGCGCTCGGGCACGAGGTCGACCGAGGCCTGCCCGAAGAGGGCCGCCGAGTCGTCCTTGACCAGGCTCCCGGAAGGGCCGAAGTTGCTGCGGGTGAACGAGTCGCTCTCGGTCCTCCCGCCTTCCAGGCCCGCGGTGACGGAGACCTCGCGGTCCAACGCCTCCCCGGCCCGCGTCAGCTGCACCACGCCGCCGCGGGAGACCAGGTCCGAGACGGAGTCCGAGAACGTCGTGCGCCCCTTGTTCTGGGGGGTCGCCTCATGGCGCGCGCGCCAATGCGCGCTGCCCGTCAGCGACAGACCCCAGGGTAGGGCTTTTCGCGCGGCGGCCGTGACCATGTCCAGGCTGGAGACCGTGTCGACCTGGGAGACGTGCTGGGTCCGGTCGGCGGCCAGCTCGGCCCCGGTGATGGAGCCGCCCTGGTTGAGCCTGTCGTCGCTGCGCTGGTAGGACAGGGACAGGTCGGTCCCGGCGTCGGGCCGCCAGCCCGCCCGCACGCGCGCCGTGCCGATGTCGCCCTCGGAGTGGTCGCGCCAGCCGGACTCCCGTTCGCGCTCGAGGTGGACGCGCCAGTCGAGGGCCCTGAAGGCCCCGGACCCCGACGCCCAGCCCTTGCGCCGGTTGAAGGAGCCGTAGGAGGCCCCGGTCTCGGCCGACGCCTCGGCGGCCTTGTCCGCCCGGCGCGTAGTGACGAGGACCACGCCCGCCAGGGCGCCACGCCCGAACAGGGTGGCGGGGCCGGGATGGACCTCCACGCGCTCGACGTCCTGCAGGGGGATCAGCTGCCAGTTGACCTGGCCGAAGTCGGCTTCGTTGATGCGCACGCCGTCCAACACGACGGCGGTAGCGGGGACGGGCTGGGCGTTGAAGCCCCGCATGTCGAGGGTGGGCTGGAAGGCGCTCCCGTTCGAATCGAAGACATCGAGGCCCGCTTGGCGGGACAGGAGCTCGGGCAGGGTCCGCGCCCCCGAGCGCTCGATGGCGCCCCGGTCAAGGACCACGACGGCTTCGGAGGCCTTCGACGAATCGGACGGCGCGTCGGGCAGCCGGAGGCTGCCCGTCACGGGGACCTTCCAACCGTACGGGTTGACGACGAGCGGCGGGACGGATTGGGCGGAGGAGACGGCGAAGGACAGCACGGCGACGGCGGACAGACGATGGCGGGGCATAGGCTCCCTCCCTCGAGGATATCAGGGCGGGAGTCGACCGGGCTAGGCTTTCGCCATTACCGTTGCGGGGCAGCCCTGGAATCTCACCAGGTTCCTCTGCCTCACCCTGGCCGCCCCCTTCCGGGAGCGGCGCGGCGAGTGTAGCACATCAGCGCGCTTCGGTGAACTCCGCGGAGATGACGGGAGGCGGACAGGACCAGCAATAGGAGGCCCGGACCCGGCGACCCGGGACGCACCGGCGCGGATAGACGAGCCGGTCGAAGTGCAGCAGCACGTCGAGCTGGTTCTCGTTGTACTCGACCTCGCAGGCGCCGGCCCGCGCGACGCTCTCGAAGAGCCCCGACTTGTCGACGAAGTCGTGCGACTTCTCCTTGTGCCACCCGACCCGGAACATCAGCGGGGCCCGGGAGCCCGGCCCGAGCACGGCGCCCCAAGAGAGGGCATGCGCCAGCGCGGCGCCGACGAGCAGCGCGGCCGCGTCGTTGCGCCCGGGGCGGGTGCTCGGCCAGCTCCAGCGCGCCGCGACGGCCAGCACGATGAGATGGCTGATGACGACGTAGTAGCGCACCGAGCTCGTGTTGCGGAAGACGACGAAGACGGCGGCGTACACGACCGGCAGGACGGCCAACAGCGCGGCGGCCGGAGGCAGGCCCGCGCCGCCGTCCTTGAGCCGCTCCAGACCATCATGCGCCGCCGTGACGAGGAGCGCCGCCCCCCAGACGAAGAGCGGCACCTCGGCCCAGAGCGGGAGCCGCCACGAGGCGAGGCGCTGCAGCACCGCGGAGCCGGACTGGATCTCGATGAGCGCCACCCAATGGAACCACAGGAAGCCGGCCAGCAGCGCGACGAAGGCGCG
>JACRDU010000068.1 GCA_016218495.1 Elusimicrobiota bacterium
AGGCAGCATCGAGGCGCGCGCCGCCAATCGCAGCCAGGCCGGGTCTTTCGAAGCGTCCGACGCCGCATACGGGCTCACTTTGGCGCGGAGCTTCTCTGGTTATTCCGCCGGGGGGACGCTCAAGTTCCTGCGCAGCGAAATAGGCCCCTACTCTGCCCAGGCCGTGGCCGTGGACCTGGGCGTGCGCAAGGAGCTTTCCGGACGGCCGCTGAGCCTCGGACTGGCCGTGCGCAACCTCGGCCAGGGCATGAAGTTCTTGGAGCAGGAGGACGCTCTGCCCTTGATGGTGTCGGCCGGGGCCGCCTACCGCTTGGCGGGCGTCCTGGGAATCGCCCTAGATATACGCCACGAGCCCAACGATAGACGCACCTCCCTGGCCTTGGGCACCGAGTACGCCTTCCTAGGAGCGCTATCCTTGCGCGCCGGCTACGCCGCCAACTCGGGGAACCGTTCCCCGTCCATGGGGATGCTGGGCGGCCTCGGGGCGGGCCTAGGATTTCGGCTGAAGTCCCTCGGGGCCGACTATTCCTTCACGCCCTTCGGCGACCTGGGCGACGCGCAACGCCTGAGCCTCTCAGCGCGCTTCTGACTTCGAAGCCGCCCGCTCGGCGCGGCGGATGTAGAGCCAGCTCAGGAAGGACACCACGGCGTAGGCCGCGTTCTGCAGCGCGTAGACGATGAACTGCGCCCGCTCGCTGGATCCCGCCGGAGCGGCCGACGCCATCTGGGCCGTCCAGGCCACGAAGCCGATGGAGGCCGCGAAGAAGAGGAAGCTGAAGAGGCTGGTGAAGCCCTTGGGCGTGCGCCCCTTGACGATGTCGACGATGTCGGGGGTGAAGAGCAGGAAGAACATCGCCCCCGTGGCGATCTGGAGCCCCAAGGCCAGGTGGGCCAGCCCGGCGGCGCCCAGCATGCCGGTCAGCAGGGCGGGCACGACGTGCAGGGCCGCCTCGTAGAGCGCCACGCTGGGGACGAAGAGGGCCGTGGAGACCAGCCCGGTCAGGCCGGCCGACGCCCACGGGGAGAAGCCCCGCCCGCGCCGCGCCAGGAGCGGGGAAATCATGAGGGGGGCGAGCAGGGCCAGGCCGCCGAAGATGTTCTGCACGCCCCAGAACCACTGCCCCGCCAGGGGGGCCGAGACCAGGCCCAGGGCCAACGACGCCGACGCGCCCACCACGGCCCGCCACACCGGCGTACCCTTCGCGCCGCCGTCCCTGAAGGTCTTGTTGATCTGGGGGAGGGCGAAGACGAAGGCCAGCGCGTTGCCGACCAGGTAGCCCGCCCGGCCCGAGAGCTCGACGGCGCGCGCCCAGAAGCCGGCCGGGTCGACGGCGAGGAGCGGGGCGATGCGCAGGCCCGCCACGCCGGCGGCGACGAAGGCCGTCCCCGCCGCTGCCTTGGTTAGGGAGGGGCGCAGGCCGGAGCGGGACGGGGCGGCCTTGCCCTTCGTGACGGGGTCGGCGACGGCGGAACCGGCGGCGGCGCGCTTCGTGCCGTCGAAGAGGGCGGCGGAGATTTCTCCCGAACGGACGCCCGACCCGGGCCGGCGCGCCTCGGAGAAGCCCTTCTCGGCCGACTGCAGGGACCCGAGGGCGGCGGGAGAGGCTTCCTTGCCCGGCTCCTGGACGAGGGCGGGTTTTTCAAGGGCGGCAGGGCGGGAGACCGGCAGGGCCGTTTGAGCGGCGGCGGCCCGGGGCGCGGCGGCGGCCTGGGCGGAGGGCCCCTGGACGGAGGCCGCGGCGGCGACGGTGGGAGCCGGGGTAGGCAGGGCCAGCGAAGGGGAGACGAGGGGGCTGAAGGCCGCCGGCAGGGCGGGAGCGCCCAGGGAAACTCCCAGCGAGGCCGCCGGGGCTCCGAAGACCCCGGCCGGCACGACGGGGACGGCCGTGACGGGAGCGCCCCGGACCGAGGCGGCCACGGCCTGGGCGAAGGCCGCGGACGGCCCCGTCCCCGGCGCGGCGCACAGGAGCAGGGCCGCGGCGGAGGCGACGAGCCGGCGCATCAGGGCCTTCATCCCTGAACGGTAGCCGGTTCCCCGTCGAGCCGGGAGGGTCCCGGGGGGTGGGGGCGGCTAGGCCCTAGGACCCCCCACCTCGAGGAGGGCCCGGGCCTCCGCCTTGTCCAACGACAGCCAGTCGCCCTGCGACTCTACGAAGAGGGCGTCGTGGGGGGTTTCCAGGAACAGGGCGAGCAGTTCGGCGATTCCCAGCGGCGCGGCCTCGGCGTCGGGGCAGGTCTCGCGCAGCGAGGCCTCGCTGACGAAGGCGAAGACGGCCGTCTGCTCCCCGTTGCTCGAGCTATACAGCGCGCCGTCGGCCGAGCGCGGGACGAGCAGCGGCGCGGCAGCGAGGCGCGCCAGCAGGGCGCGGCGGGCGTCCAGGGCCGACTCCTCCTCGCTGAAGCGCTTCCAGCGCGGGTCGTCCTTCCAGCCGGCCTCCCCCGCGCGAGCGGCCAGGAAGAGGGCGGCCGCGTCGTCCACCGGAGGGCCTTCGAGGGACCAGCGCGCCGCGCCCTCCTGGCGCTCCAGGACGAGCCGGCCGTCACTGCGGGTGGCCTGCAGGAACTCGGAACCCCAGGAGAGCAGGGCGTAGGCCTCCTTCTCGCGCGCCAGCCGCCGCACGGCGGCCTCGACGGCCGCGGCGTCGGGGGACTCGGACTCGGCCTCGTCGGTGGACAGGGCGAAGCGCTCCATCGCCAGAGTATGCGGGGGCCGGGCGGCCCCGTCAAGCACCGTCCGGTTGCAGGGACTGGAGCCCGGGCAGGGGCGGGGCCAGCAGGCGCAGGCGCTCGATGCGCGCCGCCAGCTCGGCGGCGAAGGCCGCGCCGGCGGGGCTCGAACGGCGGCGGACGAGCGACGCCAGCACGTCGGGGCGCGACTCCAGAAACTTAAGGCGCTCGGAGAGCGAGTCGACGAAGCCCCCCACGGCGCGCGGGTCGGCGCGCCGGGCGCGCAGGGCGCCGAGCGGGTCGGCGAGCTCGCCGTCTTCGAGCAGCGCGCCGTAGTGGGGCTGCTTCCAGTGCAGCTCGCGCTCGAAGGCGGCCCGGTCCGCCAGCAGGGTCTCGGCCCCGGTGTCGAGGAAGCGCCAGCCGGCCTCCAGCGACACCAGCCAGCCCACCACATAGGCGTTCACCTCGTCGCTGAGCAGCGCATTCGCCTCCCAGCCGGCCCCGGCCGCCTCGGCCTCGGCGTGGCTGAGCACGTGGCCCAAGAGCTCGTGGGCCAGCACCTCGGCGGCGCGCAGGCTCCCGGAGGCGGGCTTCCAGGACAGGACGCTCCTGGAGAGCGTCACCCGAGCCGCCCCCGCGTCGAAGCCCGCCATCCCCCCCTTGTCCTCGAGGTCGGAGAACGAGACGGCGACCGACACCCCGGCGGCGAGCAGGCGCTCGCCGAGCGCGCGGCCGGTCTCGCCCTTGAGCATGAGGCGCACGGCCTCGTCGTAGAGCGCGCGCTCCGCCGGGGACGCCGCGCTCGACAGGGAGACCTGGGCGGCGAAGCGCTCGGCCAGCGCGGGGCGCGGTTTCGGGGCGTCCTCGAGGGCCGTCCCGGCGAGGAGGGCCGCCAGGGCCAGGGAAGCGGGCATGCCAGATTGTAGCCCGCCCCGGCGGCGGCGCTCTGGGACCTACGGCCTACTTGGCGGCGGGGGCCTGCAGGGCCTCGATGGCCTTTTGGAACATGTCGAGCTGGGCGCTCCGCGAGGCCTGGTCGGGGTAGGTGTAGTCCACCATCAAGACATAGCCGGGGCCGAAGAGGTTGAAGGTGTCCACCCAGGCGCCGCCGCGCATCTCGGCGCTGGGCGGGCGCAGCTTGCAGACCTCGGCGGGAAATCCGCGGTGGGTGAGCTTGATGAGGTTGCTGGCGTTCCCGTAGCACGAGTCCCCGGGCCGCACGCGCTTGGCCATCTCGCCCTTGAAGCAGCCGATGGCGACGAAGAAGCGCGCGTCGTCGTAGAGCACGCGCTTGCCCACGCACTTGATCTCGCGCTCGCTGAGGCGGATGAACTCGGGCAGGTGCTTGAGGGTCCAGCCGGTGGTGTCGAGCGGGACGTCCGGTCCGATTCCGCCGCCGCCCGCCGGAGCGGCCCCCGGGGCTGTCTCGCCTGCCAGGGGGTCCGGCGGGACCTCCTCCTTGTCGAGCTTGGGGACGATGAGGCTGCCCGTGACGAAGCGTCCCTTGCCGTCCACCACGCGCTGGGTGACCGTCCCGTCCTTGACGCTGCGGAACTGGCGCGCCGAGAGCTGGGAGCCCGGGGCGGCCGTGGGCAGCGCCGCCTCGCGCCGCGGCGCGCCGCGCTCGGAGAGCTGGACCACCGTGCTCACCCAGGACGAGCCCGGCCAGGCCAGCGGCTGGGGCTCGGCCTCGAGGCCGGGGCCGACGCGCTCGAGCACCAGCACGCGCGGCACCTCGGCGGGGTCGGAGTAGAGGTCGAACCACTGCCCGGCGGGCAGCGGCCGCGCGGCCAGGGCCTGGGCCAGGGCCGGCTCGCGGGCCTTGAGGTCGGCCAGGCTGAGGCCCACGCCCAGCACGCGCTCGAAGGCCGGCGGCTCGGGCGGCGCGGCCAGCGCGGCCCTCAGGACCGGGGACAGCGCCGTGCCGTGCGCGATGACGCGCAGGCGCACGCCCTTCTCGGCCGCCCAGCGCGCCGCCGCCGCCACCTGCTCCTCGGCCGCGGCCAGCTCCCTGGGGCCGGCGGCGTCCATCCGCCAGCCGGCGCTGCGCGGCTCGCGTAGCAGGGCCTCCATGAACGCGTACTGCCGGGGCTCGCCGAACCAGGCGTTCATCGTCGAGCGCTTGCGCGGCGCCGTGTCCCAGGGCTCGCTCTCGCGGAAAGGCCCGGACAGCACGAGGGTGGCGACCAGGCCCTCGGGCGTCGCGCCGCCCAGCACCCCCTCCTCGACCAGCCGCTCCAGCTGGGCGATGAGCGGCGGCGTGGGGTCCACGCGCGAGCTAATCTGCTCGCGCGCGAACCAGAACACGAGCAGGGTCACGCCCAGCGCCGCGGTCAGCACGACCAGGGCCTTCATGGTCGCTCCCTACGGACAAGCGGTCGACCATTCCCTGCGCCATGCTCGGTCATGGCATTAAGATAGCCGGGACGGGGGGTTCCGGCAAGGGCGGACGGGCTCCAGCGGCATTCACATGCGCCGGCGAATGCGGGGCTTCAGCGGCTGGCGAGCAGGTAGCCGCGGCCGCGCGCGGTCTTGAGCCCGGCCCCCGCGGGGCCGAGCTTGCGGCGCACGGAGGCCACCGCCTTGTCGACGCCCTCGAGGGACGCCCCCTCCCCGAGGCGCTCGAGCAGGCCCGCCTTCGAGAAGGGCATGTCGGGCGCGCCGGCCAGGACTACGAGCAGGTCGAACTCCCGCGCGGTCAGGCCCCGGACCGGCCGCCAGGAACGGCCGCGGCGGGCGAACGCCTCGCGCGCGGCGGGGACGAGCCGGACCCGTCCGACCGAGAGGGTGCCGGGAGCGCCCTCGCGCGGGAACAGCGCGCGCAGGTGCCGGCGCAGGCGGCGCAGCAGGGCCTGGTCGGGGTCGTCGGCGCGCATCAGGTCGAGGGCGCCAGCCGACAGGGCGGCCGCCAGGGCCTGCGGGGGCTCGCCGCCCCAGGCGCAGGCGACGACATGGACCGACGGGCAGCGCGAGCGCAGGGCCGCCATGGCCGCGGCGGGCCGCGGCGAGAGGACGCCGACCTCGGCCAGGACGAGGCCGCGCCGGCGCGGCCCGGCCTCGGCGGAGACCTCCTCAAGGAAGGGCACCAGGCGGAACGGCACGCCCAGGGCCGCGAACAGGCGCTCCCAGCGCGCGGCGCGCGGCCCGGACGGCGCGGCGACCCAGTAGGAGACGCTCATCCGCCGCGCAGGAGGCTGATCTCGATGCGGCGGTTCTGCGCCCGCCCCTCGGGGGTCTTGTTGTCGCCGACGGGGCGGTATTCCCCGTAGCCGACGCCCGAGATGCGCTTGGGGTCCACGCCGTACTCCTGGAGCTTCTGGATGACGGCGTAGGCGCGCGCCATCGAGAGCTCCCAGTTGGACTTGTAGGCCCCGTGCTTGATGGGGACGTTGTCGGTGTGGCCCTCCACGCGGACCTCGTTCTCCATGCTGACCATGTCCTTGGCCACCGCCTCGAGGACGGCCGCGGCGTCGGGCTTGAGCACCGACTTGCCGGAGTCGAAGAGCACGCCCTCGCCCAGCGACAGCGAGATGCGCTTCTCGGTCATGATGACGGAGGCCCCGCCGCCGAGCTCGCCGCCCTCGGCCTTCGCGCTCAGCTTCTCGCGCAGCAGCATCTCCTTGTCGCGCTGCTGGGAGCGCTTCTCCACGCGCGGGTCGATCTTCCCGCCGAAGACGCGCTGGATGTCGGAGAGAGACTTCTCGATGGGGTCGATGTCCTCGACCTGCTTGGAGAGCTGGAAGGAGAGCATGAGGAGGAAGAGGATCATGAGATAGCTCATCATGTCCCCGTAGACGATGGCCCAGAGGGCGTTCTTGTTGAGGTGCCCCTCGAGCTCCTCTTTCCTGAAGCGGTAGACCGCCATGGCTACTTATAGGACATCAGGCGGCGCTCGAGCACCAGAGGCACGGTGCCCTGCATCATCCCGATGACCCCCTCCACGACCATGGCCTTGATCTTGATCTCCTCCCACAGGCGCATGCGCAGCTTGCCGGCCACCGGGATGCAGACCAGGTTCGCGAACATGATGCCGTAGAAGGCCGAGGTGATGGCGATGGCCATGGACCCGCCGACGGCCTTCGGGTCGGAGATCTGTTGGAGCACCTTGATGATGCCCAGGAGGGTGCCGATCAGGCCGAACATCGGGCTGACGACGCCGGCGGTGCGGATGACGTTGATGACCTCGTTGGCCCGGTCGACCTGGTTGTTGACCTCGGCTTCGAGGACGCGGCGCACGAAGTCGGGGTTGTTGTACTCGAGTGCCGTCGTGGACGCCGCTCCGAGGAAGCCCGCGGCGACGTTGGGGTCGGCGGCGCGCAGGGCCTGGAGCCCGCCCTGCTGGACCTGCTCGGCGAGGCGCACCAGGATGGGGATCAGCGCGCCCGGCTCGCCGTAGGGGTCGGAGCGGAACATCGCGAAGCAGGCCATGAAGGTGTCCTTGACGTAGGTCAGCGGCGTGTTTATCAGCATCGCGGCGAAGGTCCCGCCGAAGACGATCAGGATGCCGTGGGCGTTGACGAAGATGGCCCCTACCTCGCCGCTCATGACGCCCAGCGTGATGAGGAGGGCGATTCCGGCCGTCCCTGCGACGGTTGCGAGGTCCATCAGGAACCCTCCGTTTGACGCTTCACCCAGGCCTGGACCAGGGCGAGCTGCTTGTCGATGTCCGCCTGCAGCTCGGCCATCCGTTTATGCGCCAGGGCGAGCTTCCCGCGCATCCCGGCCGCCGCCTCGGAGCCGGTCGGCTCGTCCTTGAGGGCTTCGACCGTCCGTGCCATCTCCAGCTGCAGGGCGTCGCGCTGCCGGACACACTCTACCACGGCCTCGAGAGCCGCTTCAACCAGCATGTCGGGGCCGCCGGAGCGCTCGAAGCGGTTCCGGGCCAGGCTCATCGCCTCGAGCGTGCCCTGCTCCCACTTGCGCCGGGCCTCGCGCTCGCGGTCCCGCTCGGCCTGGGCCTCCTCGAGGCGCCGCTCCAGGTCCGAGACGCGGGCGAGCACGACCGAGAGCTGCTCGAGGGCGAAGCCGGTCCCGGGCGCGCCGACCGGCGGGGCCAGGAACTCGCCGGGGCGTTCCGGTACGGAGGGCGGGGGCGGGGCCGGCGGCGCGGGCGACTCGGGGGCGGCGGCCTGCCCCAGCTGCGCCTCGATGCGGCGCTTGAGCTCGGCGCGGCCTTCCTCCGTCTCGACGAAGCGCATCACCTCGTCGGCGGGGACCATCTTCAGCTGGGCGGCGGCGAGGCGGCCCTCCAGCTCCTTGACCCGCAGGGACGCGGAGGAGTAATGCTCGCGCAGCGTCTTGTCGTAGTTCGCGGCGCGCTGGGCCTCGCGGATGGAGCGGAAGAGGTCCTCCACCTCGGTCTGCGCCTTGCGCTGGGCTTCCTCGCGCTCGCGCATCAGCAGGTTCGAGCGCAGCGCCTCCTGCTGGGCCAGCTCGAGCTTGCGCTCGAGGAGCTCGACCTTGGTGTGCAGGAACAGGGTCAGCTCGGTCGGCGGTTTGGGCGGCTCCGGGGCGGGCGCCGCGGGAAGGGCCGGAGGCACCTCCTCGGAGGGGAAGTCGGCCGCGGGCGCCTCCATGGGCGGCGGCGCCGCGAGCTGGGACAGCCGGCCCTCGAGCTCGGCCAGGCGGGCCTCCAGGGCCGAGACGGCCTCGCTGGAGGGCGCGGGAGCGGCCGCGGCGGCCTCCTGGGGAGGAGGCTCGTCCGGCGGCGGTTCGCCGCGCAGGGTCGCTAGGAGGCGGTCTACCTTAGCCATGGGTCATCTCAGGCCGGCTGAGCCTCCGCGATGGGCGGCGGGCCCTCCAGGGCCCCGCGCCGCTCGGCGGGGCTCTGCACCCGCCCCTGGGCGACGAGCTTGAGGACGGCGGCGGCGATCTGCTCTTGGGCCGTCTCGACGGCCCGCGGCGTGGGCCGGGAGGCGGCGATCATCTGCTCGAGGATGGCCCAGGTCTTGGGCAGCATCTGCGCCCGGAGGCTGACGCGCACGCGCTCCTCGCCCTCATGGAGCGCCGCGGACCACTGCTCGAGGGTGACCTGGCCCATGACGATGGACCAGTCGCGCTGGTCGAGGAAGGCCACGTCCTCGAAGAGCAGCACCCGCGCGCGCACCAGGGAGTAGAGCTCGGGGTCGCGCATCTCGAGCATTGCCAGCAGCTCGCGCTTGGCCTTCATGTCGGACTGGTCGATCAGGTCGAGGAGCTCCCGGCGCCCGCCCACCGCGCTGTCGAGCCGCCTCTCCAGCTCGTCTTTGACCGTCTGGACCACGTCCGGCTCTATGAACTTGATCGCCCCCATATTAAGGAGGACCTCGCTGTAGAGGCGGGTCGGGAGGCGGCCGAGGAAGGCCTTGCGCACCTCGGGCTTGAGGTGAGCGGCGATGAGCGCGATGTTCTCGGCGTCCTGGCCGCGCAGGATCTCGAGCAGGGTGTCGATCTGGTGGAGGCTGACGTTGAAGGCCGCCTTGGCGGGGACCGCCTCCTCCGGCGCCCCTGCGCCCTCCTTCTTCTCGCCCTCGGCCCCCTCCTCCCCCTCCTTCTTCTCCTCGCCCCCGAAGTCCATCTGCAGCTGGTGGGCCTGGGCCTGCGCCATCGAGTCCATCGCCTCGGCGAGCTTGAGGAAGCAAGCCGCAACGACGACCAGGGTTATCAGGGTCATCAGCGCGATGAGGCCGTACTTGAAGAGCAGCCCCATCGCCTCGGGCTGGTACCAGATGGTCTTCCAGGCCGGCGCGAACTTGGCCGGGGCGATGTCGAGCACGTCGTCGCGCGTGCGGTCGAGCCCCAGGATGTCGGGCAGGATGCGGCCGATGCGGTCGCGCTCCTCGGGCGTCACGGAGTCGTCCACCACCACCGTGACGGCCAGGCGCTTCACGAACGAGGTCGGGAACGACTGCTGGCGCTCGTAGGTCTTGGTCTGCCCGAAGCCGGGCATCTGCGACTCGGGGCTGGGGATGCCGGGGAGGAGGTCCTCGGAGCCGGCGGCGTCGGTGCCTATGTTCTGCCACAGGAACAGGGACTTGGCGTCCTTGTCGGCGCTCCCGCCGGACTTCACATCGAATTTCTCGATGCGTGTGAAGTCGAGGGCGGCGTTGACGATGACCCGGGAACGGCTCGGGCCGAGGATGGAGATCAGCACCGACTCGGCCTTGGCTTCCAGAGCCCGCTCGAACTTGGCCTTCTCCTCGAGCGGGATGGTCTGCTGGGCGGAGGCGCCGGAGGCGAACAGGCCGAGCAGGGCCAGCGCCAGGGCCGCCTGCCGGGCCGCCGGGACGCGGGCGGGCTTGAGGGGGATCTTGTACCAGAAGGTGGAGCCCTTGCCGAGCCCCGCGGAGTCGACCCCGATGTCCCCTTGGTGCCCGCGCACGATCTCGGTGGCGATGGCCAGCCCCAGGCCCCAGCCCTTCTTCTTGTTCTTCACGTCCTGGAACTGGGACTGGTAGAACTTGTCGAAGACCTTCTTGCGCTCGGAGGGGTGGATCCCCGGCCCGTTGTCCTTGACGCCGAGGGTCAGCGTACGGCCGATGACCTTGGCGAAGAGCTCCACCCTCCCGCCCGACGGGGTGAACTTGACCGCGTTGTTGAGGAAGTTCATCAGGGCCTGGCCGAGGCGGAAGCGGTCCCCGACCACCTCGACGGCGGGGACCTCGGGATAGGCGAACTCGACGCCGTTGTTCTTGGCGATGACGCCGATGCCGGGGGCCACGTCGGCCACCAGCTGCGGCAGCAGGAAGGGCTTCTGTTCGAGCCGGAGCTTCCCCGCCTCGATGACGGCCAGGTCGGTCAGGTCGCTCATCAGCCGGTTGATCTGGTCGGTGCCGCGCACGATGTAATCGACGTACTTCTTCTGCTTGTCGTCGAGCGGCTGGTGGGAGAGCATCTCCCCGAAGCCCTTGATCGAGGCCAGCGGCGTGCGCACGTCGTGGACGGCCATCGACAGGAACTTCGACTTCATCGAGTTGAGCCGCTCGAGCTCCTCGTTGGAGTCCTGCAGCTTGAAGGAGAGCTTCTCGAGCTCCGCCTTCCTCTTGGCCACCTGGCTCTGGGCCGTCGCCAGCTTCGTCATGAAGTTCTCGAGCTCCTCGCGGTCCCGCCGCCGCCGTCCCGAATAGCGCCCGAACTGGAAGAAGCCCGAGAGCTGGCTCACGACGAGCATGCTCGCCGCGAGCACCAGGAAGAGCACCGGCAGCAGCCCGACGATCACGACCTCCATCGGGCCTCCGTGCCGGCAGGGTAGCCCGGCGCTGTTACGGACTCATTGCCCGGCGTCACTCGACCCCCTGGGCGGCCATGAACTGCTTGAGCTTCTCGTCGGCGGGGTTGAGCTCCAGCGCCTTCTTCCAGGCCGCGGCCGCGCGCGGCCTGTCCCCCATCGCGAAGTAGGCTGAGCCCAGGCGCGTCCACGCGGCGGCGTTGTTGGGCTCGAGCCACAGCGCGTCGCGCAGCGACTCCGCCGCCGGACCGAATCGGCGCTGGTAGATGGCGTCGACGCCCTGCTTCATGCGCAGGGCGGCCAGGCGCGCGGTCGGGAGGACGGAGTCGCGGTCGACCTTGCGCCCGGTCAGGCGCGACATGGCGTCGAGCAGCCTCCGGTAGGCCCCGCTGCGGTTGACGGTGCCCGCAGTGGCGTGGGCGAGAAGCATCGCGCGGTCCTCTTCGCCTTCCAGCCAGGCGCCGACCACGGTGTAGGCCATGAACGAGGCGGGGTTGTCCTGGAGGAACGTCTCCACGTCCTCGGGGTGCGCCTCGAGCTGCATCTCCTTGACCAGGCGCCTGAGGCGCACCGCGCGCTCCCTCCAGGACCCGTCGCCCGCGTTGGGGTCGATGCCCAGCGCCGTGTCGATGTCCTTGGAGGCGCGCAGATAGTCGCGCTTCTGCAGCTCGGCCTGGCCGTTGGCGAGGTACTCGGACGCGAAGGCCTGCATCTTGGGCGACTTGCCCTGGGCCAGCTCTTGGCGCGCCCCGAAGCGGTAGCCGATGGAGAACCTCTGGGACATCCCCAGGGTCGGATGGCTCAGCATGGCCAGGTCGAAGCGGTACTTCGAGCGGAAGTTGATCCCGCCGCCGAAGGAGAGCTGCTTGTCCTCGAGGCCGGCCCGGACCGCGGCGATGCCCCAGGCGTACTCGGTACCCACGCGGAAGTCGCCGTCGGCCGACACGTCCGCCGACAGGGCCAAGGGACCGACCACCCGGTAGGAGACCCCCGCGCGCACCACGGGCTCCAGCTTGTCGTCGGTGTCGCCCTGCGCCAGCGAGAACGCGTTCTGGACGACCCCGCCGAACATCAGCTTGCCCGAGGCGAACGGCCCGGCCTGCACGCCCAGGTCCATCCCGACCAGCCGGTCCGAGGAGCTGCCCAGCGAGCGGTTGAGCATCTTGGCCTTCAGCCCGAAGGAGAGGTCGGGATGGAACAAGCCGCGCCAGCCGTGGGCGAGGCCGAAGGCGGTCTCCGACCAGGCGAAGCCGCCCGTCTTGTTGTTGAACTCGTCGCGCCCGTCGGCCGCCGCGGCGCCGAGACGGATGACCTCCAGGCCCCAGCCCCCGGCGCGCTTCTTCTTGTTCTGCGCGTAGGCGAGGTAGTCGTAGGTGGCGTCGCCGAAGAGCGTCGCCCGCATGAAGGTGACCTCGCGCGCGGGCAGGAGCCCGAGGCCGGCGGGGTTGTAATAGACCGAGGTCACGTCGTTGGCGAAGGCGGTGTTGGCCCCGCCCATCGCCAGCCCGCGGGCGTTGGCGCCGAACTGGAAGATCTCTCCCGGGCGGCCGCCCTGGCTCGCCCCTGCCGCGGCGGCAAGGAACATGCAGACGAGCCACGCCAAGACGCGCATGGCGTTAGTTTAGCCGGGCGCCGCCCTTCAATCACGAAAGGATTACGAAGGGGCCGTGCCCATGATTCTTTATGTTATTCCAGCGCTTTTAGTGGATGACGCCGGTCTTTACGATGACCTTCGCGCCGCCTGACTGCAGGACCAGCAGATAGAGGCCCTTGGACACCTTGGCGCCAGAATCGTCGGACCCGTCCCAGGAGACCGTGTTGGAGCCGGCCAGGCCGCCCGTGGAGCCGGGGGCGAAGCTCATCTCCCGGATGAGGCGGCCGAAGACGCTGTACACGCGGATAGAGACCTCGGCGTTGGCGCTGAGCACGTAGTGGATCTTCCCCGAGGTCTTGCGCGAGTCGAACGGGTTCGGGTAGACGCTGGCGTTGGAGATCCCGTCGGTGGGCAGCGGCCCGAGCTGGACCTTCGTCTCGTCGCTGGCGCCGCTGAGGACGCCGGAGCCGGTCACCGCGCTGACGCGGACCAGCAGGGTCCCGGCGGGCAGGCCGGAGGCCTGGAAGGAGGTCCCGGTCGCCAGGGCCGAGCTCGACACGGCGAGGACGGAGAAGTCCGCCGGCGCTGCGCCGCCCGCGGCCGGGCGCGACAGGGCCTTCACGGAGGTCTTCTCCCCGGTCTTCGCATTGATCCACTGCGGGCTGGCCCCGGTCCGGTACTCGATGAGGTAGCCCAGGATGCCCGACGGGCCGCCAGGCACGGACGTCCAGGTCACCAGCAGGGCGCCCGAGCCGGCCGAGACCGTGATGGCGGGCTTGATGGGCGACTGGAAGTCCATCAGGACGCCGTCGGAGACCCCCACGGGGCTGTCGAAGCCGAAGCTGGACTGGGTCTTGACCGAGACGTAGTAGGTCGTGGCCTGGGTCAGAGGGAAGCCGGTGGCCCGGACCGAGGTCAGCGCCGCCGAGACGGCCGTCCAGGAGCGCACGTCCGTCCCTCCGGGGGTCGTGCCGACGGCGTAGAAGGCGCCGGACAGGGTCCCCGTCCCGACGCTGGAGGACCACGAGAAGCTCAGGCCCTCGAAGTCGCTGGAATAGGAGCCCGCGTCGGTCACGACGGGCAGCGACGGCGTCTTGGCGTCGAGCACGACCGCCGAGGCGGTGTTGAACGGCAGGTTCGTCGCGGCGACGGCGTCCGGCGAGGTGATGGAGAAGTCCACCGACTGGACCGAGAGCCGGATGTCGGCCCCCACGGTGGCGCTGATGTTGGGTTGGACGGCCAGGAAGTAGGTCTGGGTCGACGCGCCCACGGTCTGGGCGCTGGAGAAGGCCACCGCCGCCTGGCTGCCGCTGAAGGCCGCGCTGCCGACCAGCAAGTCGGCGCTGGAGAGCTGGCCGTCCCCGTTGGAATCCCGCCAGATCCCGACGGAGTCGATCTCGCCGGCCCCCAGGTTCCCGTTCTGGCGGATGTTGAGCGCCGTCCAGCCCACCCGGTTGCGCGACGCGCGGACGGCCAGCTTGGCCAGCGCGACGTTGGCGCCCTGGTTGACGCCCGCCCCGACCAGGTCCGTCGGGGTCAGCAGCAGGCTCTCCTCGAGCTTGCGCAAGGTGGCGTTGGCGTCCGACTGGGCGGGGAAGCCGGAGTTTACGATGAAGTTCGGCGCGGACACCGAGAAGGCCGCCGTGGAGGTCAGGATGACGGCGAAGGTGCGCCCCGGCTCGGCGAACGCCGCGATGTCGGCGGTGATGAGGTAGCGCTTCTGGGCGGTGCCGATGTCCTGCACCTGGGAGAGGCTGAGCACGGCCGTCCCGCCCAGGAAGGCGTTGAGGCCGGAGGTGATCTTGGTGTCGGTGCCGATGTCGACGGCCCCGTTGAGGTTGGCGTCGAGCCAGACGCTCAGGGCCTTGATGTCGGAGTCCGAGGCGCTGCCCGTCGAGCGCACCGTCAGCGCCGACCAGCTCAGCGCGTACTGCGTGGTCTGCAGCGCCAAGGACAGCAGGACCTGCTCGGTGGCGCCCTGCTTGAGCTCGCCCGGGGCCATGTTCGTCGGGGTGACGAAGAGCCCCGACTGCGTGGCCACGACGGCGGCCGCGCCGGACTGCAGGGGGAAGCCCGCCGTGTCGACGGTGTCGGGCGACTCGACCTTCAGGTCCCCCGCCGCGGCGATGCGGGCGCCCACGGTGTTGCCGGCCGCGGCCGTCGTCCTCAGGTCGAAGGTCACGAAGTAGGTCTGCGTGGCCACGGTGATGGTCTGCGTCGAGAACGCCAGCAGGACGGTGCCCCCGCTGAAGGTGCCGGTGCTGATGCGCTCGTCCGAGACGATGTCGAGGGTGCCCGTGCCGTCCGCGTCGCGGTAGAGCTTGACGGCCGTGACGTCGGCGTCGGCCCCGGTGCCGGTCCGCGTCACGCGCAGCTGGGTCCAGCGCGCCGAATAGGCGTTGGTGCGCGCCTTGAAGGCCAGCATCACGATGTTGGGCGTGCCCTGCACGGCCGTGGCCGGGGCGGAGCTGGCCCCGACCACGCCCATCGTGACGGGCGGGGCGTTGATGGTCAGGGCCGCCGAGGTGAACGAGGCGCTGGGCACGACCTGGTTGGGGGCGTTGACGGTGAAGAAGGCGCCCGTGGAGGCCCGCACTATCAGGGTCCGCGCCGGCGTCGCCCCGGTGGAGAGGTCTACGACGAGGAAATAGCGTTTGGCCGCCGTCCCCAGCGTCTGCGGGCCGGTGAAGTTGAGGATTACGCTGCCCGGGCCGTTGCCGCCGAAGGTCTGGGTGGAGAAGGAGACCGAAGAGTACTGCACGAGGTTCGAGGAGTCGAAGGTCCCCACGTCGTTGAAGTCGTAGTAGAGCTTGACCGCCTTGACGTCGGAGTCCGCCGCCGTGCCGGCCTGGTCCACGCGCAGGCTCTGCCAGACGGCGTTGGACACGTCCGTCTTCATGGTCAAAGACATCAGCGCCACGTCGGTCGTCCCCGGCTCGGCCCCCAGGGCGGGCACGATGCTGGCCGTGCTGACGGTGATGGTGTTCTGGAACTGGCTGACCGGGACGACCCCGGTCTGGATGGGCAGGGCCGTGGCCGTGGACAGGGCGTTGGGGGCCAAGAGGTTGAACGAGGCCGTCGAGGAGATGCGCACGCCGAGGGTCTGCCCGGGGGTGGCGTTGGCGGCCACGCTGAGCGTGACGAAGTAGCTCCGGGTGGACTGCGTCACGGTCTGCACCTGCAGCATGGTCAGGTTCGCGGTGCTGGCGGCGAAGGCGTCCGCGCCGCTGCTCAGGCGCGAGTCCACCGCCACGTCGAAGAGCCCGTTGCCGTCGAAGTCCCGGTAGACGTTGACGGCCGAGACCGCCGAGTCGGGGGCCGTGCCCAGGCGCTCCACCGAGAGCCCCAGCCAGCTGAAGTCGTTCTTGTCGCTGATGACGTCCAGGCGCAGCATCGCGGCGTGCTGCTGGCCCTGCAGGAGCGCGCCGGGCGAGATGTCCTTGATGGCGTTGAGGATGAGCATGCGGTTGACCGTGGCCTGCACGGTGCGCGAGGAGCTCTCGATGGGGAAGGTGCCGGAGACCGTCGTGCCGCTGTTGCCCGCCCGGATGTCGCCGTCGTTGAGCTTCGCCCCCAGGGTCACGCCGGGGGCGGCCGCGGGGTCGAGCACATAGGCTAGGAAGAAGACCGAGCTGGTCCCTGCCACCAGGGTCTGGGTGGATATGTCCACCGTGGCCAGGCCCGCGACGTAGGCGGCCGAGCCTACGCGCACGTCGAGGTTGGCGTTGAGCGACTTGCCGTCGACGGTGGCGTCCTTCCACACCTCGACCGCGTCGATGTCGGAGGACTGGCCGTTGCCGGTCAGGCGCAGGGTGAAGCGGTTGACCTGCGCGGCGCCCTGGTCGACGGTGGCCGTCACCCGCAGCACGGCGAAGCGTTCGCCCTGCACGAAGACGGCGGGCGTCTCGTCGATGGCCGACACGGTGATGGTGTTGTTGAGGATGACGCCCACGGTGCTCGTGATGACCGTCGTGGAGAACGAGACCGTGTCGGCCAGGTTCTGCAGGATGACCGAGGTGGTCGCCGGCAGCGCCAGCTGGAAGGAGGTGTCCTGCGGGGCGTCGGCGGCCAGGCTGACGGTGACGAAGAACCGGCGCGGCGAGGTCGTCACGGTGCGCGAGGACACGTCGAAGCCGGCCACCGACATGGTGGCCACGGTCTGGATGCCGAAGTTGTCGGCATCCCCCGTCATCCGGATGTCGGTGTTCGCGTCGAAGATGCCGTCCTCCGGGTCGGCGTCGCGCCACAGGTTGACCGAGCGGATCTTGCTCGTGGGCGTGGTCCCGCTCATCGTGACCGTGACGCTGGAGACGATGGAGGTCCCGGTGTCGGTCTGCGAGCGCAGCTCCAGAACCGGGATGTTGTCCACGCCCGGGGTGATGGCGCTCGGGGCGAGGTTGGCGGGCGTGATGTTGAGGAAGTTGGCGCCGTCCGTCACGACCAGGGGCCCGGCCGTCACCGGGAAGGTCCCTTCGGCGCGGCCGGGATGCTTGAGGCTGACGCTGGTCGTCGAGCTGATCTCCAGCCCGACCGTGTTGTTGGTGATGGCGCCGGGGGCGAGCTTGAAGACCACGTGGAAGGTGCTGACGAGCACGTCGAGGGGTGCTCCCTGCCCGGCCAGGGTCAGCTGGGCCTCGTTGAGGGCCAGGGTCCCGAAGGCCTGCAGGGTGTCTCCCCCCGAGTAGACCCCGTCGCCATCCGAGTCGCTGTAGAGCTGGGCCTGGGTGATGTCGGAGTCCGGGATGGACCCGGTCTTGCGCACGCGCAGGCCCAGGAGGCGCGAGGTGGCCGCCTGCTTGGTGGCCAGCTTCAGGGTGGCCATCGGCACGAAGGCCCCCTGCAGCGCGCTGGCGGGGACGGCGGAGGCCGTGGTGAAGAACACGGTCCCGAAGGTGGCCGAAGAGGACGCCACGGAGGGCGTGGAGACGTTGAGGAGGTTGTCGCGCGTCCACACGCGCACGAAGTACGTCGTAGCGTCTATCAGCCCCGTGAAGGACCAGGTCGACTGCGCGACGAAGCCGCTCGAAGACAGCGGCAGCGCGAAGGCCGCCGAGGTCGAGGCCTCGAAGAGCAGGTCCTTGACCCCCGCCAGGTTGTCCGTCGCGGCGGCGGTGGCGTGCAGGGTGTCCGTGGAGAGCGGGGTCAGCGAGGTCAACAGCGGCAGCGGCACCGAGGTGTCGACGACGACGGCGAAGGGGCCGGCGGTCCGCACGCCGCCCGCCCGGTCCGGGACGTAGTAGACGACCTGGTTGGTGGCGGCGCAGGGCGAGACCTGGGCGCAGAGGACGGCGCTGCTCGACTCGTGCAGCGGGAGGTCGACGACCCGCAGCGCCTCCAGGGCCAGGGAGCCCGGCACGGCGCTGAAGGAGAGGCGGGGCCCCGCCGGGCCCGTGGAGGCCGCGGCGGACCAGGTGGCCCCGGCCGTCGTCGAGTAGAGCACGGAGAACGGCGAGCCCGCCATCTCCTCGCGGACCGGGGCGGTCGACAGCGGCGCGGAGAAGATGCGCAGCTCGTCGAGGGAGCCGTTGAAGACGTCGGTCCCGCCCAGCGCGCTGACCGTGTCGATTCCCACGGTGAAGGGGGTGTCGGACAGGACCGCCGTCCCGACGCACTCCGCGGCGGTGTCGCCGTTGACGAAGACCCTGTTGCGGGTCGCCCCGGGGTCGAGCACGAGGGCCAGGTGCACCCAGGAGCCCAGCGGATAGGACATCGGGGTGGCCAGCGAGCAGCCTCCGGTGGCGGCCGCGTCCATGCGGAACCGGACGCGGCCCTGGGCGCTGTCGGCCTGGAAGCGGAAGTGCTTGGAGGCCAGCACGGTCTGGGACAGCGTGTTGTTGGCGCTGACCTTGACCCAGGCCGCCGCCGTCAGGCCGGTCCAGGAGCCCACCGGGGAGGTCGATATCGCCATCCCGGTCAGGCCGACGGGGAAGGTGAGGCCGCCCCCCTGATAGCCGGTGCCGCGCAGCGACGCGGAGCCCAGACGCCCGCCCAGGCCCTGCCCGGAGAGGTCGTACACCGTCGCGCCCGTGCCCTCGAAGGTCCAGGCCCCGACACGCTCCCGGGAGGGCAGCGGCACCGGGTTGAGCCCGGCCAGGGGGTCGAGCACCGTCAGCTGGACGGTGGCCCCGACGGCCAGATTGGTCATCTGCGACTCAGCCAGCACCCCGCCCGTGGAGTTGCTGTGCTGGTAGGCGCTGGTCGAGGGCGGGTTCACGTCCACCGTGAAGTTGACCGGGTCCGAGAAGGAGGAGGCCACGTCGAAGGCGTTCAGCGCCCTGACCCGCCAGAAATAGGTGGTGCCGTTGGTCAGCGAGGTGGGCGAGGCGAAGGGGCTGTTGAGGGTCAGGGAATTGACGATCATCGCGCTGAAGTCCGCGCCGGTGGAGACCTGCACGGTGTGTTTGGGCATCGTGCTGGCCTCGACCCAGGCGAAGTCGGGCAGGGTCTCGCGCATGTAGCGCGCCGGCGCGGGACTGTAGGCGGTGGGCTGCGAGAGCAGGGCGTCGACCAGGATGGCGAACGGCCCGGCCTGACCGACCCGGCCCGCGCGGTCGGTGGCCGTGAAGCGGACCTGGTTCGTCGCCGTGCAGGAGGCGCTGCCGGCGCACAGCGTCCCCGCCGCCGACGCGGCCAGGTTCAGGCTCGTCACGGAGAGGGTCTGGGGGGCCACGCTGCCCTCGGCCCCGGTCAGGGAGACGGCCAGAGGCGTCGACACCAGGACCTGAGCGTCGCCCGAGGCCTCGCTGAGGCCCGCATACAGCCTGCCCGAGAAGGGCGCCAGGGCCAGCACCCTGTCGTTGAGGCTGGGCAGCGTCCTGACCAGGGCCCAGCTCTTGCCGTCGAAGGCGTAGACCCGGCCGTTGGAGGGGAGGGCGGAGGCCGCGTAGAGCCGCCCGGCGTGGACGGCCAGGGCGTCGGAGGCCGTCTCCGGCGGGTCGTAGCTGACGCTCCAGACGGCGCCGTCGAACTGGTAGACGATGCCGGAGTTGTTCGTCGCGGCATAGAGCTTCCCGTCGTAGGCAGCCATCGCGTTCACCGCGGCGCCCACCGCGAAAGACGCGGTCCAGGTGCTGCCGTTGAAGGCATAGACGTTCGGGTTGGCTCCGGCGAACAGGCGGCCGTCGTAGACGGCGAGGGATTCGACCACGCTGCTGGTCGACTGGAAGGACAGGAACCATTGGGCCTTCGTCGGCTCATAGCCCCAGACCCGCCCCGCGCTGTCGCCGGCGTAGAGCCGCCCGCCGTAGCTCTTGAGGGCCCGCACCGCGACCCCCCCGAAGGAGGCCTCCAGGGACCAGGACACCCCGTTGTAGGAGTGCACCTGCCCGTTAGCGTTGAGCCCCGCGTAGAGCTTCCCGCCGAAGCTCTCCAGCGCCAGGACGGACTGGCCCAGGTTCGTCGAGAGGCCCCAGACCGCGCCGTCGTAGGACCACACCCTGCCGGTGGCGGTGGCGCCCCAAAGGGAGCCCTGGTGGCGGGCCAGCACCCGGAAATCCGTCTGAGCGGCGTCCGCCAGGGCCGTCCCCCAGGTCCCGTCCTGCCACAGGGGCAGGGCCTGCGCCCCCTGGGTCGTGTACATCACGCCGTAGGGCACCGCCCCGTCCGCCAGAGGCGAGAGCGCCAGGCCGGCGGGGCCGGAATCTGCCAGCGTCATCTGCGCCGTCACGCCGCTGGCCAAAGACAGGCCCACCGCTTCGCCGGTGTAGCCGCCGGTGGAATTGATGGTGGCGAAGGCGGAGGCGACCGGGGAAGAGAAGTCGGTGACGAAGCTCGACACGGTCAGCGCGGGCGAGGCGACGTTGAGCCAGTCGCGGGCGCGCACGCGCCAATAGTAGGTGGTGCCGTGGGCCAGGGAGAACGTCGAGACGTAGACGCCCCGGGTGAAGGTCGCCGCGGAGCTGACGACCACCACGGGGGTCGAGATGGCGACGGCGGGCGAGGAGAAGTCGGACTGGTCGTCGACCTCGAGCAGGAAGCTGGCGGCCGAGCCCATGCCCGCGGCCGTGGCCGTGCTCGGGCCGTCCCAGGCGAAGCTGGGGCGCGTGCTGACGAAGACCCCCGGCGAAGGGAGGGTCGGGGTGGAGACCGCCGCGGCGGCCACGGTGTCGACGATGACGGTGAACGGCCCGGCCAGGGTGAAGTTCCCCTTGCGGTCCGCGGCCAGCACCCGCAGCAGGTTCGTGCCCGCGGCCCCCGTGGCCGTGGTGGTGGAATGGGTCAGGACCAGGTCTTTGACGATGATGGTCTCGGCGCCGGTCGCGCCGTCGGCGCCGGTCTGGCTCACATACGGGAAGCCCGCGGCGGGGAAGGTCGCGCTGACGACGTTCCAGGCCGCCCCCGCCGTGGTCGAGTATTCGACGCAGAAGCGGCCGGGCACCCCGCGCGCGTAGTCGGCGGCCACCTCCTGCGAGTCGGCCGCGTAGCCCAGGACCTTGACCTCGTCGATGTCGCCGGTGAAGAACCCTTCCGGGGTGACTCCGTCGGCGCGGAATCCCGCGCCGACCGAGAAGGGCATCGTCCCCCCGCCGGAGTTGGGCTGCCCGGTGCTCTCGGAATGCCTGAGCACGCCGTTTACGTAGAGCCAGACCCGCGTGCCCTTCTGGACGGCCGTCACATGCTGCCAGGCGCCCGCCTGGATGAGGCCGTTGGGGCTCAGCGCCCCGCCGCCCGTGGCGTTGGTGAGGCGCAGGGCGCCCAGGCTGTTCACATAGAGGACCCAGTTGCTCCCCGGAGAGGTCAGGGGCGCGCCGAGCCCGGCGATGACCTGGTTGATCCCGGTCACGGAGGCCGGCTTGATCCAGGCCGAGACGGTGAATGTGGAGGCCGGAGGGAACTGGAACGACCCGTTCGCCGCCGACAAGTACTGGTTCGAGGCCAGCCTGAGCCCCGCGCCGAACGGGGTCGGGGCGTAGCGCGGGTTCTGGCAGGCGCCGAAGCAGCCGAGCGCCCCCGCCAGCCCCTGGGCCTCGTCGTTGGGCGCGCCGCCGTCGCGCTCGCTGAAGCGCCAGTAGGCCAGCGTCCCCGGGGCCGTGGACAGCGACAGCGCCTGCCCCAGGCCGGACAGCGCGTCGGAGGCCGAGAGCTGCACCGTCGCGCCCGAGAGGAGGTCGATGGGGCCGGTCTCGCCGAACACCCCGCCGGTCGAGTTGTTGACGATGAAGGAGGAGACGGCGGGCGTCGTGACGTCGACGACGAAGCCGTACGCCGGGCCCCAGGGGCCGAAGACGCCCAGCGAGCTCTTCGAGCGGACCCTCCAATAATAGGTCGTGCCGGCCCCCAGCGCCGGGAAGGTCGAGACGTAGACGCCGGTCACCCGGGAGAACAGGGCGTCGCTGACCAGGGCGGGCGTGGAGATGCTGATGATGATGTTCGGCGCGGCGAACGCCGCGTCGGCGCTGGAGACCTGGAGGAAGAACTGGCCGCCCAGGCCCTGCACGAGCGCGGTGGACGGCCCGGCCCAGTAGAAGTCGGGGCGCGGCCCGGTGTAGGTCCCCGGCGAGGGGAGGCTGGGCGTCGACACCGCCACGGGGGCGTTCGTGTCCACCAGGACGGAGAAGGGTCCCGCGGTCTTGACGTTGCCCGCTAGGTCGGCGAAGTGGAAGCGCACCTGGTTGGTCCCCAGCGCCCCGGTCTGCGTCCAGGTCGAGACGACCAGGTCCAGGCCCCGTGCCAGCAGGGAGGAGGGGCCCGCGGCGCCGTGGGCGGCCTGCAGCTCCACATAGGACCCCGCCGAGGGTACGGTGGCGTTCACGACCTTCCAGGAGCGCCCGGTGTCGGTGGAGTAGGTGACGTAATACGGGTCGCCGCGCAGGGCCGACGCGGCCAGCTCGGCCTCGGTCTTGGCGTAGGAGAGGATGCGGACCTCGTCGAGGCCGCCGCGCAGGCCGGCCCCCAGGTCGGTGGCGCCCACATAGAGCGTGCCGGCGCCGGTCGACTGCGCGCCAAAGGCCTGGGTCCCGATGCGCACCCCGTCGGCGTAGAAGCGCGCCTCCGCACCGTCCCAGGTCATGGCCACATGGTGCCACGCCCCGGTGCTCAGGTCCGGGGAGAAGCGCACCGAGGCCCCGCCGAAGTCGGCCCCCAGCCTGCGCCCGGAGACCTGGAAGCGGTTGAAGCCAGAGGCCCCGCCCGCGCCCCAGGAGACCAGGCCCTGCACGCCCTGGGTGGAGGCCAGGTTCACCCAGGCCTCCACAGTGCGCGCGGCGTTGCCCGTCGGCAAAGAGGCCGGGGACGCGTTCTGGGCCCAGGAAGCGCTGCTCAGGCTCAGTCCGGCGTCGAAGCGCCCGGCCCCCCGCCCGGCGCCCGAGGCCGTCAGGGTGTTCCCCGCGGGCCCGGCGTCGGCCCAGTTCCCCGAGGCCTCGTCGAAGTGCCACAGGCTGACCGTCCCGCTCGAGGCGGCGAAGGGCGCCGGGCCGTCCAGGTTCAGCCCCGAGGCCGCGTCGCTGACCGTCAGCTGGGCGGTGACCGCGGAGGCCAGGTCGTTGAACAAAGCCTCGCCCAGCGGGGCGCCCAGGGAATCCAGGCTGGCGAAGGAGGCCGCGACGGGCGCCGTGCGGTCGAGCCAGAACGGACCGAGGTCGACCTGCGTCCCGGAGGAGGAGAAGACGTCGAACGCGCGGGCATGGAAATACCAGTCGTTGTTGTCGCTGGTCGCCGTCACCGTGGTCTTGCCGGCCGACCAGGAGACCGGCTCGGTGTCGTCCACCTGGGTGGCCGGGGAGCGGTCCCAGCGCCACTTGACGTAGGAGATGTTCCCGGCGCCGAAGGCTGCCTGGAACACCGTCGAGGAGACGTTGAGCCAGGTGCCGGTGGAGGGCTCGGCCGTCACCAGGGCCTGGGCCGCCACGATGGGGGCGGTGCCCGGCGCGATGGGGAAGTTCCCGGAGAAGACCGTGTCGGTGGACCCGGACAGCGTGAAGGCCGCCGTCGACGGCAGGATGAGGCCGATGCTCTTGGTGTTCTCGGCGCTCCCCGTGACGTTCCAGGACACGAAGTAGGTCTTGGTGGAGGCGTCGATGGTCTGGGCCAGGGCGGTGAAGGTGGCGGCCACGACGGCGAAATCCACGCCCCCCGGGGTGAGCAGGGTGTCGGACGCCGTGTTGAAGAGGCCGTCGCCGTTGTCCTTATAGAGCTTGAGCGTGCTGACGCTGTTGTTGGCCGCCGTCCCGGTGGACGTGACGGCCAGCTGGCCGACGGTGATGAAGTCCCCCCCGGTCCAGAGCTTCAGGCTCATGACCGGGACGTTCGTGTCGTTTCGGAAGAGGGCCGAGGGCAGGAGCGAGGCGGCCTGGACGAAGAGGGTGTCGGACGCGTCCGTCACGGCCGTCCCGGTCGAGCGCGCGTAGCCCTTGGCCTGGCCCTCGCTGGCGGTGACCAGGGCGTTGACCGACGAGTCGGCGGCGAAGCCGTCGGCGGCCAGCCCGTCGAAGTGATAGAGCACCGCGGCTCCGGCCTGGACGTTGCGGCGGGCGGGCGGGAGCTCGGCCGGATAGCGCACGAAGTTCGCGACGCGGACCTCGTCCATCTGCCCGAGGAACGGCACGGCTCCCCCCGAGGAGTTGGGGCCGCCGATGGAGAGGTCGCTGGCCGCGTCCGCCAGCGTGCCGCCCATCGAGCCGGTGGAGAGCCCTACGCCGTCGAGAAATATCTGTCCCGCCCCGGCGTTGAAGACGGCGGCTACGTGGTGCCAGCGCCCGTCGGTGACGACCCGCTGGCCGGAGGCGTCGGCGGCGCACAGCACAGAGGAGCCGACGAAGAAGCTGGGCACGCCGGCCGAGCACCCCCCGGCGCCCAGCCAGAGGCGGTAGCCGTTGTTGCCGCCGTTTACGCCTCGGCTGACGATGGCGGCGTTGGCGCGGGCGGTGTCGGTGGAGCGGACCCAGGCCTCGACCGTCACCTGGGTCTGGGCGTCGATGGCCAGGTTGTAGCCGGTGTTCAGGCGGTCGTCGATGCCGTCGAAGGACATGGCGGGGAAGTCCACGGCGTCGACGCCGCCCCCGGTGACCGTCAGCGCCTCGCCGTCGAGGCGCAGCGAGACGCTGTCCCCTTCGACGGGCAGGTAGTCGGAGCGGATGGTGGCCGCCACGAAATAGGTCCGCGTGGAGTTCTGGATGTTCTCCGGCACGGGCAAAGTCAGGGTCGCCCGGCTGGACACGAAGACGGCCGGGGAGGACTTGAGGCCCGTGAGGTCGCCGGAGGTGAAGGCCTCGTCGCCCCCGGAGTCGAGGTAGAGCCCCACGTTGGAGATGGCCGCGTCCGGGAGCGTGCCGAACTTGCGGACCGCCACCTTGGCCAGGCTCTGGGTGTTCCCGGTCCCCTCGGTCCACAGCCGCAGGCGCAGGAAGGAGGTGGTCTGGCCCTGCAGGACGGAGAAGGCCGCCGCGTCATGGACGGCCTCGAGCATGATGCGCGCGAACACGCTCTGGGAGTTGGAGAGGGCGGAGCGCGAGCCGTAGGAGTCCTTCGTCGTCAGGGCGAAATACCAGGTCTTCCCCGGCACCACCGGGACCAGGACGGTGACGGGGGCGCCGGCCGTGCCCTGGGCCGAGACCAGGCGCTGGTTGGGAGCGGCGATGTACTTGGCGTTGCTGTCGATGGCCCCCGCCGAGGTCCAGCGCACGTCGTAGACGGCGGCGCTGCCCAGGTCGCCAGCGCCGGCGTCCTCGCCGGGGGCGGTGAAGGTGATGGAGACCCAGGTCGAGGAGGAGGTCTCGACGGTGCTGTCCTGGGCGGCCGTGATGACGACGGCCGAGGGCGGGGTCAGGTTGAGGCTCTGCTGGGCCGATTCGGCGCTGCGGGCGTAGCCCGCGTCCTCGGCCGCCACGGCCCAGTAGAACACGCCGTTCTTCGGGACGCTGGAGAGCCGGATGCCGGGCTGCGCCGCGCTCAGACGGTCCGCGAAGACCCGTGAGCGGCCGCGCTCGGAGTTCGCCGCGGGGATGCGCAGGTACTCCGAGCCCGCGCTGTTGGTGCCGACCCGCACTCGATACAAGAGGGCCGCCGCGGGTGTCGTGTTGTCGGTGGCGGCGGTCCACTGCAGGGTCAGCGTCCCCGAAGAGGAACCGACCGAATCCTCGCTCCAAGACGCCGCGAAACCGGCCGACGGCACGCTGGGCGCGGCGGTGCTGACGGCGAGGTCGTTGCGCAGCAAGAGTTCATCCTTGTTGTCGTAATTGGCCAGGAGGGCGTCAAGGTCCCCGTCGTTGTCGTAGTCGCCCCAGGCGACCGCCAGTGAATTCCCGGCCGTCCCCGTCAGGGTCACCTTGGTCAGCGTCCCGCCCCCATCGTTGCGCAGCAAGACCTCGTCTTCGGCCACGCCGTTGGCGACGAGGGCGTCCAGGTCTCCATCGCCGTCATAGTCGCCCCAGGCGATGCCGTCGGAATATCCGCCCGTCCCCGTCAGAGTGATCTTCGTGAACGTCCCGCCGCCGTCGTTGCGCAGCAGGACCTCGTCTTCGGCGGCGAGATTGGCCACGAGGGCGTCGAGGTCTCCGTCGTTGTCGTAGTCGCCCCAGGCGACGCTGTAGGAAGCACCCCCCGTCCCGGTCAGCGTCACCGTGGAGAATATCCCTCCCCCGTCGTTGCGCAGCAGGACCTCGTCCTCCACGCCCGCATTGGCGACGATGGCGTCGAGGTCTCCGTCGTTGTCGTAGTCGCCCCAAGCCGCGGCGACGGAATTGCCCGCCGTCCCCGTCAGAGTCACCTTGGTGAACGTCCCGCCGCCGTCGTTGCGCAGCAGGACTTCGTCTTCGCCGCCCGCGTTGGCCACAAGGGCGTCAAGGCGTCCGTCGTTGTTGTAGTCGCCCCAGACCACAGCGCGCGAATTCCCGCCCGTCCCCGTCAGCGCCACCTTTGTCAGGACTCCGCCGCCGTCGTTGCGCAGCAGAAACTCGTCTTCGCCGCCCGCGTTGGCCACGATCGCGTCGAGGTCTCCGTCATTGTCGTAGTCGCCCCAGGCCACGCCGGTGGAATTCCCGCCCGTTCCCGCCAGAGTCAGCTTGGTAAACATCCCGCCACCGTCGTTGCGCAGCACGACCTCGTCCTGGCTGTTGTAATTGGCCACCAGGGCGTCGAGGTCCCCGTCGTTGTCGTAGTCGCCCCAGGCGACGGCCCAGGAATTCCCCGCCGTGGCGGCCGGCGCCCAGAAGTACGACTGCGCGGTGGCGGCATTGGAGAGGCTGGAGGCGAAGGACAGCGCGTCCGTGGTCTTCACGACGAAGTACCAGGTCGTCAGCGGGTCCAGCGTGAAGGTCAGCGTCTGGCGCGAGCCGGGGATGACCGTGTAGGTGACGACGTCCAAGGAGTAGTTGGCGATGGAGTAAGCGGCTTCCGAGGCCATCGGGAAGGTGGCCCAGCGCACGGAATAGGTCGAGCCGTTGAGCTGGCCGAAGTCGCCGTTGTCTCCCGGCGCCGTCCAGGAGAGGGTCACGGTCTGGGAGCTCGCCCCCAGGCCGGTGGAGACGACGGAGACGGCCAGGTCGGTGATGGCGCGGGGGGAGTCAGGGACCCAGAGCGGGGAGTTGACCAGGGTGCCGTCGAGCCCGTTGCCGGAAGCGTCCGCCGCGGTCGTGCCGGAGCCCTCGTCGAAGTGCCAGAGCCCGACGAGTCCCGTCGTGGGTCCGGTGCTCTTGAACATGTCGGCCTGGATGGCGGCCGTCGTGCGCGCGATGTTCCAGAGCCTGACTTCGTCGATGGCGCCCTGCATCGAGAAGCCCGCGTCGCGGTTCCCGAGATAGAGCAGGGCGGAGGCGAATGCCGGGGTCGGGACCCCGCCGGCTCCCCCCGCGAACTGGCCGTTCACATAGAGGCGCGCTCCCGAAACCGCGGCGTCGTAGACGCCCGCCACGTGAACCCAACGGTTCATGGGGATGTCGGCGGAGGTGACCACGCCGAAAGTCCCCCCGAAATTGAAGCGGGCGTTGTTGGTCGACGGCCCCGTTGGGCAGACCTCCAGGGCATAGCCGTTCTGGCTGTCTTTGTTGATGATGGACGGGCACAGGCCGTTGACGGCCGATGTCGTGAAGACCAGCCCTTCGACGGTGAAGCTGCCGGCGGGCTCGAGCAGCGCGTCGTCGGCATGGATGACCCGCGCCGCGCCGGCCCCCTCCTCGCCGTTCATGCGCAGCGCATAGCCCGCCCAGGACGCACGGACGCCGCCCATGAGGAGGGCGGCGGCCGCAATCAGGGTTCCCAGGCGGGGAGGCATCACGCTATAGGAAGGCTAGCCGGGAATCGGCGCCCAATCACGAACGAAAAACGAAGAAAACGGCCTACTTCTTGGCCCGGCGCTCGAGGACCTTCACGCGCGCGAGCAGCATTTTGGAGTCGAAGGGCTTGGTCAGGTAGTCGTCGGCCCCGCGCTCGTAGCCCGACACCTGGTCCTCCACCATCGCGCGCACGGTCAAGAGCAGGACCGGGAGGTCGCGGTAGCGGGCGTCGTCGCGTATCTTGCGCGTGAGCTCGAGGCCGTCCATGCGCGGCATGTTGAGGTCGAGCACGGCCATGTCCACCTTCTTGCGCTGCATCGCGTCCCAGGCCGCCTGCCCGTCCTCGGCGCGCACGACGGCATAGCCGCCCTGCGTGAGGATCTCCGTCACGAGCTCGCGGAACATCTCGTCGTCGTCGGCGACCAAGACCGTCGTAGCCATCTCAACTCTCCCGGAGGGCGTAGCCCACGCCGTAGACGGTGCGGATCATCGGACCGAAGCGCCCGAGCTTGCGGCGCAGGGACTCCACGTGCTTGTCGACCGTGCCGGGCTGCACCTCGGCGGACTGCCCTTTCCAGACCGTGTCGAGGATGTAGCCGCGCTCGAGCACCTTGCCGGGCTGCTGCAGGAAGAGCGCCAGGAACTCGAACTCGGTGCGCGTCAGGCCGGGCACGGCCACCCAGCGCGTGCGCGTGCCCTTCACCCAGGCCTCGAGCTTGGAGCGGTCGACCTTGACCTCTCCCCCGGGCGACTTGAGGATGTCCAGCGCCGAGGCCAGGCTGGGCAGGATGCGCCGAAGGTGCGCCTTGACCTTGGCCAGCAGAAGCCGGTCGTCGATGTCGTCGGGAAAGGAGTCGTCGCATCCGGCCTCGAGCGCGGCGATGACCTTGTCGGGCCCGGTCTCGGACCCCGCGATCAGAATGACCGAGACCCCGCTCGAAGCGCCCTTGATGCGGCGCAGGGCCTCCTCGGGGCGGGGCTTGAGGACGTCCCAGTCCGCCAGGACCAGGCCGAAGCGCTGCTGGGAGACGTCGGCGGCCAACGCCGAGACGTCGGCCGTCATCGCCACGGGGAACCCCTCCCGCGTCATGAGGGTCTCCCAGCGACGCGACCGCACGCCGTCGGCCGACGCGATCCAGAAGACCAGTTGGGACATTAGTCGAGGGGGTTGTCCATTCCCGTGAGCTCTTTGATGAACTGGCGCATGAGGCGCCAGTCCACGGGCTTGTGCATCAGGCGCAGGTAGGGGTCGGTCTTGGGCACGATCTTCTGGGCCTCGTGCGGGGGCATGCCGGTGACGAAGATGACGGGCATGTCGCGGCGCACGAACGACGAGGCGCGCAGCTTCTTGAGGGCGTCCACGCCCGTGCCGAACCCGGGCATCTCGATGTCCGAGATGATCAAGGAGAGCTTCATCCCCTCGGCCTGGATGACCGACTGGGCGGCGTCCTCGGCGCAGGTCACGCGGTAGCCCGCCCCCTCGAGCTTGGCCACGAGCATGTCGCGGATGAGGGCGTCGTCGTCGACGACGAGCACATAGGTGCGGCCCGGCTTGCCGGCCGGGGCCGGGGGCTGGGTCGGGGCGGGCGCCGGCACCGGGGCCGGGGGCTGGGTCGGAGCGGGGACGGGGAGCCTCTGGCCGGGGAGGCCGATCTGGGTCGGGGTCCGGAAAGGGAACTGCTGGGCCGGCGGGCGCTGGGCCGGAGGCTGGGTCGGGGCCGGAGCGGGGGGCTGCTGTCCCGGCACCGGCGTGCGCTGGGCGGGCGCCCCAGGGGGCTGGGTCGGCGGCGGCGGAGTCGGCGACGTGCCGGACAGGGACGCGATCGCCTGCTCGATGAGGGCCTCCGGGACCCCCTGCTTCAGGAGTCCCGCTTTCAGCGTAGCGATAGGATACCGGGTCCTATGCTGCTGAAGGTATGCGAGGACCTGCTGTAAGTTTGCCATGGCAAAAAGTTACACGGACCCGGGGAAGCCCGGGCCGCGGCGCGTCAGCGCTGTAAGTTTAGTCGCACCCTCCTTCAAAATCAATAGACAGAATGTTAAATCAGCTCGAACGCCGTGCTCAGGCCCTGGCCGACCCCGATGCACAAGGACGCCAGGCCGCGCCGCGCGCCCCGCCGGCGCATCTCCCGGAGCAAGGTCGTCACCAGGCGCGCGCCGCTCATGCCGAGGGGGTGCCCGATGGCGATGGCCCCGCCGTTGACGTTGAGCCGCTCCGGCGGGACGCCGAGTTCCTTGGCGCAGGCCAGGGCCTGCGCGGCGAAGGCCTCGTTGATCTCCACCAGGTCGAACTGCCCCATCTCCAGGCCCAGCCTGCCCAGGAGCTTGCGCGTCGAGTGGACCGGACCCAGGCCCATGACCCGCGGGTCGAGGGCCGCCGAGGCCGAGCCGGTCCAGCGCGCCAGCGGCTTGAGGCCCAGCGCCTTCGCCTTGGCCTCCTCCATCACGAGGAGCGCCGCCGCACCGTCGTTGAGCGACGAGGAGTTCCCGGCCGTCACCGTGCCGCCTTTGCGGAAGGCGGGCTTGAGCTTGGCCAGCTTGTCGAGGGCGGTGTCGGAGCGCGGCTGCTCGTCGCGGTCCGCCGTCTTCGCCGGGTCGGCCTTGGTCGGGGTAGGGACGGGGACGATCTCCTCCTTGAGGACCCCGTCCCCGGCGGCCACCGCGCGCCGGTGGCTCTCCAGCGCGAAGGCGTCCTGGGCCTCGCGGGGGATGCCGGAACGCTCCGCGATGTTCTCGGCGGTCTCCCCCATGGCCTCCAGCGGGAACAGGGCCTCGAGGCGCGGGTTCGGGAAGCGCCAGCCCAGCGCCGTGTCGTAGGCGGTGACGTTGCCGAACGGGAAGCCGGTCGCCGGCTTCGGGAAGGCCCACGGGGCGCGGCTCATGCTCTCGACGCCGCCGGCGACGTAGACGTCCCCCTCCCCGGCCAGGATGCAGCGCGCCGCGGCGTTCACGGCCTCCAGGCCGGAGGCGCAGAGCCGATTCACCGTGCAGCCCGGCACGCTCTGGGGCAGCCCGGCCAGGAGCGCCGCCATGCGCGCCACGTTCCGGTTGTCCTCTCCGGCCTGGTTCGCGCAGCCGAGGTAGACGTCGCAGACGCTCTCCGGGGGAACGGCCGGGGCGCGCGCCATCAGCGCCTTGATCGCGTGGGCGGCCAGGTCGTCGGCCCTGACCCCGCTGAGGATGCCCCCCAGCTTGCCCACCGGCGTGCGTACGGCGTCCACCACGACCGCTGTGCGCGTCATGTCCCGTCCTCCTTGCCCCACTGGAAGGGGCCCGTCGTCCAGAACAGCCCCAGGCGGGCGGCTTCGTCGACGTCCTCCGGGCCGGCCACGCCGTCGTCGACGATGGCGCGCGCCTCGGCGGCCGTCTCGGAGCGCGCCAGCGCGGCCACCTCGGGCGCCGCCATCGGCGAGCGCGAGAAGCCCTCGACGAGCTCGGCGAGCAGGGGGTTCACGGTGCCCGGCGGGTTCTCGCCGTAGGCGTAGAAGCCCCGGCTGTTGCGGCGCCCCCGGCAGCCGCGGGCGAGGAGCTTCTGCTGGACCGCCACGGGCTTGAGCCGCTCGGGCCGGCCCAAGAGCTCGTAGATGGTCTCCCCGATGTGCATGTCCTCGAGGAGGCCGCGGGCGTCCATCATCTCGAAAGGCCCGGCGGGGAACCCGCCCGCGGAGCGGAACGCCGCGTCGAGCCCGGCGGGCGTGCCCCGCCCCGACTCGAGCAGCCGGAGCCCGCTCAGCAACCAGGCCCTCTGCAGCCTGTTGACGACGAAGCCCGCCTTGTCGCGCGTGCGCACCACGCGCTTGCCCAGCTTCTCGGCCCAGGCCTGCGCGCGGGCCAGGGACTCCTCCGAGGCGTGCTCGTAGCGGACGATCTCGACCATCCGGCCGATGGTGGCGGGGGGCGGCACATGGACCCCGACCACGCGCTCCGGGTTCTCGACGAAGCGCGCGGTGAAGGAGACCGGGAGGGCGTCGGTCTCGACGGCGATGACGCAGGAGCGTTCGGTGCGCGAGTCGATGCGCCGCAGCAGGTCCTGCTTGGCCTGCGGCGTCTCCGAGCCGCATTCCACCACCAGGTCGCAGCCCTCCAGGCGCTCCAGGCGGGTAGCCTTGCGCAGCAGGCCGAACGCGCCGGGCTGCTCGGCGCGCTGCAGGCCGCGCAGGATGGCCTCCTCCGCGACGCAGAGGGCCTCGTCGGTGTCGTCGATGAGGACGACGGCCATCCCGGCCTGGACGCAGGCCTGGGCCAGCGCGGGGCCCAGGCCTGTGGCGCCGACGATGCCGATGTGGGAGGTGCCGATCAAGGGAGGGGGACGTGCTCCGCGACGGCGGCCGCCAACTCGGTGAGCTTGATCGGCTTGCGCAGGATGCGCAGCCCCGGGCGGAACTCGACGAGCCGGGCCTGGCGGTCCTCGGCCTGCCCGGTCACGAAGATGATCGGGATGTCGCGGGTCTTCTCGGAAGCGCGCAGCAGGGCCTCGGCCGTGCCGCCGCTCAGGCCCGGCATGTCCAGGTCCGAGATGATGAGGTCGGGCGGCTCGACGGTGGCCTGGTGGTAGAGGGCCGCCCCGTCGGAGACGACGCTGACCCGGAAGCCCAGCTCGGACAGCGCGTCCTGCAGGAAGGAGCGGCATTCGGCGTCGTCGTCGGCGACGAGGACGCGGGGCGCGGGCGTGCCGGGCGTCATGACCGCCGGCCCACCGGCTTGTGCGGGACCCAGTCCGAGCGCAGCATCCCCCAGCACTCCTGGTCGATCCAGCGCCCGTTGAGCCGCTTGTCGGCCCGCAGGCAGCCCTCGTAGCGGAAGCCCAGCTTCTTCAAGACGTGGCGGAAGGCCCGGTTGGCCGGGTCGAGGCGCGCCGACAGGCGGCGCAGCTCCATGCGCCGGAACGCATGGTCGACCATGAGACGGCCCGCCTCGGTGGCGTAGCCGCGGTCGGTCCGCCCCGAGCGGATCCAGAAGGCGGTCCGCGCATGCCCGCGCTCGGCCGGGAGCAGCTCATCGAAGGCGCCCACGCCGGCCAGCGCCCCGCCCTTGGCCTCGAAGAGCCCCCAGGTGAGCGCGCTCCCCGACGCCGCGGCCGCCTGCGACGCCGCGATGAAGGCGGCCTCGCCCTCCAGGGTCGGCTCCGCGGCGGCCCAGGAGAGGCGTCGGCGCAGGGCCTCCTGGGAGCCGGTGACGGCCTCGAGCAGGGCCCCGGCGTCGTCGGCGGCCAGCGGGCGCAGGGTCAGCCGTCGCCCTTCGATGGTCGGCTCAGCCATGGCCGTGCCTGCCTCCGGCGCGGGACTCGCGGATGAGGCGGGCGAAGCGGCCCCGCGCCATCACCACCTGCACGTGCGAGCCCTCCCCGATCTTGCGGCTCCTGTGATAAGCCTCCAGGCGGGTCCAGACGCGGTTGCCGCTGGTGCGCGCCAGCGTGGCCGTCACCCGCACGCGCGCGCGCACCCCGGCCGGGGCCAGGTGCTTGACGAGCACGGCCCCGCCGACCGCCTCCTCGTCGGGCTCGAGGTAGGGGGCCAAGAGCGCGCGGGAGACCGTCTCCATGTGGTAGACCATCGCCCAGGTGGAATAGAGCGGGTGCTTGACGAGCCCCTCGAGGTGAGGCTTCATCCAGGACTCGACGACGAAGGTGAGCTCGATGCGCGCGCCCCGCCTGAGGCCGATCCTCAAGGCCGCCTCCCGCCGAGGGTGGCCAGGGAGGCCTCGAGCAGGCGCTCGGCGGAGGCCCCGAAGTCCCTCCCGCGCGCGGCGACGCGCGCCTTCTCGCCCATGCGCCGCAGGCCCTCGGGGTCGCCCAAGAGCTCGCCGAGCGCCTCGTGCATCCGCCGCACGCGCGCGCCGGAGTCCCCGTACGGCACGGTCCGCCCGTACTCCGGCGCCAGCGTCTCGGCCACCCCGTAATGGTCGGAGGCCAGGACGGGCAGGCCCGCCTGCAGGCCCTCGACCACGGTGAGGCCGTAGCTCTCGTGCAGCGACGGCGAGACGAAGAGGTCGGCCAAGCGGAAATAGGCCTGCTTGGAGGCGTGGTCGAGGTAGCCGGGGAAGAAGGCCCGGAAGCGGCGCAGCCGGTCGGCGGCCTTGCGCACGCGGCGCCCGTAGGCCTCCCCGCGCATGAAGGCCGTCTCCCCGCAGACGAAGGCCGCCACGTCGAGGCCCCGCCCGAGCGGGGAGGATTCCAGCCTCTCCAGGGCCTCGATGAGGATATGCAGGCCCTTCTCGGGGGAGATGCGGCTCATGGTCATGACCACGCGCGTGCCCGGCCGCAGTTGGTAGTGGGCGCGCAGCCGCGCGGCCTCTTCGGCGGCCTTGGCCTCGTCGACCGGCTCGCACCAGCCGCCCCACGGGAGGACCAGGGTCCGCGGGCCCAGCGGCGCCCCCTCGCCGCCCTCGTAGCAGCGCCCCACCGTATCGGCCATCTGGCGGGAGGGCAGCACCATCAGGTCCGAGCAGCGCACCGCGCGGCGCTGCTTGTCGAAGACCAGGCGCAGGACGTCCGGCGTGCCGCGCTCGAGGCCCCAGCGGGCCAGGCGGGCGTAGGCGCGCGTCCAGAGCTCGGGCTTGAACACCCCCCCCAGGTAGATGCGGTTGAAGAACTCGACCACGTCCACGTGCCAGATGGTGACGACCTTGTAGCCGGCCGCTGCCAGGCGCTCCAGGTCCGGGCTCTCGGAGATGTCGTTGGCGACGAGCACGGTCTCCGCGGGGGGGAGCTCGCTGCGGCGCTCGAGGACCCAGGCCGTGGTGGCCGCTTCGAACTCCCGGCAGAAGCGGGCGTAGCCCAGCTCGGAGAGCCGGGTCAGGCCGGGTTCGCCGCCCGGGTCGGGCAGCTGGTGGTACTCGACTCCCGCCGCCGGGCTCTGCGGGCCCGAGCCCAGCAGGACCAGGCGCAGTCCAGCCCTGCCGGTACCCCAGCGGCGGGCCAGCTGGAGCCCCACCATGGCGCCCCCTCCGAGGGGGGTCTTGTCCATGGGATAACCCAGGTGGCTTCCTATGAAGACGAGGTTTGCCATCCGCCCCCCATGATAACTAAATACGGCCCCGCTGGGTTTCTCATTGGGACCTTCGGGCCCGGCCCGGGGGGGCCAAAGACCAGCGGGCCGCGCCCCCCAAGGCCCAGGGCCTTTTGCTCAGGCCATGTTACCCTCCTCCCTATGAGGAAGACACTCGCTCTGACGCTGTGCGCGGCCCTGGCCGCGGGAACGCTCCCGGCCCCCGCCGCGGCCCAGTTGGCCGTCAGCGGCGCGCGCACCGCGGGGACCGCCGTCGCCCCCGTCGTCGTGCCCATGGCCCCCTTGGGCGGGGCGAACCTAATCTCCCCCACGGCGTCCTTGACCTCCCTGGCGCCGACCCTTCCGACGACACCGCTCCCCGTGCTGAGCGCGCCTTCCGCCGCCGCCCAGGCCTCCGCCTCCGTCCCCACCCAGGCCGTCCCGTCCGCCCAGGCCGTCCTTCCCGCCCGTTCCGCCGCTTCGGCCGCGCCGGCCCAAGCCGCCCGGGCCGCGTCCGTGCAGGCCCCCGGGACTCCCGCCGCCGCGGTCGCACAGACTTTGAAGGCCGTCCGGGAATCCGGGACCGACAGCGAAGCCGCCCCGCTCGCCGGCATGTCCCCCGCCGCCGCCGCGCAGGTCTCCGGCCGCCTCTTCGACAACGGCGCGCTGCGCTCCGACAACGGCGTCAGGGCCCCGGCCGTCGTCACCCGCCCGCTCTCCGCCGGGATGCGCCTGGCCAAGCGCGCCCTGGCCGTGTCCCCCCTCGGACGTCTCCTGCCCGCGCAGACCGCCCAGGACTGGGGCCGGGCGCCCCCGGCCCCTCGGACGGCCTTCTCCTCCGACGAGTTCGGCGGCCCCCAGCCGCTCAAGCCCGCCGCCTCCGAAGGCGGCCGCCTGCGCCGCGCCGCCGCCTGGCTCGGCCGGGACCTGGCCTACGGCGCCAAGTGGGCGCTGACCCTCTTCGGGCTTTCCGGGCTGCTCCAGATCACCGTGAAGCCGCTGGCCGCCATGGTGCCCTGGGTCGAATCCATCCCCCACGGGCTGATGGGCGCCTTCGGACGCTTCGAGTTGCTGGCCGGCTTCGGCCCATATGAGATCGCCCAGGGCGTGGCCGAAGCCCCGCTGACCTTCCTCGGCCTGGCCGTCCCCGGCGCCGTCCTCATGGAGGAGCTGACCTACCGCCTGGCCTCCTTCGGCCTGAGCTTCCTCTTGCTGAGCGCCGTCCGGCCCGCCGCCCAGGGCCTGGCCGCCTTCCTCGACAAGGTCCCCGACCTCTTCGGGGTGCGCTCGGCGGCCCAGTGGGCCCTGCGCAAGGCCGCCGCGGTCTCCGGGCTCGCCTTCCCGCTGGCTGCGTCCTACTCGGCCTACGCCTTCGCGGCCGCCCACTTCGCCGCCTGGGGCGTGGCTCCCTTCACCCTGGCGCTGCACCTGTCGCTGGGCCTGGCGCTGGCCTGGACGGCGTACCGCAGCCGCGGGCTGGTCGCGCCTTTCACGGCGCACCTGGGCTACAACCTCCTCTCCATCGCCGTCGGCGTGGCCGCCCCGCTGCTGATGCTGCCCCAGGCCGCGGCCCTGACCGCCGTGCTGGCCGGGGTCTTCGCGGCCTCCTTCGCCTACTACCAGTGGCGCTCGTGGAAGAAAGACAAGGCGGCCGCCCTCGACGCCGCGCTGGGGCGCACCGCCCCGGCCCCGGCCTCCCTGTGGGCGCGCGCCCGGCGCATCGCCACGGCCGCCCTGGTGCCGGTCGTCCTCGCGGCGGGCTTCGGCTCGGCCTTGAACCGCGCGCCGGCCCCCGTCCCGTCGCTGCCGGCTGCCGCCGCACCCGCCGCTGCCGCTCCGGCGGCTCCCGCCCCCGCCAAGGCCGCCGTCCGGCCGACCCTCTCCACCGAGGACCTGGTCAAGGCGGTCAAGCCCGCCACCGTGATGGTCCTGGTCGGCAACGGCCTGGGCTCGGGCTTCATCATCTCCCCCGACGGCCTGCTCGTCACCAACGCCCATGTGGTCGCCGGCGGCGGCAAGGAAGACCCCCTCGCCACGGACTACGCCCGCGTGGTGAAGATCCGCTTCGCCAACGGCATGGAGGTCCCCGCCCGCGTGGTCGGCTACCACCCGACCAAGGACCTGGCCCTCATCCAGCTGCCGCCCAACCCCTTCGGCTGGCCCACCGTCCCCATCGGCGACTCCTCGGCGCTGGCGGAAGGCGAGGCCATCGTAGCGGCCGGGCACCCGCGCGGCCTGCCCTTCACCGTGACCCGCGGCATCGTCAGCGGCGTCGAGTTCCGCTCCAACGGCTGGGTGAAGTACATCCAGCACGACGCCTCGGTCAACCCGGGCAACTCCGGCGGCCCGCTCTTCAACATGCGCGGCGAGGTGGTCGGGGTCAACTCGATGATCATGACCATGTCCGGCGGCTTCGACGGCATCTCCTACGCCATCACCGCCGCCGACGTGCAGGCCGCCCTCGACCAGTACGCCAAGGTGGGCAACATCTCGCCGGCGTGGCTGGGCGTCATCCTGCAGCGCGGCGGAGGCTCCTCCGAGTTCGGCGTCGAGGTCGACGGCGTGCGCCCCGAGTCCCCGGCCGCCAAGGCCGGGCTCAAGGGCGGCGACCTCCTCATCGGCATCGACGGGCGCTCGGTGGCCGGCGACCCGGAGATTGCCCTGAAGGCGCTGGCCGTCACCCTGCGCCACAAGATGCCGGGCGACGCCATGCAGCTGCAGGTCTACCGCAACGGCGGGGTCGTGACGATGACGGTCACCCTCGCCCCTCCCGCGCCCTGAGCACGAGACAGCCTCGCAGCTGATTTGCCTATAATGGGGCCGTCCACTCCTTCGGAGGCTCTATGAACGCCCACTCCCAGAAGATCGTCATCTGCGGCGGCCGCCGCACCCCGATCGGCCACATCTCCCGTTCGCTGTCCGGCGTGCGCGCCGACGATTTGATGGTCGAGGCCGTCAAGAGGACCGTCGAAGACGTCGGGGTCCCCAAGGGAGAGGTGGACGGCCTCATCGCCGGCTGGGTCGGGCAGGACTTCGCCGCGCCCAACCTGGCCCGGGTCTGCCTGCTGCGCGCGGGACTGCCCGAGCGCGCCCAGGCCGTCACCGTCCAGAACAACTGCGTCTCCTCCATCGAGGCCGTGGCGATGGCCGCGCGCTTCATCCTGGCCGGCGACGGGGAGCTCTATGTCGCGGGCGGCGTCGAGGTGATGAGCCGCCTGCCCTACACCATCGTCGGCTCCCGCGCGGCCAAGGAGCTGCGCTCGCTGGCCACGGTCAAGGAGAAGTGGGGCGAACTGCTGGCCTCCCCCGACGTCGCCGTCGTCGACGCGATGGAGATGGGGCTGACCGACCCCGTGCGCGGCATCAACATGGCCGCCACGGCAGAGGTCTGCGCCCAGATGTACGGCGTCACCCGCGAGGCCCAGGACGACTACGCCTTCCAGAGCTTCAAGCGCTCCATCGACGGCTGGAACCGCGGCTTCTACAAGGACCACGTGTTCCCCGTGATGAAGGCCGACGGCACGCCCGCGCTCGAGAAGGACGAGTACCCGTTCCTGCGCGAGGACCTGGTGGCCAAGCCGGCAAAGTTCGCCAAGGCCCCGGTCCTCTTCGACAACTCGGCCTACTCCATCAAGGACTTCTACCGCGACAACGCCAAGCACATGGACGGCAAGCAGTGGGCGGAGGGCGCCAAGGGCACGGTGACGCTCTTCAACGCTTGCGGCCGCTCCGACGGCGCCGCGGCCGTGGTCGTCGCCACCGAGGCGCGCGCCAAGGCCCTCAGCCTCCCCATCCTGGCCGAGCTCAAGGGCTGGGGCTTCTACGGCAACGACCCGGCGCACATGGGCGTCTCTCCGGCGCTGGCCGCTCCGGTGGCCCTGAAGGCCGCGGGCGTGCGCTTCGAGGACCTCGACCAGGTCGAGCTGCACGAACCCTTCGCCGCCACCGTGCTCTCCATCTTCAAGCTCGGCAAGGAGCGCTTCGGCCACGACTGGGAGGCCAAGTTCAAGTCCGGGGCCCTCAACCCCAACGGCGGCTCCATCGCCGTGGGCCATCCGCTGGGCGCCACCGGCGCGCGGCTGCTCTTGAACCTGCTCGGCGCCCTCAAGGAGAACCCGCGCGGACGCCTCGGGATGCTGGCGGCCTGCGCGGGCGGCGGGATGGGCGGGGCGCTCGTCGTCGAGAAGGCCTAGCGGCGGCGGCGGAGCTCGGCCGCCACCTCGCGGTAGAGCCCGTCGTAGTAGGCGGCCAGCTCGTCTGGGTGGCCGCGCCAGCTCTCGAGCAGCCCGCGCGGCGCGGCCGCCTCGACGCCCTCGGCGTCGACCACCCAGGCCTGGCGCGCGCGCTTCGACGCCGTCGTGCCCACCATCAGGTTGTCGAGCAGGTGCACGCGGTCGGTGAGGCGCAGGCGCGCCTCGGTCAGGCTCTTGAAGAGGGCGCGCACCAGCGGGAGGTCCGCCTCCGACGCCTCGGCCAGGGTCGTGCCGCTCACCTTCTCAACCACCAGATAGTGTATGGTCTGGGACCCTTTGTCCCGGGTCTCGCGCAGCGCCCCCGAAACGGCAACGGCGGGCGCGACGCCCAGGCCGGCTAGGCGCCGCCGGCCGGCCAGCTCCACATCCCGTTCGGTGCGGCTGATGGACGGGTCCGGGCGAAGGTGCTGGTTGAAGAGGGCCAGGACATGGTCCGGGCTGCGCGGGTGGGCGAGGACGTCCTTGATGCCTCCGCCGCCCACGTACTCCACCGCGGCACCATCCACGCTCCAGTCCCGGCGGCGCGCCGAGCCGCGGTGACCGACCTCCCCCACCGTCAGGCCGGCGGGAGCGGACACGGCCGCGGCGGGACTCCGGGCCGCGGAGCCGTCGAAGAGGGCCGCGGCGCGCGCGGCGGCGTCTGCGGGACCGGCCTCCGTCCCGGCGGGGGCCTCCTCCCTCCCGGCCGCGGCGG
>JACRDU010000009.1 GCA_016218495.1 Elusimicrobiota bacterium
AGCGCAAGCAGCACGCCGCAGGCGCCCGATCATTGACCGGCAGCCGTCGGCCTTCGGCCGCCGGTTGCGCGCGAGCTTCGCTCGCGCGCTCCTTACGACCCACTCAGGCCGGAAGGGCTTTACTCGGACGGGCTCCTAGCGAGACCTCGGATATCAGTAAAGGGGGAGAGATGCAGAAAATGAACAGAGGGGCCTGGGCGATGCTGGTCGCCATGGCCTTCCTCGTCGCGGCCGCGGCAGGCGCGGCGCGCGCTGACGACTTCGTCGGCGCGTCGACCTGTCTGGGCTGCCATTCGGGCCTGGAACCATTCAATAGGAACATCCACGCGAAGGGCATGGCCAACGCGAAGGGAATCGAGTTCGAGAAGAGCTGCGAGACCTGCCACGGGGCCGGCGGCAAGCACGCCGCGGCCGGCGGGGACAAGAGCGATCCGGGCTTCGCGACCATCAAGAACCCCTCCAAGCTCAAGCCCGTCGAGGCCTCGGCCGTCTGTCTGCAGTGCCACGAGAGCGGCGAGCGCATGCACTGGAAGGGGTCCACGCACGACATGAAGAACGTGTCCTGCGTGAACTGCCACGGCATGCACGCCGACAAGGTCAACGGCGGCAAGGCCCCGCTCCTGAAGAAGGCTTCGGGCGCCGAGTCCTGCTACCAGTGCCACGCCGAGAAGAAGGCGCAGATCCGCAAGTCGGCCCACATGCCGCTGGTCGAGGGCAAGATGGGCTGCACGGGCTGCCATAACCCCCACGGCTCGCCCGCCGAGAAGATGCTGGTGCGCAGCAACGTGGTCGAGACCTGCTACACCTGCCACCAGGACAAGCGCGGCCCGTTCATGTGGGACCACGCCCCGGCGCGCGAGAGCTGCACGCCGTGCCACGACCCGCACGGCTCGCACAACGAGAAGATGCTCGTGCAGCGCGCCCCGCTGCTCTGCCAGCGCTGCCACGTCGGCGGCCGGCACCCCGCCACCGCCTACGGGAACACGGCGTCCGACCTCGCCTCCAGCCGCCAAGCCTACAAGGGCTGCATCAACTGCCACCAGAAGGTGCACGGTTCCAACCATCCCTCCGGCAAGTACCTCGAGCGCTGACATGGGAGCCCAGGAGACACCAATGAGCAAGATTCTTCGCGTATCGATGGCCCTGGCTCTGACGCTCACGTCGACGCCGGCGTGGGCCACCCTCAGCCAAGAGGTTTCCGTCAAGGTCCAGCAGCGCATCCAGCGGACCGAGGGCGGCGGGCAGAGCGCCCAGGCCGAGGAGTACGGGGAGTTCCGCAACGGCCTCGTCCTCGAGAAGTACCAGCTCGACTTCGAAAACGAGAAGTATGTGATCGACGTCGAGGCTTCGAACGTGGGGCTCAACAACCAGTCCCTGCGGGCGGAGGGCGGACAGCCGGGGAAGATGACCTGGAAGGTCGGCTGGGACAACCTGCCGCACCTCTTCTCCACCGAGGCCAAGTCGCTCTACATGGACGCCGGCAACGGCAACTTGGTCCTGCCGGGGGCGTACCGCAAGGACACCACCGGGGCGGCCTTCACCAACTCCATCAAGGGGCCGCTGCCGTACGTGCCGCTCGGCTACGACGTCGAGACGGGGAACCTGGACCTCAAGTTCCACCCCGCCCACGACTTCACGGTCGACATGGGCGTGATGCGCCAGACCAAGCGCGGCACGAAGGCCACCACCGGGTCCTTCGGCTTCTCGAACGCCGTCGAGCTGGCGGCGCCCATCGACTGGCTGACGCACGAGGCCTACCTGGAGCTGCAGAAGGCGGACAAGGACTCGCAGATAGCCTTCATCTACCGGCTGTCGGACTTCCAAAACAACATCCCCAACCTGTACTGGGACAACCCCTACCGGGCCACGAACCGCTACAGCTCGTCGAGCGGCTACTCCACGGGCGACCAGTCGGCGCGCGGCGGCCAGGCCATGGACGCCAGCAACAAGGCGCACTCCTTGAAGCTGGAGGGCGGGGTGAACCTGCCCCTCAACTCGCGCTTCAGCGGCGAGGCCGGCTACCAGTTGTGGACGGCGCGCAACGCCATGATGTTCTATACGACGAACGCGGCCATCCACGCCGGCAGCGCGATGACGGACAAGCCGCCCTTCGACGCCTCGCGCACCGCTCCGGACAACGACGTGGTCGGCAAGATGGAAGTGTTCACCTACATGGGCAAGCTGGCCTCGCGGCCGTTCCACTGGCTGCGCGCGGCGGTCTCCCATGAGGCGTACATCATGGAGAACAAGTCGACGCAGTACGACATGCCGGGCTTCGCCATCTTCGACCAGATCTGGCATGTCGAGAACGTCCGGACACCGCGCGAGCAGTTCCGCGACGATAAGACTGCCTTGTCCTTCGACTACGACATCACGGATTGGCTCTCCGGCGGCACGGACCTCAAGCACATCTACAAGAAGCAGACCCGCGAGATCCCCAAGCTGCGCGAGTACGAGTTCGAGCAGGGCTTCACCATCCGGCCCAGCCGCGAACTGTTCGTCAACCTGTCGGCCCTGCACTCCGAGCGGCGCGGGAACGGCATGGACTTGGAGCACTATCCGACTACGACCTCCACCATCACCGGAAAGAAGTACCTGACGGACCATCCGGGGCTGCGCCGCATAGACGTGGCCGACCGCAACCGCAACCAGGGGCGCGTCCAGGTCCAGTGGACCCCGGGCGAGTCCTCGCTGGGGGCCAGCGCGCGCATCACCGACGACAAGTACCGGCAGGGCAAGGGCGACCCGACGGGCGGCAATCCCTACGTCTATCCCGAACTCTTCGGGACCGAGTCCGAGCAGGCACAGGCCTTCGGGCTGGACTTCAGCGTGCCCGTGCTGGGCAGCGTGGTGGTCGACGGGTTCTACGAGTACGACTACACCAAGCGCTACATGAGGTCGTCGCAGACCATCTGCGCCGGCAACACCACCGTCTGGGTGTCGTCGAAGACCTACGGCGCGGGGATTCCCGGAGAAGGGACCTGCGGCTTCTCGAACAACTCCCCGGCCACCATCATGACCGGCGACCCGGCGACGCAGTGGGTGAACCGGACGACGGACCAGTCCCACATAGCGGGGCTGGGGGTGACCTGGACGCCGCTGCAGAAGCTGAAGACCTTCTTCGGCTATGACCTGACCATGACGGTGCAGAACGTCGACGCCATGTATTCCGGCGCCGCCGTCAACCAGGGCACCAACGGGGCCGACGACACCTACGGCTCGTTCCCCAAGAGCCGCCGGGTGACGCAGACCTTCAGGACGAAGAGCGAGTACCAGATCCTGAAGGACCTGACCTTCGTGGCGAACTACGCGTTCGAGAAATTCTACGCCACGGACTTCGGCTGGGACCGGCCGGTCCGGGACGGCAACACCTCGCTGTTCCTGGGCGCCAACCCCGTCCGGAACTTCAGCGCTCACAGCATGGGCGCGGGTCTGAATTACAAGTTCTGACCCGGGCCTCATAGAAAGAAGCCCGTTCCCGCAAGGGAACGGGCTTCTTCTTTGGCGCTCCTGGCAATTGCGTTGCGAATCAAGGGAATGCCATGGGAGCGCTCTCCGTCGTCCTGACCGGACTCCTCCTCACGGCCTCCGCTTCGGCCGCCAAATTGCCCGACGAGGCCGCCGCCTGCCAGGGCTGCCATTCCAAAGACGGCGGCGCCCCCAATCCCCGTCTGGGCGCCTACGCGCGCTCCGTCCATAAGGACCTCTCCTGCACCTCCTGCCACACGCAGGCGGGGGAGATGCCCCACGGCAAGCTGGAGAAGGCGGACTGCGGCATGTGCCACGCCGACCCCGCCGCGGGGCTGACCGCCTCGCCGCACGGGGCGGCTTTGAAGGCGCGCTTCGGCACCGTCGGCGGCGCCTGCGGGGCCTGCCACGGCCATGCCCACGAGGCGGTGAAGGCCAGGGACCCTAAATCACCCACCGCGCGCGTGAACCAGTTCGGCACCTGCGGGGGCTGCCACGCCGACCCGCAGAAGACCCCGGCCAAGGTGGCGCGCCAGGAGCCGGTGAAGAGCTATCTCAAGACCGTGCACGGCGCGGCGATGGTGCAGGGTTCGACGGCGGCGGCCTCCTGCAGCGACTGCCACGGCTCGCACGACATCCGCCCGGGTTTGGACTCGGCTTCCGGGGTCAACAAGACTCATATCGCCGGCACCTGCGGGAAGTGCCACAAGGAGGAAGCCCGGCAGTACCGCGCCAGCGTGCACGGCCATGCGCTGGCCGACGGGGCGAAGGAGGCCCCTACCTGCACGGACTGCCACGGCGAGCACTCGATGCAGAAGGCGGGCTCGGCGGAGTCCAGCGTGTCGAGCGGGACGGTGACCAAGACCTGCTCGGCCTGCCATGCCTCCGAGAAGCTGGCCGGGCTCTTCAAGCTGCCCTCGGGCCAGGTGCAGTCCTTCCTCGACTCGTACCACGGCCTAGCCGCCAAGAACGGACACGGCATCCAGGTGGCCAACTGCGCCTCCTGCCACGGCTGGCACGACGTCCTCCCGTCGAGCGACCCCGCCTCGCGCATCCATCCGGACAAGGTGGCCAAGACCTGCGGGCAATGCCACGCCGGGGCCGGCATCCGCCTGGGCACAGGGAAGGTGCACCAGGCCCTGTCCGGGTCCGGGGACGGCAGCGCGGCGGCGGGCTTTTTCCGCGCGCTCTACCTGCTCCTCATCCCGCTGACCATAGGCGGGATGCTGTTCCATAACTTCGCCGACCTGGGCCACAAGTCGCTGACCGGCGACCTGCGCCCGATGCGCGCCGAAGAGGACCCGATGCTCTCAGGCGGGGAGCGCCTGCAGCACGCCGTGCTGGCCGTTTCCTTCATCCTGCTCGGCTACAGCGGCTTCGCCCTGAAGTTCCCGGGCCAATGGTGGGACCTGCCCTTCCAGTGGCTGGGCGGGGAGGCCTTCCGCCGCTCGGCCCACCGCGCCGCGGCGCTGGTCTTCGTCCTGCTGTCGTGCTATCACGCCTATTATCTGCTTCTGACCAAGGCGGGTTTCGGGCGCCTCAAGGTGATGCTGCCCGCCCTGCGCGACGCCCGCGACCCCGCCGGGGTGCTGCTCTACAACCTCGGGCTCTCGAAGAAGCGCCCGATGATGGCGCGCTTCTCCTACATCGAGAAGGCGGAGTATTGGGCCCTGGTCTGGGGCTCCGGCGTGATGGTCGTGACCGGCGCCGTGCTGGTCTTCGACACCATGTCTTTGCGCCTCTTGCCGCTCTGGGCCATCGAGTCGGCCCGCGTCATCCATTTCATGGAAGCCGTATTGGCCTGCCTTGCCATCCTGGTCTGGCACTGGTACTGGGTCATCTTCGACCCCGAGGTCTACCCGATGAACTGGGCGTGGCTGACCGGCCGCGTGCGGCTCAAGGGGACGGGGCACGGGCACCCGCTTTCCAAGGAGCAGTCATGAAGCAAGCGATGAAGGATAGAATCCGGGCCGTCTTGGGCTTCTTCGGGCTCGTAGTGGCCCCGGGCAACCATTGGGACTGGCGTCTGACCCCGCGCTTCTTCGTGTTCGCCGGGGCGGCCTTCGTCTTCTTCCTGGTCGCCAACGTCGGGCTGATAAAGTACTCGGAGAACCCGAACTTCTGCAACTCCTGCCACATCATGGAGCCGTACTACAAGGCGTGGAAGACCTCCAAGCACAAGGGGGTGGCCTGCGTGGAGTGCCACTACGCCCCGGCGGAGAACGTCAGCGAGCTCAAGCAGCTCTTCTACAAGAAGTACCAGAACCTCTCCCAGGTGGCGAAGTACGTCACCCGCACCTACAACTCCAAGCCCTTCGCCGAGGTCGAGGACGCCTCCTGCCTGCGCTCCGGCTGCCATTCCACCCGCCTGCTGGAGGGCAAGGTGGAGGCGGCCGCCGGAGTGAAGTTCGACCACCGGCCGCACCTGTCCGACAAGCGCCGCGGGCGCCAGCTGCGCTGCACCTCCTGCCATGCCCAGATGGTCATGGGCAACCACATGGAAGTGACCTACGACACCTGCGTGCTCTGCCACTTCAAGGGCCGCGGGGAGGGCCGGGACCTCAAGCCGCTGGCCGGCTGCACGGGCTGCCACGAGGTGCCCTCCAAGCAGATAAAGATCGGCAACATGACCTACGACCACCGCGAGTTCGTCACCGGGCGCGGCGTCTCCTGCATGAACTGCCACATGGACATCGTGGAGGGCAAGGGAGAAGCGACCGCGGACCGCTGCTTCACCTGCCACAACGACCAGGAGAAGGTCGAACATTTCTCCGACGTGCCCTTCATGCACGAGCAGCATGTGACCAAGAAGAACGTGGCCTGCTTCCACTGCCACCAGGAGATGCGCCACGGCTTCGCCGACGCCGGGCAGACCATCCTCAAGGGCCCGGGCCAGGAGGCCGTCAAGGGCGCGGAGGCTCCGAAGACGCACGCCCCGTCGGTCAAGTTCGACTGCTCCATCTGCCACCTGGGCAAGCACGACGCTCCGCTGACGATGTATTCGGGCAAGGCCGCGGCGCGCATGGGTCTGAGCGAAATGCCCAGCCCGATGTTCACGGCCGATGTGGACTGCGCGGGCTGCCATTACGAGCCCAGCGCGTCCGCCGAGAACCCGAAGGGCTTCACCACCAAGGCCTCCCACGAGGCCTGCGTGAAGTGCCACGGCTCCAAGTTCAAGGGGGTCTTCGAGGAAGGCAAGGCCGAGATGTCGGACCTGCTGGCGAAGCTCACGGCCAAGCACGAGGCGGCCGCCAAGGGCGCCCCCGGTCCGGCCGCCAAGGCGGGCGCCGACCTGGCCTTCCTCAAGGCCGCGCGCGGCGAGCACAACATCTACCTGGCCTCGGTCATGGCGACGAAGATAAACGCCGCGCTCGACGCGATGATCTCCAAGGCGGGGGGGACCCCCGAGGACCTCTCCAAGGTGCCGCTCATCTCGGGCTCCTACTGCGCCACGATGTGCCACACCAGCGTCGGGGTGAAGGTGCCGCCGGAGACCGTGCGCTACAAGGGCAAGAAGATGCCGCACGCCATGCACATCGAGAACGTCGGCGGCTGCCGGAACTGCCACGACATCGCCGGCCACAAGCGCCTGCCGCTCAAGGCCGGGGTCAAGAAAGAGGTCTGCTCGACCTGCCACGACCCTGTGCCTTAGGGCAGCGCGGGCAGGAACTTGTCCGCCGAAACGACCCGGACGCCGTCCTTGAACACGTCGACCCCGGTCTTCTTGAGCACCTGGTAGCTGAACGGGATGTCGAGCTTCCGTCGGAAGTAGCGCAGGTTCGCGGAAACCTCCTGGTCTTGGGTCTTGACCTCGACCGCGAACCAGGGCTTGCCGTCGGAGGTGACTAGGAAGTCGACCTCCCTCCGGGCGTCATCGCGCAGGAAGTGAACCCCGACCTTGTAGCCGTCGCGGTCGTGCAGCCAGTGCGCCAGCTTCAGGAGATGCGACGCCATGAGGTTCTCGAAGCGCGCCGCTTCATCGGCGACCTCGGACCAGTCCCATAGGTAGAGCTTGGGAATCTTCTTGAGGGCCCGAAAGGCGGAGCGCGAATAGGGATGGATGCGGAAGTGATAGTAGAACGATTCCAGGATATCCAGCCAGTGCGATGCGGCGCGGTGGCTCACTTCCAGGTCCTCACGGAGCGCGTTGACCGAGAGCAGCGCTCCGACCTTGCCCGGCAGCATGTCGCTCAGGATTTTCATGCGGCCCAGGTCGCGGATGAGCTCCACATCCTGGATGTCCTCGCGGAACAGGCGCTCGTTGCGCTCGTTGTGCCAGCGCCGGAGCGTGCGCTCATCCTGGGACAGTAACGGTTCCGGGAACCCACCGAACTTGTCCAAGGCGCCCATGCCCTCAGCCGCGGCGCCGGCCTCCAACGGCAATTCTTTGAACGGCTGGATGGACGACGGCTTTCGGCCCTGCAGTTCCCCCAGGGTGAAAGGGTGCAGCCGGTAGAGGTGATAACGGCCTTGGAGCGAGTCGCCGCCCTTGCGATGGATGTCCAGGCGCGCGCTTCCCGTGACCAGGAACCGGTACTTGTCTTTCAGGGTGTCATATTGGCCTTTGAGAAACCCCTTCCACCCCTTGAACTTGTGAATTTCATCCAGGATGATCAACTGCGCCGCTGCCGGCCATTTCCCCGACATGAGCTGCCGGCGCTGCCCCCGCTCGTCCCAGTTGAAGTAGGCGGTCTCCTGGAAATGCCCGCCTATGATGTCCCGGGCCAAAGTCGTCTTGCCGATTTGGCGCGGGCCCGCCACAAAGACCATCTTCTTCGCTAGGTCTTCGAGGGCGTCGGCGCTGATATAGCGTCCTTTGAGCATCGGCGATAGGATACCATGAATTTTGCGCCAAAGCAAAATTAACCACGGGGAAATTTGCATTGACGCAAAAGTGTCCAGTTGAGCGCGCGCCAGGGCCGTTGACTTTACCGGGGGGGGGTGAGTATATTGACCCATTCGCCACAGGGCCGTTCGGGCATGGAGGATAGATGGGCCTCTCCAGATCCTTACGCATTTCCCTCGCGTTCATTTTGGGAGCCTTGGCCGTGGCCCGGGCTACGGAGCCCGACGTCAGATTCGACCAAGGGACGGATGCCTCGGGAATCATAGAGCGCGCAAAAGAGACTGGTCGCCCCCGCCGGTTCGAGCCGCGGCCTCCGACGCCGTTGCTGGAGCCAATCCCCTTCCTGCCCGGTTGGAAGTTCTCCTCTGGTGGCGAGACCAATCGCGGCAATGATGTCGGCCCGCTTCCACCCCAAGCCGAGGATAAACGGCGGCTCCCTCTTCCCAAGCAGACCGGCTGTGATATTTATCCCCCGGAGAACGACGACCCCGATCGGCAAGCGCCGGCTGTTGACCTTTGCACCGCGTCTGTGGACGATTCCCACCCGGGCTCGATGAGAAGCGCCTTTGATCCGCTGACCGGTCCCTATGAACCGTTGGTAACGGAAGATGGGGATTACAAGAAGGCGCTCGCATTGAAGGAGAAGCTGGGAACAGGCGGCGAAGGGTTCCGGGGTTCAATCCGCTCGCTCCTCTCCGACAAGCGGGTATACCCCCCTGCGAGAGAGTTGCTGCTCACGCGGTGGGACAAAGACATTGCCGCTCCTCGCGCCAATCTGATTGCAATCGCGCGGCCTTTGGATGTGGACGATGAGAGGTTGTTCGGGTTTGCCAAGCGATTGGATGCGTGGTTCTCTCTCATCAAGAAGCGGTTCGACCTGCTTGTCAGCGAAAGAAACGAGCTGAATCGCCTGTGCGGCGGGCGTCAGTTGCCAAACGACGAACTGGCCCAATGCAACGCATACAACGACAAGCTGAATGCTTGCGCCGGCAGACACAATAAGTCGAATCAGGCCCGCGAAGCCATGCGGGTCATCGGCCAGAAGAGCCTGGGGTGCCTTCAAGGGAAGGGCAAGTCTTTCCGCGACAAGGTCAACGAATGGGTCAAAGGCATACTTGTGTGGATAGGGCTCGCGAACACCGCTCTTGACGGCAACGACAATACGTGCGACCGGACACGTATTACGGTCGCCAATCCAGACAACCCGGACCACCGCCACTTGCGCTGCATTTATCGATGCCAGGATTACGGTCCGGAGAGAGATTGTGGCATTTCCGCGAACTTCGGCGGAGATCAACCCCCAACACATGGAGAAATTGACGAACTCTGCCCCGTTATTCACAAGCATCCGCCCGTCAAGTGCCCTCCGCCCTGGGAACTGCCGCAAGATTAACGAGAGGCGCTAACAATGGAATTTGAGCATCTCGCCGGAATCGATGACCAGGAGATGTTGAAGCTTTTCAAGCGCAGCAGGGTCGACATCACGGCCCTTGCATTCAAGAATGCCCCAGAGAACGTCAAGGAAAAGTTCTTTGGGGTCATTGATCCCGTCCACGCGGAATTTATCCGGGAGAATATGGCACGCCTGGAAAATCCCTCGCCAGAGGAAGTCGAGAAGGCGCGAGACGAGATTCTAAAGACCCTCCAGAAAATTCGCGCGGAGTAGACTCTGCTCCGCCCAATCTGAAACCCCAACACCGGACCAGCTTGATGAGAAATGTCCAGAAATCAACAAACGCCCGCCTGTCCAATGCCCGACTCCGTGGCCGTAAAGGGAAACATTCAGGGAGATTTGAAAATGAGATTCGAAGACCTGCCCACAATTGATGACGAGGTCATTCGCCAGACCTATAGGACCATCAAAGTGGACCAATTGGCCTTGGCGTTTGTTTCCGCGCCGCAGGAAATCCAAGCTAAGTTGTTCAATGTGACGAGGCCAGTTCACGCTCAATTCATTAAGGCCGCAATGAGTGTCCTTCGGAACCCCTCAGAGACCGCCGTCGCGGCCGCTCGACTAGAATTCCTAAGGGTCCTCGATAAAGCGCGCTCGGACTTGCAAAAATGAATTGAGCCGTCCCGCCAGCCACTGTCCGCAATCGGTTCAAAGAGCCGGAAATGAAATTCGAAGACCTCGCTGATATCGACGATCAAGAGATGCGAAAGGTGTTCCGGCTTAGCACCGTAGGCAACGCGGCCCTCGCATTCAAAGATGCCCCGGAGAACGTCAAAAGGAAGCTCTTCGGCGTGATTGAGCCTGTTTACGCGGACTTCGTTAGAGAGACCATGGGCCTTTTCAAGAATCCTTCCGAGGCCGAAGTCGAGATGGCTCGCCAAGAGATTTTGCATGCCCTTCAGAAGATTCGCGCCCGATAGCCGGGGCTTTTAAAACCGGCATGACATTTGTCATAGTCGCTATGACAAAGAGTCATGAAGCGGCGGACATTCCTCAACCTCGCCATCGTCTCCGGCCTAGCGGGCACGGCGTCCGCCCTGCTCTACCCCGTCCTGCGCTACCTGCTGCCGCCCGAGGAGGCCGAGGCCGAGCCGGAGACGGTCAAGGCGGGGCCGGAAAAGGACTTCGCCCCGGGCTCGAGCAAGATCCTCAAGTTCGGCCGCAAGCCCGTCATCGTCATCCGCGACCTGGCGGGGGGCTTCCACGCCCTGAGCGCCACCTGCACCCACCTGGACTGCATCGTGCAGTACCGCAAGGACCGCGACCTGGTCTGGTGCGCCTGCCACAACGGCAACTACGACCTGAGCGGGAAGAACGTCTCCGGACCTCCGCCGCGCCCGCTGGACCGCTTCGAGGTCAAGCTGGTCGGCTCCGAGGTGACGGTGCTGCGCGCGGCATGAGCGCCCTGAAAGACGCTGCGCTCTCCTGGCTGGAGGAGCGCCTGCCGCTGCGCTCGGCCATGGAATTCGCCTCCCACAAGCGGGTGCCGGTCCACCGCGGCGACGTGTTCTATTACGCCGGCGGCGTGTGCATGTTCCTCTTCCTGCTGCAGGTCGCCACCGGCATCCTGCTCCTGATGTACTACCGCGTGGGCAGCGACGCCTCCTACGAGAGCGTCCGCTACATCTCGGCCAAGGTGCCCTTCGGCTGGCTGATGCGCTCGGTCCACTCCTGGGGCGCGAACCTGATGGTGCTCTTCATCTTCATCCACATGTTCAGCGTCTACTTCATGAAGGCCTTCCGCAAGCCCCGCGAGCTGACCTGGCTGACGGGCTGCGGGCTGCTGGGGCTGGCGATGGCCTTGGGCTTCAGCGGCTACCTGCTGCCCTGGAACGAGCTGGCCTTCTTCGCCACCAAGGTCGGCACCGACATCCTCGGCCAGGTGCCCCTGGTCGGGCACTGGCTGCTGCGCCTGGTGCGCGGCGGAGACGAGGTGACGGGCGCGACGCTCTCGCGCTTCTTCGGCCTGCATGTCGCCGTCCTCCCCGCCCTGACCGCGCTGGGCATCGGGGCGCACCTGCTCTTGGTGCAGGTGCAGGGCATGGCCCACGAGCATGAGGCCCGGCGCACGATGCCGTTCTTCCCGGATTTCCTCGTGCGCGACGTGGCGCTCTGGCTGCTGGTGCTCAACCTCGTCGGCGTGCTGGCGGTCTTCTTCCCCTGGGAGGTGGGCCGCAAGGCCGACGCGCTGGGGTCGGCCCCCGCCGGCATCAAGCCGGAATGGTATTTCCTGGCCCAGTACCAGTTCCTCAAGCTGCTGCCCGGACGCGTGGGGATGGTCCCGGGCGAGCTCTTGGGCATCGTCGCGCTCAACGGCGTGGGCGTCTGGTGGCTGCTGACCCCGTTCTGGGACGCGGCCGTTCCGGAGCGCCGGCGCGACGCCGTGGTGCGCTGGGCCGGCCTGGGGGCCATCACCCTGCTGACCGTGATGACGGTCTGGGGACACCTGTCGTGACATTGGCCGTCCTCGTCCTAGCGGCGGCCCTGGCGGCGCCGGCCTCGGCCGCGGTGAACCGCTGCGCGGCCTGCCACGGCGGCATCGACGAGAAGCATGCGGCCCTGGTCAAGGGCTTCGAGCGCGACATCCACCGCGAGAAGGGCCTGACCTGCGCCGCCTGCCACGGCGGCGACCCGACGAAGGACGACGCCGCTGAGGCGATGGACCCGGAGAAGGGCTTCGTCGGCGCTCCCTCCAAGGCCGACATGCCGCGCTTCTGCGGGAAGTGCCACTCCGACCCGGCGGCGATGCGCAGGTCCAACCCTTCTCTGCCCGTGGACCAGGAGCTCAAGTACTATACCAGCCGCCACGGGAAGCTCCTGAAGGCCGGCGACGGGCGCGCCGCCTCCTGCGCCGACTGCCATCCTCCCCACGGCATGCGCCCGCCCAAGGACCCGACCTCGTCGGTCTACGCCAAGAACATCCCGCGGACCTGCGGGACCTGCCATGCGCGGCAATCCTCGGACTACCGCGCCGGAGTGCACGGGGTGGCCCTGCTCGAGAAGGGGGACACGGCGGCCCCGGTCTGCAACACCTGCCACGGCAACCATGGCGCGACGCCGCCCGCGGCCGCCAGCATCGCCATGGTCTGCGGCTCCTGCCATGCCAACAACATGGAGTTCTTCAAGGCCAGCCCGATGGCCAAGGCCTGGGAGAAGAAGGGCTTCCACGCCTGCGCGACCTGCCACGGCAACCACGCCATCGCCAAGCCCACCCCCGAGCTGCTCTCGGGCTCCCACGCCGTCTGCCTGAAGTGCCACGCCCCGGCCTCCCCGCAGCTGGCCGCCGCCGCCGCGATGAAGGGGACCTTGCTGTCCGTGGAGACGGCGTACGCCTCTGCCGAGGCCGCCATCAAGGACGCCGAGGTCAGAGGGATGGACATGGAGGACGCCCGCGACGCCCTCGGCCAGGCCCGGATGGCGATGTACCAGGCCCGGACCGTCGTGCATTCCTTCCAGCCGGCCAAGGTCCAGGAAGTGGCGGGAGGGGGGGCGGACCTGGCCCGGAAGGCTGAGGGGGAGGCCCGGGCGGCCGTCTTGGACTTCCGCAACCGCCGCATCGGGCTGGGATTGGCCACTTTCGTGCTCACTTTCTTGGCCGGCGCCCTGTATCTCCGGGTAAAAGACCAGGAATAACAACAGGAAGCCTGGAATCGTCCAGGTCGGCAAAACCGTTGCAATATGGTCGTTGCAATGGTACCCGGCAAAAACAACGAGATAGACGCTCTGGACGGCAACGAAGCGGCGGCCCGTGTGGCCTACGCTTTGAGCGAGGTCGTCGTCCTCTACCCCATCACGCCTTCCTCCCCGATGGGGGAATCCTGCGATGCCTGGGCCGCGTTGGGCAAGAAGAACCTCTGGGGCTCCGTCCCCGAGGTGGTCGAGATGCAGAGCGAGGCGGGCGCGGCAGGCGCCGCGCACGGGGCGCTGACCACCGGGTCCTTCACCACCACCTTCACCGCCAGCCAGGGCCTGCTGCTGATGATCCCCAACATGTACAAGATCGCCGGCGAGCTGACCCCGGCCGTCTTCCATGTCGCCGCGCGTTCGCTGGCCACCTCGGCCCTGTCCATCTTCGGCGACCATTCCGACGTGATGGCCGCCCGCCAGACTGGCTGGGCCATGCTCTGCTCGGGGACCGTCCAGGAGGCCCACGACTTCGCGGCCGTGGCCCACGCCGCCACCCTGCGCTCGCGCGTGCCCTTCATGCACTTCTTCGACGGGTTCCGGACCTCCCACGAGATCCAGAAGATCAGCCTGCTCTCGGACGAGGACCTCGCCGCCATGCTCGACGGCTGGGCCCTGCGCGCCCACCGGCGCCGCGCCCTGGACCCCGAGCGGCCGGTGCTGCGGGGCACGGCGATGAACCCCGACACCTTCTTCCAGGCGCGCGAGGCGGTCAACCCCTTCTACGCGCATTGCCCGGAGACCGTCGAGCACGCCTTCGACGCCCTGGCCGAGCGGACCGGCCGGCGCTACAGGCTCTTCGACTACTACGGCCATCCCCAGGCCGAGCGCGTGCTGGTCCTCATGGGCTCGGGCGCCGGAGCGGCGCAGACGGCTGTGGAGGCCGCCGCGGCCAAGGGCGAGAAGGTCGGCCTGCTGGTCGTGCGGCTGTACCGGCCGTTCTTCACGGCCCGCTTCCTCTCCGCCCTCCCGGAGACCGCGGCCTCCATCGCCGTCCTCGACCGGACCAAGGAGCCGGGCTGCGTGGGCGAGCCGCTGTACCTCGACGTGGTCGCGGCGCTGGAGGAGCGCGCCGGACCCCGTCCCCGCGTGCTGGGGGGGCGCTACGGCCTCTCCTCCAAGGAGTTCACGCCCGCGATGGCCGCGGCGGTGCTGGCCGAGCTGGCCAAACAGTCGCCGGCCCGCCGCTTCACCGTGGGCATCAAGGACGACGTCTCGCGCCTCTCGCTGGAGGTGGACGAGTCCGCCTGCGCCGAGGACCCCGGGACCTTCGGGGCCGTCTTCTACGGCCTGGGCGCGGACGGCACGGTCGGCGCCAACAAGAACTCGATCAAGATCATCGCCGAGGAGACCGACCTGCAGGTCCAGGCCTACTTCGTCTACGACTCCAAGAAGTCCGGCTCGATGACGGTCTCCCACCTGCGCTTCGGCCCCAAGCCCATCCGCTGCAGCACCTTGGTCCAGCGCGCCGACTTCGTAGCCTGCCACCAGGAGAGCTTCCTGGAGCGGGTGGATGTCCTCGAACGCGCGGCCGTGGGCGCGACCTTCCTGCTCAACACCTCGGCCGCGCCGGACGAGGCCTGGTCCCGCCTGCCCCGCGAGGCCCGCGAGACCATCCTGGCGCGCAAGCTGCGCTTCTTCGTCATAGACGGGGCGAAGGTCTCGCGCGACGCCGGGCTGGGCGGGCGCATCAACACCCCGATGCAGGTGGCCTTCTTCGCGCTGGCCAAGGTCATCCCGGATTCCGTCGCGGCCATCAAGCGCGCCATCGAGAAGACCTACGGCAAGAAGTCCGCCGAAGTGGTGCGGATGAACTTCGCCGCCGTGGACTCCGCGCTGGCGCTGCTGGGCGAGGTGAAGGTGCCCTCCGCCGTCGGCGAGGCCGCGGGCCGCCAGCCGGCCGCGCCGACCGAGGCCCCGGACTATGTCCGCACCGTGGCCGCCGCCGTCATGACGGGGCGGGGCGACGAGCTGCCGGTCAGCGCCATCCCGGCGGACGGCACCTTCCCCACCGCCACCGCGCGCTGGGAGAAGCGCAACATCGCCTCCGAGGTCCCGGTTTGGGACGAGCGCTGGTGCATCCAGTGCAACAAGTGCTCGTTCGTCTGCCCGCACGCCGCGGTGCGCGTGAAGGCCTACCCGGCGACGGGCCTCTCCGGCGCCCCGGCGGGGTTCAAGAGCGTGGCGTGGCGCGGGCGCGAGCTGCCCGAGGGGACGCGCTACACCGTCCAGGTCGCCCCCGAGGACTGCACGGGCTGCGGGCTCTGCGTCGAGGTCTGCCCGGCGAAGAACAAGGAAGAGACCCGCCTCAAGGCGCTCAACATGGGCGCCGTCGCCCCGCTGCGCGACGCCGAGCGCGCCAACTTCCGCTTCTTCGAGGGCCTGGCCGACGCGCCCCTGTCCCAGACGGCGGCCGGGAGCGTCAAGGGCTCGCAGCTGCGCACCCCGCTCTTCGAGTTCTCGGGCGCCTGCGCCGGCTGCGGCGAGACGCCCTACCTCAAGCTGCTCAGCCAGCTCTTCGGCGACCGGCTGGCCGTCGCCAACGCCACGGTCTGCTCCTCCATCTACGGAGCCAACCTGCCGACCACCCCCTGGGCCGTGCGCCCGGACGGGCGCGGCCCGGCCTGGTCGAACTCCCTGTTCGAGGACGCCGCCGAGTTCGGCCTGGGCTACCGCATCTCCTACGACAAGAAGCGCTCCCACGCGCGCATGCTCCTGGAGCGCGGGGCCGCGGCGGTCGGCGCGGACCTGAGCCGGGAGCTGCTCGGGGCCGACCAGTCGACGCAGGAGGGGCTCGAGGCCCAGCGCGCGCGCGTGGGCCGGCTCAAGGCGGCACTGGCCTCGCGCACGGAGGGGGACCTCAAGGACCTCTCGGCGCTGGCGGACTCGCTCGTCGACAAGAGCGTCTGGGTGGTGGGCGGGGACGGCTGGGCCTACGACATCGGCTACGGCGGCCTGGACCATGTGCTGGCCGCCGGCCGCAAGGTCAACATCCTGGTCCTCGACACCGAGGTCTATTCGAACACCGGCGGGCAGGCCTCCAAGGCCACGCCGCGCGCGGCGGTGGCCAAGTTCGCGGCCTCGGGCAAGCCGACGGAGCGCAAGGACCTGGCCGCCCTGGCGATGAGCTACGGCAGCGTCTATGTGGCCCGCATCGCCTTCGGCGCCGACGACACCCAGACCGTGAAGGCCTTCATGGAGGCGGAGTCCTATCCGGGCACGTCGATAATCATCGCCTACTCGCACTGCATCGCCCACGGCTTCGACATGCGCCAGGGGCTGGAGCAGCAGAAGCGGGCCGTCAACTGCGGCCATTGGCCGCTGCTGCGCTTCGACCCGCGCCGCGCGGCGGCTGGCCAGCCGGCGCTGCAGCTGGATTCCAAGGCGCCGAGCATACCGCTCAAGGACTACGCGTACCGGGAGACGCGCTACAGGATGCTGGCGTCCTCGGCGCCCGAGGAAGCGGCCCGCCTGCTGGCCCTGGCCCAGGGCGACGTGGAGCGGCGCTGGAGGAGGCTCTGTGGATCTTAGCACCCGGTACCTGGGCTTCATCCTGGACAGCCCCATCGTCCCGTCCGCCTGCCCGATCACCGAGAACATTGACACGCTCAAGCGCCTGGAGGACGCCGGGGCGGGAGCCGTCGTCCTGCCCTCGCTCTTCGAGGAGCAGGTGCGGGCCGAGGAGAGGACGCTGCACCACTACATGGAGTCCGGGTCGGAATCCTACGCCGAGTCGCTCTCCTACCTGCCGGCCCCCGCGGACTTCCAGTTCGGGCCCGACCAGCACCTCGAGCGCGTGCGCAAGGCCAAGGAGTCCCTGGGCATCCCCGTGGTCGCCAGCCTCAACGGCTCGACCCCGGGCGGCTGGCTGGAGTACGCCGAGAAGCTGGCCCAGGCCGGGGCCGACGCCCTGGAGCTGAACGTGTACCGCGTGGCGGCGGACCCGGAGGTCCCGGGCTCGCGCGTGGAGGCGGAGGCCGTGGCCGTGGTCGCCGACGTGCGCGCGCGCATCAAGATCCCCCTGGCCGTCAAGATCGGGCCCTACTACAGCTCGATGGCCGAGATGGCCCTGCGCTTCGTGCGGGCGGGCGCCGACGGCCTGGTGCTGTTCAACCGCTTCTACCAGCCGGACCTGGACCTGGAGACCCTGGAGGTGGGCCCGAAGCTCCTCTTGAGCGGCCCCCAGGCCCAGCGCCTTCCGTTGACCTGGACGGCCCTGCTGCACGGGCGCGTGCAGGGGGCCAGCCTGGCCGCCACCGGAGGGGTGCAGAACGCCGAGGACGCCATCAAGATGCTGATGGTCGGGGCCGACGCCGTCATGGTCGCCGCGGAGCTGCTGCGCCGCGGCCCCGAGCACGTGAAGACGATGCTGGACGGGATGCGCGCCTGGATGAGCGAGCGGGAGTACACCTCGGCGGCGCAGATGAAGGGCTCGATGAGCCAGAAGGCCTGCGGGAACCCCTCGGCCTTCGAGCGGGCCAATTACGTCAAGACCCTGACGGGCTACCATATCTGAGGGCGGCCCTTATTTCTTGGCGGTGATGCCGTATTCCTTGAGCTTGCGCCAGAGGGTGTTGCGCGCGATGCCGAGGCGCTTGGCGGCCTCCTGCTGGTTGCCGCCGCAGGCGTCGAGCGTGCGCAGGATGTGCTCGCGCTCGAGCTCGCCCAGCGAACGCGGCTGGTCGGCCTTGTCCTTGGGCCGGACCTCGGGCGGCAGGTCCTCGTCGCGCACCACGTTGCCGGGGGCCAGGATGACGGCCCGCTCGACGGCGTGCTCGAGCTCGCGCACGTTGCCCGGCCAGGCGTAGCCCTTCAGGGCCAAGCCGGCGTCCGGCGTGAACTTGAGCGCCGAGCCGCCGTGCTTCTCGCGGCCCACCTTCAAGAAGCGCTCGGCCAGGGGGAGGATGTCCTCGGGGCGCTCGCGCAGCGGCGGGATGGTGATGGGGAAGACGTTCAGGCGGTAATAGAGGTCGTCGCGGAAGGAGCCGTCCGCCATGCCTTTCTTGAGGTCCCGGTTGGTGGCCGCGACGATGCGGGCGTTGATCTTGACCGAGCGGTTCTCCCCGACGCGCCGGATCTCGCCGGACTGCAGGGCGCGCAGGAGCTTGACCTGCAGCGCCGGGGTCATCTCGCCGATCTCGTCGAGGAAGAGGGTGCCGTCGCGCGACTCCTCGAAGAGGCCGCGCTTGTTCGCGTGCGCGCCGGTGAAGGAGCCCCGGGCGTGCCCGAAGAGCTCGCTCTCGAGCAGGCCCTCGGGCAGCGCGCCGCAGTTGACCGCCACGAACGGATGGTTGCGCCGCGCGCTGGCGGCGTGGATGGCGCGGGCCACCAGCTCCTTGCCGGTGCCGGACTCGCCCTGGATGAGCACGGCCGCGTCGGTGGCGGCCACCTTCTGCACGAGCTCCAGGATGCGCCGCATCGCGCCGGAGACCAGCACGATGTTGCCCGGGTCGAAGCGCCCGCGCACCTGGGCGCGCAGGTGCTCGACCTCGCGCAGCAGGCGCTGGCGCTCCAGGGCCTTGTTGACGATGAGGCCCAGCGCCTCGGGGTCGACGGGCTTCTGCAGGTAGTCGAAGGCGCCGGACTTCATCGCGCGCACGGCCGAGTCGACCGTGCCGTGGCCGGTGACGACGAGCACCTGGGCCTCGGGGAGGCGCTTGCGCGACTCCTCGAGGACCTGGAAGCCGTCCACGTGGGGCATCTTGAGGTCGGTGATGACCAGGTCGAAGGCGTTCTTCGTGATGGCCTCCAGGGCCTCGCGCCCGCCCTGGACGGCCGACACCACGAGCCCCAGGCGCTTGAGCTCCAGGGTCAGCACCGTGCGCAGCGAAGAGTCGTCCTCGACGAGCAGGACGCTGGCGCCTTTGGGTTCGTTCATAGGATGTCTCTCCTGAGAGGAAGAAGGATGGTGAAGGTCGCCCCGCGGCCGACCTCGCTGTCGATGAGGATCTGGCCCCCGTGGGCGGCGACCGCGCGGTCGGCGACGGCCAGGCCCAGGCCCGTCCCCTTCTCCTTGGTCGTGTGGAACGGCTCGAAGATGCGCGCTTGGACCTCGGGCGGGATGCCCGGGCCGTCGTCGGAGACGGACAGCGCGGCCTGCAGGTCCCGCCTTTCGACGGAGATGGTCAGCCGGCCCTTCCCGTCGAGGGCCTGCAGGGAGTTGAGCGCGAGGTTGAGCAGGGCCTGGCGGAGCTGGTCGGAGTCGAACAGGAAGGGGGGGAGATTCTTGGCCGTCCTGACCGAGAAGCGCACCTTCCCCAGGGTCGACTTGTCGGAACGCAGCATCGCGGCCACGTCGGTGACGAGCGCGTTGAGGTCCGACTCGGCCATCCGGGGCTCACGGGGCTTGGCGTACTGCAGGAACTGGGTCAGCGTGTCGGAGAGGCGGCGGCTCTCCTGGCGCAGCACGGAGGTGAGGGTCGCGCGGTCCTCGTCGGGCAGGTCCGCGCGCGTGATGCTGGCGGCCGCGGTCACGATGGAGCCCAGCGGGTTGCGGATCTCGTGGGCCAGCACGGCCGCCATCGTCCCGACGGCGGCCAGGGACTCGCTCTTGGCCAGGCGGCGGTGCAGGGCCTCGATCTCGGAGAGGTCGAAGGCGCTGGAGACGAAGCCCACGATGCGGTCCAGCGGGTCGCGCACGGCCGTGATGGAGAGGAGGACCGGGACCTCCTCCCCGCTCTTGGAGCGGTTCACGATGCGCCCGCGCCAGTAGCCCTTGTCGGGGGCGAGGATCTCGGTCCACAGGCGCTTGTAGATCTCGTCGGTGGTCTGGGTGGAGCGGACGATGCGGGGGCTGCGGCCGATCGCCTCTTCCCGTGAGAAGCCGAAGCGGCGGACGAAGGCGTCGTTGACGTCCTGGATTATGCCGTTGCGGTCGGTGTAGAACATCGAGTCGTTGGAGTTCCGGAAGGCCTGGTAGAACGCCAGGGCCCGGCGCTCGAGCTGGTGCTGGGCGGTGAGGTCGCGTCCGATGCCGAGCAGCCAGAGCTTCCCGCCCACGGTGACCGGGGTGTTGCGGATCTCGGCTTCGAAGCTGGAGCCGTCCTTGCGCTTGAAGAGGGCGATGCGCGTGCCGCTGCCCAGGGTGAGGGCCTCCTGGAAGATGCGCTTGGCGTCGGAGCGCTCGGCCTCGGTGGGGAGGAGGTCGAAGTAGTTCGACCACAAGAGCTCGTCGCGCCCGTAGCCGAGCAGGTCGCAGGCGGACTGGTTCACGTCCATGAGGCGGCCCGTGGCGGGGTCGCGCAGGAAAATCATGTCCGTGGCGGCGTCGAAGAGCTGCCGGTACTTCTGCTCGATCTCCTGAGCGCGCTGAAGATTCGGCTTAGGGTCAGGAGGGTCTTGGGACATAGCGCTCCTTGATTCTACACAACCCTGTTCAAATAAGGAACAGGGCCTGGCATGCTTGGCAGATGTGTTGCATAATCTATTGACAGGAGTGCCCAAAATGAACGATAGACCAGAACTCCGCGTCGAGCAGAAAATCCAGAACTGGCAGCTCCTCCAGGGCCGGCTGACCGCCGCGAAGTGGCTGTCGCTCTCCGAGCCCGAGGTCGTCAGCGAGATAAAGAGCCTGGAGACCGAGCCGCTGTTCCGGGAGCTGATGTACGGGGCGCGCGAGGTCCCGCCGGTCATGCATCGGCGGCGCTGGCCCGCGTCGGGCCTCCATGGCGGGTTCTACGAGCTCAACGAGACCCTGGCCGCCGGCGGAGGCGGGGGGGACGTCAGCGACATCATCGAGAAGCGCGCCGACCTCATCGGCCTCATCCGGCGCATCGGCGTGGAGCCCTTCGAGCGCTGCTTCCTCTACGGAGAAGAGGGACGCCCCCTGGCCGACACCTGCAAGGACCTGGGGATCACGGAGGACGAGGGCCGGCGCATCCTGGACCTGGTCATCGAGGTGGGCGCCCGCTCGGAGTTCTTCCGCCCCACCGCCGAGCCGGGTTCCACGGGCATCCGCTACCACTGCATCGCGGCCATCGACCAGGACAAGCGGGACCGCGAGAGCCTGACCTTCCGCTTCCTGTCGCCGCACTGGGCGCGCGGGCGCTACGTCGTGCTCTACGACAAGATCGAGGAGTGGAAGCGGCGGCGCTCGCTGAGCTCCGAGCAGAAGCGGCGCCTGCGCCAGATCCTCAAGCGCGTCGAGCTCATCAACATGCGCCAGGACACCCTCTTCCAGATCCTCTCCCGCGTGACGACCGAGCAGTCGGCCTACCTGCGCAGCCGCGACGGCACCCGCCTGCGGCCACTCTCGCTGCGCGAGCTGGCCCGCCGCATCGGCGTGGCGCCCAGCACGGTCAGCCGGGCCGTCGCCAACCGCTCGGTGCTGCTGCCCTGGGGGCAGGAATCGCCGCTCAAGAGCCTGCTCACCGGGCAGCGCTTCGTGCTGGTCTCCATCCTCTCCGACTGGCTGGAGAAGGGGCTGGTGCGCGGGGGCGTCACCGACGAAGAGCTCATGAAGAAGCTCGCCAACGAGGCCGGCATCACCGTCTCGCGCCGGACCGTCAATGAGGTGCGCCGCAAGGTGGCGGCGCCCGTGGAGGCGCTATGAAGGCCGTGATGACCGCCGGGGACGTGATGCAGAAGCGGGTGGTCTCCGTGCGCCCGAACATGCTGGTGCGCGAGCTGGCGCGCATCCTCGACGAGAAGCGCATCTCCGGAGCCCCCGTCGTCGACCGGGACGGGCGCCTGGTCGGCGTGGTCTCCAAGAGCGACCTGGTCCACCACGAGCTCGACGACGTCGATGCCCACGAGGCCGAGGACTCGCACCTGCCCAAGGGCTTCCACCTGGAGTCGCCGGACCGCACGCGCGTGGCGGACATCATGACGCCGACGGTGGTCGAGGCCGCCCGGGAGGCCAAGGTCCCCGACCTGGCCCGCCTGATGCGCCGCCGCCGCATCCACCGGGTCTTCATCACCAAGGGACGCAAGCTGCTGGGCATCGTCACCACGCTGGACCTGCTGCGCCTGCTCGAGAAGAAGAGGTAACTCCATGGCCTCGCCGAGGCCGGGGCTCCGCCCCGCTAGGTCGGTCTCCGCGGAGACCGCGCTCGAGCCGCTGCGCTCGGGCCAGCGCGTCTTCGTCGGCTCGGGCGCCGCGGAGCCGCAGCACCTCGTCGAGGCCCTGTCGGCCAAGGCCGCGGGCCTCTCCGACACCGAGGTGGTGCACCTGCTGACGCTGGGAACGGCCCCCTACGCGGACCCCGGGCGCCAGGGCGGGCTGCGCCACAACGCCCTCTTCATCGGCGCCAACGTCCGCAAGGCCGTCATGGCGGGGCTGGCGGACTACACCCCCTGCTTCCTCTCGGAGATCCCGGCGATGTTCCGCAGCGGCCGGATGCCCCTCGACGCCGCCCTGGTCATGGTCTCCCCGCCCCGGCGCGGGCGGGTCTCCCTGGGGGTGGCCGTCGACATCGTGAAGACGGCGGTGGAGACCGCCCCGTTCGTCGTCGCCCAGGTCAACCCCAGGATGCCCTGGACGGAGGGGGAGTCCACCGTGCCGCTGTCCGCCTTCGACCGCCTCGTCGAAAGGGAGGAGCCGCTCTGCGAACTCCCCGCGGGCGACCCGACGGCCGCGGCGATGTGGATCGGGCGCTATGTGGCCAGCCTGGTCGACGACGGCTCGACCCTGCAGCTGGGCATCGGGGGGATCCCCGACGCCGTCCTCGCGCGCCTGGGAGAGAAGAAGGACCTGGGGGTCCATTCCGAGATGATCTCCGACGGGGTGCTCGCCCTGCTCGACTCCGGCGTCATCAACGGGCGGCGCAAGACCCTGCACCGGGGCAAGGTGGTGACCTCGTTCTGCCTCGGCTCGCGCCGCCTCTACGAGGCCGTCCACCGCGACCCGCGCTTCTACTTCGCCCCCACCGAGCACACCAACGACCCCTTCGTCATCTCGCAGAACGACAAGATGGTGGCGGTGAACTCCGCACTCCAGGTCGACCTGACCGGCCAGGTCGCGGCCGACTCGCTGGGCAACCTCTTCTACAGCGGCGTGGGCGGCCAGGTGGACTTCATGCGCGGGGCGGCCCGTTCGAAGGGCGGGCGGGCCATCATCGCCCTGCCCTCGACGGCGAAGGACGGGGCGCTGTCGCGCATCGTCTCGGCCCTGGACGCCGGCACCGGCGTGGTCACGACGCGCGCCGACATCGACTTCGTCGTCACCGAATACGGGATAGCCGCCCTCAAGGGGCGGACCATCCGGGAGCGGGCGCTGGCCTTGATCCAGGTGGCCCACCCGTCCATGCGCAAGGAGCTCTGCGACGCGGCCAAGAAGAGGGGCCTGCTCGACTCGGCGCAGCTCCTCTCCGAGACCGACCGCTACGAAGTGGGATGGGAGGCGCGCCACGCTTTCTCCGGCACGGAGGTCTTCCTCCGGCCGCTCAAAGCGACCGACGAGCGCCGCCTGAAGGAGCTGTTCTACTCCCAATCCCCGGAGACGACCTGGCTGCGCTTCGGAGTCCCGCTGAAGCGGCTCTCCGAACGCCAGTTCCAGGAACTGGTCGCCATCGACTCCCGTTCGGCGTTCGCCATCGGCGCCTTCGTCGGAGAAAGGCCGCGCCAGCGCCTGGTGGCCGTGGCGCGCTACTTCGCGGCTCCCGGCTCTCCGCTGGCCGAGGCCGCCTTCACCGTCCACGACGACTTCCAGCGCCGCGGCATGGGCTCTTTCCTGGTGGACTACCTGGCCTGGATCGCCGAGAGCAGGGGCCTGGAGGGCTTCAAGGCGGAGCTCCTCTCCGTCAACGAGAAGATGCGCAGGGTGTTCAGCAAGCGCTTCAAGCGGCTGGATGTGCTCGACCGCGCGGGCCAGTGCACGCTCGTGATGCGCTTCAAGGACAGGCTGGAGCCGGGCAACCCGGCCCTGGCCGGGGGGACCCGCCATGGACGGCGGCTCGCGGCCTGACTGGGCGCGGGGTCTCCTGCGGCCGACCCTGACCCGCGAAGTCGGCCTCATCCTGGTCCTGCTGGCCGGCGTGACGCTGGCCCTGATCGGCGCGGCCCTCTTCGTCGCCCATCCTGAAGGGGTCAGGGCCCGCGACTCCTTCCAATCCATGCGCCTTTACCTTTGGAGCGCGGGGGCGGCGACCTTCCTCCTCCTGGGAGCCGGCATCCTGTTGGTCCGATACCGCATCGCCCAACCGGTCCGTCGTGTGGCGGCCGCGGCCCGCGCCCTGGCGGGGGGAGACCTGAACCGCCGCCTCAACGAGGAGAACCTCTTCGGCGAACTGGGGGACCTCGCCGCGGCCTTCGACTCCATGGCGGCCCGGGTCCAGGGCACCGTGGACAACCTGGCGTCCGAACGGGATTTCACCAACGCCCTGCTGGAGGTGTTCCCGGAAGGGGTGGCCATCTATGGCCCGGGCGACGACCTGACCTACGCCAATCCGGCGTTCCGGCGGCTCTTCTCGGGGGACTCCTGGCGCGAGGTCTTTCCTTGCCTGAAGGGCGACCCCTGCGGGCTCCACCGGCGGGTGGACATCCTCCCGCCTCTGGTTCCCAAGCCCATCCATCTGCGCGTCAGCTGCGTGATGCACGCCGGGCGCATCTTCCTGACGGCCGAGGACGAGACCGAATCCGTCATCGCCCGGCGGCGCAAGGCCGAGTGGCAGGACATGCTCATCCACGACGTGAAGTCGCCCTTGTCGGCCGTGCTCGGGACCGTGAAAGCCCTGATGATGGACAAGCGCCCCGAAGCGGAGCTCCACCTGCTCGGCCTGGCGGACACCGCCGGCAACCGGGTGGTGAAGCTGCTCAACACCTACCTCGAGGTGCTGCGCATGGAGAGTGGGGCGCGCAAGGTCGAGGCCGCGCCGCTCGACCCGGGCGAGGCCTGCCGGGCGGCCGCGGCGCTCTGCGAGCCGCTGGCCAGGCAGGCCGACACGGCGATCGTCGTCGGCGTCCAGATAGGAGCCGTGGTCCGCGCCGACCCGAACCTGCTCGAGCGCATCCTGTCCAACCTGATCGACAACGCCATCAAGTACGGAGCCCCCGGGCGGGAGGTCCGCGTGCTGGGAGGGCCGCGCCAGGACGGCGGCTGGCTCCTCAAGGTCGCCGACGACGGGCCGGGCATCCCCGCCGAGGAGCTGCCGTTCATCTTCCACCGCTTCTATCGGGTCTCCCGCCGGGACGGCGAGGGCCGGAAAGGCGGGACGGGCCTGGGTCTGGCGTTCTGCCGGCTGGCCTGCGAGCTGCACGGCTGGCGCATCCGCGCAGAGTCGCAGGCGGGGAAGGGGACGGAGATGCTCATCGAAATCCCGGCGGAGGCCCACGATGCTGCCTCGTGAGCACGGAAGCTGGGCGATGCTGGTCGCCCCGCCCCTGGTGGGTTGGGCGGCCGCGGGCGGCGGACCCGCGGCGGCTGGCCTCCTCTTCGTCTTAGGCGCGGCGGGGGCGTTCCTGGCCCGGACTCCGCTGACCGTCCTCGTCACCGCCCCCGGCGACGTGCGGGCCTGGCGTTGGCTGGCCGCCTACTCGGCCGCGGCCCTGACGGGCTTCGCCGGGCTGTGCCTGGCCTACGGCCGCTGGGGCCTGCTCCTGCTGGGCCTGCCGGCCGTCGCGGCCTTGGGCGCGACGCTGTGGTTCCATTCCCGACGCAGGTCGATGAGCGAGGTCAACGAGCTCATCGGAATCGCCGGGCTGTCGCTGGGCGCTCCCGCCGCGCTCTTCTGCGCCAGCGGGGCGTGGGGCCCCGAAGCCTTCTGGCTCTGGGTCCTGTGCGCCGTCTACTTCTCCGGCCCGGTCTTCCATGTGAAGATGCTCGTGACCCGGCGCGTCGCCCTGGCTCAGGGCGCGTCGGCACAGGCGCGGCTCAGCGCCGACCAGGCCCGGGGCCTCTCCGCCGTGGTCCACTGCGGCTTCTTCTTCCTGGTCGGCGCCCTGGCCGCCGCCGGCCAGGTCCCATGGCTGGCCGCCCTGCCCTTCGCCGCGGTCACCCTCAAGACCGTGTGGTGGGGGGTCCGCCAGGGGCCCCGTCTCGACCTCAAGAGGGTCGGGTGGCAGGAAATCGCTTGGACCCTCCTCTTCGTCGCACTCGTGGCGAAGGGATATTCGGCCTGATTCCGCGCCTGGCAACTCCGTTGCTTAAATAAAGGCGAATACGGATGAACGCCTCCGAATTTGCCTTCAGACGGCCCTTCCTCCGTTCCCTTTCAGCCATAGTCCTGGCCGGGGGAGCGTCGGTCCGGTACGGCTCCGACAAGACGCGTTCACGCTGGGGGGGGCGCTCCCTGGTCGCCCATGTGGCGCTGGGCCTGCGCGAGCTGGTCGACGACGTCGTCGTCGTGACCCGGCGCCCCGAGGCCCTCAAAGGCCTCAGCCGGCGCGGCCTGCGTCTGGTCAAGGACCGCTTCACGGACCACCACCCGATGGGGGGCGTGGCTACGGGCCTGAGCACGACGCGGCATCGCGCGGCCTTCGTCTGCGCGGCCGACATGCCGCTCATCGAGCCCGGCCTCATCGGCCTCCTCGGCGAGGCCGCCTCGGGTTACGACGCCGCGGTGCCCGTCTGGCGGGGCCGGCTGGAGCCGCTCTGCGCCGTGTACTCGAAGCGTAGCCTGGGCGTGCTCGAGAAGATGGTCTCCGAGGGGCGCCTGGCCCTGGTCGACCTCTTCGACATCATGCCGACGCGCTTCGTGCAGGAGGACGAGGTCCGGGCCGTGGACCCGGCGGGGCGCTCGTTCTGCGACATCGACACCAAGGCCGACCGGGCCAAGGTGGAGAAGCTGGGGCGGGGGAGGCGTCATGCCCGTTGACCCTTGGGGCCGCCGGGTCGACTACCTGCGCCTCTCGGTCACCGACCGCTGCAACTTCCGCTGCGCCTACTGCCTGCCCCCGGCCTTTGCCGACTTCGCGCCGAGCGAAGAGGTGCTGAGCGACAAGGAGCTCGTGCGGCTCGTCTCCGTCTTCGCCGGCATGGGGTTCCGCCGGCTCCGCGTCACCGGCGGCGAGCCCCTGGTCCGGCCGGGAATCACCGGCCTGATGTCCGAGTTCTCCCGCCTGAGCGGGCTCGAGGACGTCTCCCTGAGCACGAACGGCTCGCTGCTGGCGGGCCTGGCCGGGGCGCTCCGGCGGGCGGGCCTCAAGCGGGTCAACATCAGCATGGACACCCTCGACCCGGCGCGGTTCGCCGGCATCACCCGGAACGGCCGTTTCGCGGACGCCTGGGCCGGGGTCGAGGCCTCCCTGGCGGCGGGTCTGTCGCCGGTGAAGCTGAACATCGTGGTGGCGCGGGGCTTCAACGAGGGCGAGATCCCGGATTTCGTCGAGCTGACGAAGACGCGTCCCCTCCACGTGAGGTTCATCGAGCTCATGCCGATGGGGGAGACGGGGTTCTTCTCCGAGGAGCGCAGGGTGCCGCTCGAAGAGATGCTGTGCCTGGCCGGCCCTCTGGAGCCCGTCCGCCCGGAGGCCGCGCCGGAGGGGGCCGGCCCGGCCCGGGTCTACCGCCGGCCCGGCGCCGTCGGAACGGTGGGCTTCATCACCGCCATGTCCTGCGGTTTCTGCGACGCGTGCAACCGGGTCCGGCTGACCGCCTGCGGCATGCTGCACCCCTGCCTCGACGATTCCGCGGGCGTGGACCTGAGGGGGCCGCTGCGCGCCGGAGCCGGCGGCCCGGAGCTGCGCGCGCTCGTGGCCGGGGCCCTGTCGCGCAAGCCCGAGGGCCATAGGATGCTGGAACGGGCCGCCGCCGGCGGGAACCCGCGCTTCATGTGCCAGACAGGAGGATGAGATGGGAACGGACGCGCTGGACCTGCTGATGCCGGAGCCCTACAAGATCAAGGCCGTCGAGCCTATCCGCATGCTGACCCGCCCGGAGCGCTCCAAACGCCTGGCCGAGGCCGGCTACAACACCTTCCTGCTGCGCTCCGAGGACGTGACCATCGACCTGCTCACAGACTCCGGCACCAACGCGATGACCGACCGGCAGTGGGCCGCCTTGATGATGGGAGACGAGGCCTACGCCGGCAGCGCGTCCTTCGAGCGCTTCGCGAAGGCCGTCTCCGACGTGTACGGCTATCCGTTCGTCGTGCCCACCCACCAGGGCCGCGGCGCCGAGCACCTGCTCTCCAAGTCGCTGATCACGCCCGGCGACACCGTCCCCGGGAACATGTACTTCACCACCACCCGCCTGCACCAGGAGCTGGCGGGCGCGCGCTTCGAGGACGTCATCATCGACGAGGCGCACGACCCCGCGGCCGACCATCCCTTCAAGGGGAACGTCGACCTCAAGAAGTTCGCCGCCCTGGTCAAGCGCGTGGGCGCGGAGCGGGTCCCCTACATCACGGTGGGCTGCCCGGTGAACCTGGCCGGGGGGCAGCCGGTCTCGCTCGAGAACCTGCGCGAGGTCGCGCAGTTCTGCCGTTCGAAGAAGATCATGCTGGTCATCGACGGGGCGCGCGCGGTGGAGAACGCGTTCTTCATCCAGGAGCGCGAGAAGGCCTGCCGCGGCTGGAGCGTGGCCCGCATCCTCAAGGAGATGTGCGCGCTGGCCGACACCATCTCGGTGAGCGCGAAGAAGGACCTCTACGTGAACATCGGCGGCTTCCTGGCCACCCGGGACGAGGCCCTGTTCAAGAAGGCCGCCGAGCTCTGCGTGGTCTATGAAGGCCTGCACACGTACGGCGGCCTGGCCGGACGCGACCTCGAGGCGATGGCCGTGGGGGCGCGCGAGATGGTGCAGGACGAATGGGTGGCCCACCGCGTGGCGCAGGTGCGCTACCTGGGCGCCCGCCTCGAGGAGCGCGGCATCCCCATCGTGAAGCCGGTGGGCGGGCACGGGGTCTTCGTCGATGCGAAGGCCTTCCTGCCCCATCTGGGCCCCGAGGACCTCATCGCCCAGTCGTTGGCGGCCTGGATCTACGAGGATTCCGGCGTGCGCGGCATGGAGCGCGGCGTGGTCTCAGCCGGGCGCGACGAGAAGGGCCGCAACCGGCCGGTCAAGCTGGAGCTCGTCCGCCTCACCCTGCCGCGCCGGGTCTACACCCAGACCCACCTGGACTTCGTGGCGGCGGGCATCGCCAAGACCTGGGAGCGGCGCATGGAGCTGCCGGGACTGCGCTTCGTCAGCGAACCGAAGATGCTGCGGTTCTTCCAATCCCGTTTCGCCCCGGCGAAGGTCGCGTCGGGACGCCGATGAGCGAGGGCAAGCGGTTCCGGCTCCCGTCGGCGGAGAGGGAGGAGGCCGAGGAAGGCCTGGCCGAGCGCTGGAGCCGTCGCGAGGGCGGTGAGCCCGTCGTTTTCGCCGCGGGGGAAGAGGCATTGGCCGCCGACGTGGTGCGCCGCCTGCGCCTGGCGGAGCGCCTGATGACGGACGTGCTGGGGATAGCCGAGGCCAAGATCGAGGAGGACGCCTGCCGGATGGAGCATGTGCTCAGCGCTGGGACGGCCGAGGCCATCTGCACCTTGCTCGGCCACCCGCGCTTCTGCCCGCACGGCTCGGCCATCCCGCGCGGGGCCTGCTGCGCGGCCTCCCGCGACAAGGCCGAGGCCCTCCTGAAGCCCCTCGACAGGCTCTCGGAGGGGGACTCGGGACGGGTCGCCTACCTGGTCAGCCCGGACTCCCCCGACGCGCAGAGGCTGCTCAGCATGGGGCTGGTGCCGGGGGCGAGGCTCTCGCTGCAGCAGAAACGGCCCGCCTTCGTCGTCACCGCCGGGGAGAGCACCGTGGCCATGGAGCCGGCCGTGGCCGAAGGCATCATCGTGCGGCTGGGAGGGAAGCCATGAACCCGGATGTGCGTCTCATCGGAGTCTCGAAGTCCTCGCGCTACGCCATCCTGGGCTTGGTGCACCTGGCCTCCAGCCGCAACGGCGACCGGGTCCTCGCCGAAGACGCGGCGAAGACCCTGAGCCTGCCGCGCAGCTACCTGGCCAAGCTCTTCCAGAGGCTGGCGCACAAAGGGCTGCTGGCCTCGCAGCGCGGCCCGCACGGCGGCTACGCGCTGGCCCGCCCGGCCGGGAAGATCACCCTGGCCGAGGTCATCGAGGCGACGCAGGAGCCTCGCGCGGGCGAGCGCGAGTGCCTGCTGGAGCCGCGCCGCTGCACCGGCACCGGGGTCTGCGCCATGCACGAGCATGTGCTGGCGGCCGAGCGCCATATGCTGGATTCGCTCTCGAAGATCACGTTGGCCCAGGCCGCCGGCCTGGATTCCAAGGAGGAGAAGGATGCTGCCTAACATCGGGACGGGAGAGATGCTGCTCATCGGCGCGGTGGCTCTGCTGCTGTTCGGGGCCGGACGCATCCCCGAGGTGGCGCGCTCGCTGGGACGGTCGCTCAACGCCTTCAAGTCGGGGCTCAAGGAAGGGGTGGGCGCGGAGAAGGACGTCTGATTCCGGATGGCGGGAATGATGCATCGGAGAAAGAGTCTTTGTTATGGCCCTAATGTGGAGGTCCGTATCCGAAATTGGGGCGGCCGGGCATTATGAAGGAGGGTGGATGAGAAAGCTACTTCTGCAGACGGTCGTCATGGCAGTCGGGACCGCGGCATGGGCGCAGCCCTCCCCGGCCAAGGACATTTCATTCGGCGGCCAGCTGCGCTCCCAGTTCGAGAGCACCAACATCGAGGCCTACACCTCCATCCCGACCCGTCGGGGCAAGGACTCTTTGGGCCTGCGCACGCGCCTGTGGGCCAAGGCCAAGGCCGCGCAGGGAATGGACGCCTTCATCCAGTTCCAGGACTCCCGCTACGCCGGCCAGGAGACCAGCGTAGCCACCAACGACCACCAGACCGACCTGCACCAGGGCTATCTGGCGCTCTCCGACCTCTTCGGCAAGCCCGTGGACCTCACCGTGGGGCGCATGGAGCTCAAGTACGGGGACCAGCGCCTCATCAGCCCGCTGGACTGGTCCATCGTGGGACGCGCCTGGGACGGCGTCTTGCTGCGCGGCCGGCTGGATTCCGTCACCGTGGACGGATTCTTCACCAATGTGAAGGAGACGGCCAGCGCCCGGCGCGACCAGAACTTCTGGGGCCTCTACGCGACCTGCAAGGCGGTGAAGGACCACGAGTTCGACGCCTATGTGCTGGGCCGCGACTACGGCAACGAGTCCCAGGCCATGGAGACCCGGACCACCGACAAGGGAAACCTCTCCGACCGGACCATCGGCGCCCGGGCGAAGGGCAAGACCGGGCCGGCCGACTACTCCGGCGAGGCGGCCTGGCAGGTCGGGCGCAAGGCCGGCATGCCGGTGCGGGCCTGGGCCGGTGCGGCTACGGCGGGCTGGACCTTCCCCGGGGACCTGGCGCCGCGCCTGGGCGTCGAATACGACTACGCCACCGGCGACAAGGACCCGACCGACGACCACGTCAACGGGTTCGACCCGCTCTTCCCGTTCGGGCACGCCCTGCAGGGCTACCAGGACATCTTCACTTGGAAGAACGGGCACGCCTTCAAGCTGTCGGGCTCGGTCACGCCGATGAAGGGGACGACCTTCTTCGCCGACTACCACTACTTCCGGCTCGACCAGGCCAAGGACGCCTGGTACAACGCGGCGCTGGCGGCCGTCGCCCGGGACGCGGCGGGGCGCTCGGGCAGGGAGGTGGGCCAGGAGCTGGACCTGCACATGCGCACGGCCGTGCGCGGCGCGCTCAAGCTCTGGCTGGGCTACTCGCACTTCTTCAAGTCCAGCGTCGTCAAATCGCTGGCGGGCGGCAGGGACCGGGACTGGGCGTTCCTCCAGGCCACGCTGGACTTCTAAAGAGGGCACATGGACAAGCACACGGTATCACGCAAGGACTTCCTGAGATCCTCGGCGGCCGCGGCCGCCGCCGCCGGCGCGCACTCGATGTTCCCAGGGGAGTTCGTCTCGGCCCAGGACAAGCCGGGTTCTTCCCCGATGCGCCGGGAGCTGCTGGCCCAGTGCCCGTACTGCGGCGTGGGCTGCGGGACCATCATCCAGGTGGAGGGCGACACCATCGTCGGCATGGTCCCCGACAAGGACCATCCCACGAACAAGGGCATCCAGTGCATCAAGGGGCTCAACGCCAACGAGCCCATCTATAAGGACAGGCTGGAGTACTGCCTGGTGCGTAAGGACATGTCCGACCCCCTGCGCGGCCATGTCTCGGAGAGCAAGGGCCGCTTCGACGACTCGGTCTTCCGCCGGGTCAGCTACGAGGAGGCCGAGCACATCGTGGCCGAGCGCACGGCCGAGATCATCAAGGCCAAGGGGGCCAACAGCGTCGCCCTCAACGGGTCCGGCCAGCTGACGATGGAGGCCCAGTGGATCGAGAACCTCCTCATGAAGGGGGTCATCGGCTCCAATTCCATCGAGGCCAACGCGCGCATGTGCATGACCTCGGCCGCCACCGGCTACTTCCACTCCTACGGCTCGGACACCCCGCCGACCTCCTACGACGACATCGAGATGTCCGACATGGTCACCTTCTGGGGCCATAACGCGCGCGAGGCGCACCCCATCCTCTACTGGCGGGTGGCCGACCACAAGAGGGCCAAGGGCATCCCGACTTTGATCTCCGACCCGCGCCGGACCGGGTCGGTGCAGGGCCTCGATGACATCAACCCCCGCGACTCGCACCACTTCGCCACCATAAACGGCGACATCTCCTACCTGAACGCGCTGGCGCACGTCATCTTGACCAAGCATCCCGAGGCGGTGATGCCCGAGGAGTGGCTGGAGCGCTATACCACGGGCTGGAAGGAGTATGTGGCGGGGATCAAGGAGCGCTATTCCCCGGCGCAGGTCATCGAGCGCCTGAAGCTGGTGGACCGGGGCCGCGTCACCGTCGAGCAGATCGAGGCGGTGGCCAAGCTCTGGGCGGAGGCCTCCATCAAGGGCCGCAAGCGCGGGAAAGGCGGGGTGCTGACCTTCTGGGGCATCGGCTACAACCAGATGCTGCACGGGCAGCACAACACCATCTCCATCATCAACCTGCACCTCTTGACAGGCAACGTCGGACGGCCGGGCTGCGGGACCCACTCGCAGACGGGGCAGCCCAACGCCATGTCGGAGCGCCTGATGGGCGGGCTGACGGGCCGCCTGCCGTTCAACAAGGGGCTCGACAACGAAGCCTGGCGGGCGCACATCAACGACGCGTGGCGCCTGCCCAAGGGGCGGCTCGACGAAACCTTCAAGCACAAGCCCACCATGGTCATCCCGCTCATGGAACGGGCATTGAAGGGCGACCTGCAGGCCATGTTCTGGATCTACACCACCCACGTGCACATGCCGGACCTCAACACATTGGTGCGCCCGGCGCTGACCAAGATGTTCGTGGTGGTCCAGGAGATCTACCGGCACGCCCCGAACAACCTGTACGGCGACGTCATTTTCCCGGCCATGACCTGGGGCGAGTGGACGGGCGGGGTCTACATCCAGTCCGAGCGCCGGCTCTATGTGAACGACGGCGTCAGCGTGGCGCGCAACGAGAAGGGCCAGCCGCTGACCGAGGCGCTGCCGGACATGGACCTGGCCATCGACAAGGCCAAGTCGGTGGGCAAGCTCCTCGGACTCGATGTAGAGAAGATCTTCCCCTACAAGAAGAAGCTCAAGAACAAGTACGGGCAGAAGTTCTACGACCCGGAGGAGGTGTTCCGCGACATCGTGAAGGCCTCCAAGGGCTCGGACGCCGACCTCTCGGGCATGCTCGAGGTGGAGAAACGCGACGGCGTCGGCCTCTACGAGCAGCTGCGCCGCATGCGCGGCTTGCAGTGGCCGGCCGGCACCTACGAGGCGGCCAAGGCCGGCGGCACGCCGCGGCGCTACATGGGCCAGGAGAAGTGGGCCGGGAAGCCCTACGGCGAGTTCGCCCTGCCGGGGGGGAAGGCCAAGTTCAAGCTCTGCGAGCAGGATTACTCGCAGCTCAAGGAGATCGTCGGGAAGCTGATGACCTTCGGGGAGGGCGTGGGCCTGACCGTCCGCTCGGGGGCGACGAACAAGGAGATCCTGGCGGCGGCCGAGAAGCAGCCGTTCTTCATGGACAACATGGACCTGCTCACCAAGGCGCGCGACAACGCGCTGATGCCCGAGCTGCCCGACCTTGACTTCTTTGACGACGCCTCCAAGAGCCTCGCCGACGCCAAGGCGGAGAACAAGTATCCGATGTGGCTGGGGCTGGGCATCGTCTACGAACACTTCCACAGCGCCAAGACCATCCAAGGGGCCACGACGAAGCGCCTGGTGCCGGAGCAGTACATCGAGGTCAACGACGTGGACGCGGCCCGCTACGCCCTCGAGGACGGGGAGCGGGTGCGGGTGGTGACGCGGCGCGGCAACTACGAGGCGCGCGTCTCCATCGGCACGAACTCCATGGTCAAGCCGGCGCGCACCGAGGTGCCCCCGGGCTACATGTTCAGCCCGTGGAACCTCTCCATCGCCGACAGCGCCGACCCGGAGAAGAACCGCTGGCTCGTGAACGCGGTCAGCCACCGCGCCTGGGACCCGGTGTCGGGCCAGGCCGACTACAAGAAGCTGGCGGCGCGGCTGGAGAAGATCGTCTAGGAGCCCGGGTGAGCCTGAACAGGCGGGAGTTCATCCAGAACGCGGCGGCGGCCGCGGCCGCGCTGGCCGGGGCCGCCGCCCTGTCCCGCCCGGCCGCCGCGGCGTCGAACCCCGTGCGCCCCCCCGGCGCGCGGGCCGAGGGTGAGTTCCTCGCCCTGTGCATCCGCTGCGGCCGCTGCGGGGACGCCTGCCCGAACCAGGCCATCCAGACCTTCACCAAGGAGGCCGGGCGGCGCTTCTCGATGGTCCCCGGGAGGGGGGAGGAAGGCACCCCCGTCATCTTCCCGCGCCTGCAGGCCTGCAGCCTGTGCCAGAGCGACAAAGGCGACGTCCTGCGCTGCGGCGAGGCCTGCCCCACCGGGGCGCTGCGCCTGGTGAAGAAGGAACCGGAGGCCGTGCAGGCGCAGGTGGAGATGGGGACCGCCGTCGTCGACAAGAACCTGTGCTTCTCCTATACGACGGCCTGCTGCGGGGTCTGCATCCGGGCCTGCCCGTTCAAAGGCCGGGCCTTGAAGGCCGGCATGCACGAGACCCCCGTCGTCGACCCGGAATTCTGCGTGGGCTGCGGCCTGTGCGAGCGGGTCTGCGTGCGCTATCCGCAGGCCATCAGCATCAGGGCGGGGCGGCGGGTGACGGCATGAAGCGCTCCGTCTTCCTCAAGCGCGGCGCGGGCCTGGCCGGAGGCGCGCTGTTCGGGGCCGGGCTCTTCGAGCTGGCGTTCAACTCCCCGCCGCGCTGGGTCGACGCCGACCATGTCCGCCGCGGCCTGCTCCGGCCCCCGGGCGCGCAGCAGGAGGCCGCCTTCCTGTCCTCCTGCATCAGATGCGAGCGCTGCGCGCAGGTCTGCGAGGCCGACTGCATCCGCCTCTTCCCCGCCGGCTCCGGGCGCCTGACGGGCACCCCCTACATCGTCGCCGAGGAAAGGGCCTGCGACCTCTGCGGCCGCTGCGGGCCGGCCTGCCCCACCGGGGCCCTGGCCGTCCTGCCCGGCCTGCGCCACCCCGCTTTCGCCGCGGCCGCGCGGATGGGGACGGCCGTGGTCGACGAGCGCCTCTGCGTCAGCGCCAACGGCACCGGGGTCTGCGGCGCCTGCCACAGGGCCTGCCCGCTCAAAGGCTCCGCCATCACGCAGGGCGCCCACAACAGGCCCACCGTCAAGGACGGCTGCGTCGGCTGCGGGCTGTGCGAGGAGGCCTGCATCGTGAAGGACCCCAAGGCCGGGCGCGCCATCCGCGTGCGCTCCCCGCGGAGCTGGGCATGAAGGTCCGGGTCTGGCCCTTGCGCCGCGCCGTGCAGCTCGGCGTGCTGTTCGCCATCCTGATGGCCCCCGTCCTGGCCCGCTACGAGCACTACATGTCCGCCCGTTCCTACGAGAAGATGGAGAAGGCCTTCGCGGGAAGGGCGGTCGGCGTCTGGCTGAAGGCGGCCGAGGGCCTGCTGGGCGTGGGGCTGCGCTGGGAGGAGGGGGGCGTGGTCGGCCGGAGGCCGCGCAAGCGCCTCATCGAACGCGCGCGCAACCTCTACGGCTCGGCCTGGTCGGCCCGGGTCTTCGGCCTGTCCCTGACCGACCTGCTGGCCGGCTTCGAGAGCGCCGCCGCCTCGCGCGGCCTGCGCGCCGTCCTCGTCACCGGACTGGCGGTGCCGCTGCTCCTGACGATGCTGCTGGGGCGCGTCTACTGCGCCTGGGTCTGCCCGATGGGCCTGGTGTCCGCGCTGGCCCGCCAGCTCCGGCGCCTGCTCGTCTTCCTCGAGCTCAAGCCGCTCTCCGTGGAACTTTCTCGGGCCGATAAATACGCGGTCCTGGCCGTCGGGGTCTTCGCCGCCGCGCTCACCGGGCTGCCCCTGCTCCACCACCTCTACCCGCCGGCCATCGTCGGCCGGGAGTCCCATGCCCTCTTCCAGGCCTGGTTCGACCGTTCCGAGGCCGAGATGTTCTCGGTCCCCTGGCAGGCCCTGGGCGCCGGCACCCTGCTCCTGGGCCTGCTGCTCATCATCGAAGCGGCCGTGGTCCCCGGCTTCTGGTGCCGGGCGCTGTGCCCGGGCGGGGCCTTGTACTCCCTGTTCGGCCGGTTCCGCCTGCTCAGGGTCACGCGCAAGAAGGCGGCCTGCATCGACTGCGACCTCTGCGACAGGGCCTGTCCGATGGGGCTCCAGCCCATGAGCGACAAGACCGGCATGGAATGCGACAACTGCCTGGCCTGCCTCGACGCCTGTCCGACCGACGCGCTCAAAGTCGGCTTCGTGAAGAAGGTCGGGGCCGCGGCCGTCCTGCTGGCCGCGCTAGGCGTGAGCGCGTCGGCCCACCACATCCTGGGCATCCCCCACTACGCCTACGACAAGGAATGGCCGCAGGCCCCGGTGCTCAAGCTCGTCGAGAAGGTAGGGGAATGGGAGGTGCAGTTCACCGGCTACCCGGGCCGCCCCAAGCCGGGAGTCCGGGCTGATGTGACGGTGTATGTGTGGGACCCTGCCACCAGCGCGGTCTACGACGGGAGCATCCGCCTCGAGGCCGCGCAGGTCCGCGCGCTGGGCGGACAGCGCACATTCTTCGGCCCGGAGGAGAGCCGCCGCAACGGGACGCTGCACAAGTTCTCGGTGACCTATCCTGAGGACGGAAACTACGAACTGACCCTGCACCTCACCGCCGGCGGCGTGCCGTCCACCCTGCGCTTCCCGCTGGTCGTCGGGGACCCTCCCAGCCCCTGGCGTCCTCTGGGCCTGGGAACCGGGGCCTTCGTGATGTTCTTCGTCGCGGCTCGCGCCGTCCGCATCAAGCGCGCCCGCCGCCAACGGACGGCGCCATGACGGTGTCAGTCTTTCAGACCCTTAGACCTCCCACGGGTCTAAAGGTCCAAACGACTGACACCAGGGCTCCGCGGTGGGCTTTGGGGCTGCCTTGGGTGGTGCTCGCGGGGCTCATCGGGCTGGTCGGGCTGGATTGGGCCCGCCAGGGCGGGGGGGACAAGACCGCCATCGACCCGGTCTGCGCGATGGAGGTGCGCCACGGCGTGGCGGACAGCGTGCTGCACGAGGGCCGGCGCTTCTATTTCTGCTCTTCTTACTGCAAGGACGCATTCGAGAAGGCGCCGGAGGCCTACCGCCCCGCGGACGCCCCGGCGGAGCATACGATGCGCGGCATCCCGACCTGGATGTACCAGGCGGGGGTCGGCTTCATCATCGTCCTTTCCTTCGGCCTCTTCGAACTGCTCGGCCGCCGGAGCGGGCGCGCTCTGGAGGCGCGCTTCGATTTGACCCGCCTCCCGGGGGTGCGCGCCGCGCTCAAGTCCCCGCTGATGCCGGCCCTGCCGCGCGCCGTGCTGGCCGCGCTCTTCCTCGCCGTCGTCGCCGCCGGCCTCTTCGGCGACCAGAACCCGGCGATGAACATCGCGCCCTTGTTGACCTGGACGGTCTGGTGGGCGGGGCTCATCTTCCTCATCCTCTTCGCCGGCAAGGCCTGGTGCACGGTCTGCCCATGGGACGCCGTGGCTTCGGCCACCGCGCGCTTCGAGCGCCTCAAGCTGCCTTGGCCGCGCGCGGCGCGCAACATCTGGCCCGCCGTGGCGCTCTTCCTGGCTCTGACCTGGGTGGAGCTCGGCGCGGGAATCACCCTCATCCCGCGCGCCACGGCCTGGGTGGCGCTGGCCATGCTGGCCATGGCCGTCGTCTCCGCCGTCCTCTTCGAACGCAAGTCCTTCTGCCGCTACGGCTGCCTGGTCGGACGGGTCTCGGGGCTGTACGCGATGTTCTCCAGCCTCGAGGTCCGCGCGGCCGACGCCGGCACCTGCGCCGCCTGCCGGACCCAGGACTGCTACCGCGGCAACGCGAAGGCGGACGGCTGCCCGACCTTCGAGTTCCCGCGCTCGATGAGCCTCAACACCTACTGCATCCTCTGCGCCGACTGCTTCAAGACCTGTCCCCACGACAACATGGCGCTGCGCCTCAGGCCTTGGGGCGCGGACCTGGCGGTGGAGGGGAAGCCCCGGGCCGACGAGGCCTGGCTGGCCCTGGTCCTGCTGGCGATGACCGGCTTCCACGGGCTGACGATGACCCCTTCGTGGCCGCGCTGGGTGGCCGGCCTGCAGGAGTCTTGGGGAGTCGGGTATTGGACGTCCTTCAGCCTGCTGATGACCCTGATGCTGGGGCTGCCCGCCGCCCTCTACGCCGTGCTGGTGAAGGCGGCGCTGGCGCGCACGCCGGGCGCCAGCTACGGCGGCGTCTTCGTGCGCTACGCCTACGCCCTGCTCCCCATCGCCCTCTTCTACCATCTGGCCCACAACGCCGAGCATTTCCTGATGGAGGGACCGAAGCTGCTGCGCCTCGCCTCGGACCCTTTCGGTTGGGGCTGGAACCTCTTCGGCACGGCGGCCTGGCGTCCCGTGCCGCTGATTACGCTGGAGGGGCTCTGGGGGGTCCAGCTGGCCCTGGTCGTCCTGGGCCATGTCTACAGCCTGTGGGTCACCGAGCGGGCGGCGCGCCGCGCCTCCCCGGCGGGCGGCTTCCTGCCCCAGCTCCCGATGGTCACGGCGATGGTCGCCTTCAGCGTCTTCAGCCTGTGGCTCCTGCGCCAGCCGATGCAGATGCGGGTTTCGGGGATGTGATGGACAAGCCCATCAAGCGCGCCGAGCTGTTCTCCACCGCCGCCCGCGAGGGGGGCAGGCTGGCGCTGGACCTGCTCGACGGCTGGGGCGAGGTCCTGACCGCGTTCAAGAAGGGGGCCCGGCCGGCCCCTCCGCTCGGGCCGAAGACCTCGGGCTGGGTGCGCCCTCCGAACTCTCTGCCGGAGGCGGCCTTCCTGGACGCCTGCACGCGCTGCGACGACTGCGTGAAGGCCTGCCCGCACTTCGTGCTGCGCAAGGCCGGCCCGGAATGCGGCCCGCGGATGCTCGGCACCCCCGTGCTCGTGCCCCGCGAGAACCCCTGCCAGCTCTGCGACGGCCTGCCCTGCGCCGAGGCCTGCGGCACCGGCGCCATCATGAAGCTCCTCCCCGGCGTCAGGCCGCGCCTCGCCCCCGCCGTCGTCGACGCCGCCCGCTGCTACATGAGCAAGGGCCAGCCCTGCGACTACTGCGTGAAGGCCTGCCCGGAGGTCCCCAAGGCCATCCGCGCCGAGAGGCCCGGCGCGCCGGCCCTCGTCGACGAGGCGGCCTGCACGGGCTGCGGGCGCTGCGTGATGATCTGCCCCACCGAAGCCGTCTCCCCAGGAGCCCCCGCGTGAAGCGATTCACCCTCTTCGCCGCCCTCGTCTTCCTCTCCGGCGCCGCCGGCGCCGCGGAGAAGGCCGCCGCGCCGTCCCCGTTCCAGCGCTCGGCCGCCCTGTTCCAGTCCAAGTGCGCCAAGTGCCACACGGTCGGACGGGGGGACCGGGTCGGCCCCGACCTCAAGGGGGTGACCGAGCGCCGCACGCGGGAGTGGCTGTCCGGCTTCATACGCAAGCCGGCCGATTACCTCGACAAGGACCCCGAGGCGAAGAAGCTGCTGGAGAAGTTCAACGGGGTGCGCATGGACGTGCCCGGCCTTTCCTCGGCCGACGCCGACGGCCTCATCGACTACCTGGAGACCGCCTCCGCCGGCGGAGCGGCGGGCGGGACGGAGGAGTCCGCTCTGGCCGAAGACGCCCCGGAGGAACGCATCACCTTGCCCGAGGAGGGTCGGCGGCTGTGGGTCCCCGGCCTGGCCGGCGCCTTCCTGCTAGCGGCCGGCGCCGCGCTGGCCTGGCGCACGGCCGGCGGCGGTCCCGCCGCCGTCCTGGCCGTAGCGGCGCTGGGCTCCCTCTATTGGTCGGCCGGAGGCCGGGCCCGCCACCATCTGCTCGGCGACCAGCAGGGCTACGAGCCCGCGCAGCCGGTGGCCTTCTCGCATAAGACCCATGCCGGCACGCTTGGCGTGGCCTGCCTGTACTGCCACCACGGGGCCGAGAAGAGCGACGTGGCGGGCGTGCCGTCCACCAACATCTGCATGAACTGCCACGGCGCGGTGCGCAAGGCCGCGGGGCAGGCCGGGCCGTCGCCCGAAATCGCCAAGGTCGTGGCCGCCTGGGAGAGGCGCGCCGACCCCAAGGGCCCGCGCCTCGAGTGGGTCCGCATCCATTCCCTGCCGGGCTTCGTCCATTTCAGCCATCGGGTCCATGTGAACAACGAGGTCCGCTGCCAAGAGTGCCACGGGCCGGTCCAGACGATGGAGCGCATGCGCCAGGCCAGCTCGCTGTCGATGGGCTGGTGCGTGAACTGCCATCGCCTGGCGCCCGGCGCGGCGCCCACGCATTGGAAGAGGGCCGGAGGGCCGCTGGACTGCGCGGCCTGCCACTGGTAGGGGAAGAACGATGAACGAGAAGAACATTGACGCCCTCGAAGCCGAACGAGACGACCTGCATCTCAGCCTGCGGCGCCGGGAGTTCATCGGCGCCCTGGGAGGGGCTTTCGCGGCGCTCTCCAGCGGCTGCGGGCTGCGCCCGCCCAAGGAGAAGATCGTCCCGGCGGCCGACCTGCCGGAAGGGGCGGTGCCCGGCCGGGCCGACTGGTACGCCACCACCTGCCAGGCCTGTCCGGCGGCCTGCGGCGCGTTGGCCAAGGTGCGCGACGGGCGACCCATCAAGCTGGAGGGCAATCCGGACCATCCGCTCTCGCGCGGAGGGCTGTGCGCCCGCGGCCAGGCGTCCGTGCTCGACCTCTACGATTCGGAGCGCTTCCGCTCGCCCCTGGCGGGAGGCAAGCCGGTCTCCTGGGCCGAGGCCGATGCCGCGGTGCTGGCCGCGCTGAAGCAGGCCGGTGCGTCGGGGCGCGCGGTGCGCGTCCTCACCGGGACCCCGGCGGGGCTGTCCGCGGCGGCGGCCCTGGAGGCCTTCCTCGCGCGCTGGGGCGCCAAGGCCGCGGTATACGACCCCGTCGGGCACGAGGCCATCCTCGAGGCGCACCGCCTGACCCACGGGCGGCGCGCGCTGCCCCGCTACCATTTCGCTCAGGCCAAGGTCCTGGTCGGCTTCGACGCGGACTTCCTCGGCGCCTGGCTCTCCCCCGTCGAATTCACCAAGGACTGGTCCCGGAACCGGGCCCCGTCGGAGGAGTTCGACCTGATGTCCTGGCACGCGCAGTTCGAGGCCAGGATGTCCCCGACCGGGGCGAACGCCGACCTGCGCGTGCCGCTGGCCCCGGAGCACGAGCGCCCCGCGGCGGCCCTCTTGGGCCGCCTCGTCGCCGACCGCACGGGCTGGTCCGGGCCCCGTCCGCCCAGGGCCTCCGTCCCCGAGCGCGCCGAACGGGCGCTACGCGACGCCGCCGACCTCCTGGCCGCGGCCAAGGGGCGGGCCCTGGTCGTCAGCGGCTCGTCGGACGTCGACACGCAGGTGCTGGTCAACTGGACCAACCACATGCTGGGCGCCTACGGCGCCACGCTGGAGCTGTCCCGCCCCGCGCTCATCGCCCAGGGCTCCCGGGCGGCGCTCTCCGCGCTGACGGCCGAGCTGGCGGCGGGCAAGGTGGGAGTGCTCGTCGTGCACGGCGTCAATCCGGCCTACGACGGCCCGGACGCCTCCGCGTTCCGAGCCGCGGCCGCCAAGGCCGGGCTCGTAGTCTCGCTGGCGCCGCGCCGCGACGAGACCGCGGCGCTGGCCGGCATCGTCGCCCCCGGCCATCACGCCCTCGAGTCGTGGGACGACGCCCGTCCGGGCGCGGGCGTCCATTCCCTGGTCCAGCCGGCCATGGCCCCGCTCTTCGATACCCGCTCGGCCGCGGAGAGCCTGCTGGCTTGGGCCGGGAAGCCGTCGAGTGCGCACGAGCACCTGCGCGGCGTGTGGCGCCGACAGGTCTTCTCCCGGACCAAGGCCAAGGACTTCGAGGAGTTCTGGACGGAGTCGTTGGCCCGGGGGGCCGTCACCGTCGAGGCGCCCGGCCTGGGCGAGGGGCGCTTCGACGCCGCGGCGCCGGCCCGCGTCAAGACGCCCGGGCTGAGCGCGTCCGGCTTCGCCCCGGTCTTCTTCCATTCGGTGGCGATGTTCGACGGGAGGCAGGCGAACAACCCTCTGCTCCAGGAGCTGCCCGACCCGGTCACCAAGGCGACCTGGGGCAACTGCGCGTCGTTCGCCCCCGAGGACGCCGCCCGGCTCGGCCTCGTCGAAGGCCGGCTGGTGAGGCTTTCGGCCGGCGGGGCCTCCGCCGTCCTTCCCGCCCACGTCCAGCCCGGCCAGGCGCCGGGGACCGTGGCGGCGGCGCTGGGCTACGGCCGTACGGAGGCGGGCGCCGTGGCGGCGAACTTCCCCACCGTCAAGATGCTCCCCATCGAGAAGGAGGAGGGGGGCGGGGCGGACCTCTATGCGCTGAGCTCCGCCGCCTCCATCGCCGTCGAGGTCCTGGGCGGGATGTCGGCCTTGGCCAAGTCCCAGACCCAGGACTCCCTGACCGAGCCCTTCACGGGGAGGACGCGCGACGTGCTGCGCGAGACGAGCTATCAGGAGTTCCTGATGGACCCGCGCTCCGGGAACCCGGAGGCGGAGAAGGGGCACAGCCTCTGGCCCGGGCACGAGTACAAGGGCCACAAGTGGGCGATGGCGGTGGACCTGAGCCTATGCACGGGCTGCTCGGCCTGCGTCGTGTCCTGCTATGCCGAGAACAACGTCCCCATCGTCGGCAAGGCCGAGGTGCGCAAGAGCCGCGACATGGCCTGGCTGCGCGTGGACCGCTACTACTCGGGCGACCCCGAGAGCCCGGAGACGGCCTTCCAGCCGATGCTCTGCCAGCACTGCGACAACGCCCCCTGCGAGACGGTCTGCCCGGTGCTGGCCACGGTGCACTCCAGCGAGGGCCTCAACATGCAGGTCTACAACCGCTGCGTGGGCACGCGCTACTGCGCCAACAACTGCCCTTACAAGGTCCGCCGGTTCAACTGGTTCGACTACGCCCACGAGGACGGGCTCAAGAACCTGCAGCTCAACCCCGACGTGGTCGTGCGCACGCGCGGCGTGATGGAGAAGTGCTCGTTCTGCGTGCAGCGCATCTACACGGCGAAGGCCGAAGCCAAGACGGCGGGGAGGACCCTGAAGGGTTCCGAGGTCGTCCCGGCCTGCGCCCAGAGCTGCCCGGCCGGCGCCATCGTCTTCGGCGACCTCAACGAGGCCGGGAGCCCCGCGGCCCGGGCGGCCGAGGACCCCCGGATCTACTCGGTGCTGGCTGAGATCGGCGTCGGGCCGGCCGTCCGCTACCGGACGAAAGTCAGGAACAAGAAGGTTTAACCATGTCCGCCACCGCCTCCGCCCTGCGTGAACCGCTCATCGACGGCGACAAGGGCTACGCCCGGGTCACCGAGGACGTCTGCCGCATCGCCGAGGGGACGCCCGCCCCGTCGTGGTACGCGGGCCTCGCCCTGTCGAGCGCAGCGCTCCTGACGGGCGTCGTGCTCGTCGTCCACCAGATCTGGACGGGCATCGGCGTCTGGGGCCTGAACAAGACCGTGGGCTGGTCCTGGGACATCACGAACTTCGTCTTCTGGGTGGGCATCGGGCACGCCGGCACGCTGATCTCGGCCATCCTGTTCCTGTTCCGCCAGCGCTGGCGGACCTCCATCAACCGCTCCGCCGAGGCCATGACCATCTTCGCCGTCATGTGCGCCGGCATCTTCCCGCTCATCCACATGGGCCGCCCCTGGCTGGCCTACTGGGTGATGCCGTACCCGAACCCGATGGGGCCGCTGTGGGTCAACTTCCGTTCGCCGCTCCTGTGGGACGTGTTCGCCATCAGCACCTACTTCACCATCTCGGCGGTGTTCTGGTTCGTCGGGCTCATCCCCGACCTGGCCACGATGCGCGACCGGGCCAGCGGGCTGCGCAAGACCGTGCTGTCGGCGGCTAGCCTCGGCTGGGACGGCTCGCACCGCACCTGGCAGCACTACGAGATGGTCTACCTGCTCCTGGCCGGACTGGCCACTCCGCTGGTCGTCTCGGTGCACACCATCGTGTCCTTCGACTTCGCCACCTCGGTCATCCCGGGCTGGCACACGACCATCTTCCCGCCCTACTTCGTCTGCGGCGCCATCTTCTCGGGCTTCGCCATGGTGCTGACCCTGATGCTGGTGGCGCGCAAGGTGGTGCGCCTCGAGGAGTACATCACCCCGCGCCACATCGACGCGATGTGCAAGGTCATCCTGCTGACCTCGATGATCGTCGGCCTGGCCTACGCCACCGAGCTGTTCACCTCCTGGTACAGCGCCAACCAGTACGAGCAGTTCGCCTTCCTGAACCGCATCCGCGGACCGTACCGGGGCTACTACGCGACGATGGTGTTCTGCAACGCCGTGGTGCCGCAGGTGTTCTGGTCGCAGCGCGCGCGGCGCAGCATCCCGCTGGTGTTCTGCGTGTCGCTGCTCGTGAACGTCGGCATGTGGATGGAGCGCTTCGTCATCATCACCACCTCCATCCACCGCGACTACCTGCCCTCGAGCTGGGCGATGTACCACCCGACCTACGTGGAGGTGGGGACCTTCCTGGGCAGCTTCGGTCTTTTCTTCACCGCGTTCCTCATCTTCTGCCGGTTCCTCCCGATGATAGCCATCAGCGAGGTCAAAGGGGTGCTCGACTATGCGAAACCCCACCATGGAGGCAAGCATGGCCACTGAGCTGCTCGTCGGCGCCTTCGCCACCCCCGAAGCCCTGCTGGCCGCCGCGCGCGCCGCCCGCGCCGAGGGGCTGAAGGTCCGCGACGCCTATACCCCCTTTCCCGTCCACGGGATGGACGAGGCCTTGGGCCTGCCGCCCTCGTGGCTATCCAAGGCCTGCCTGGCCTTCGCGCTGACCGGGCTTTCCATCGCGCTGGGGTTCCAGTACTGGGTCTCGCTGTTCGACTGGCCGATGAACATCGGGGGCAAGGCCTTCAGCGCCTCGCCGGCCCTCCTGCCCATCGCCTTCGAGCTGACGGTGCTCTTCGCCGGCCTGGGAACGGTCGGGACCCTGCTCGTGTCCCGCGGGCTCCTGCCGGGCGCCAAGCCCTCGCGGGGCGGGCTCGGCGCCACCGACGCGGCGTTCCTGCTCGCGCTGGAGGTGCCGGCGGGCGGCCCGGCGGCGCTGAAGGCGTTCCTGACGGAGCACGGCGCTTCGCGCGTCGTCGAGGCGGGGGGGGCGCGATGAAGGCCAGGCTCTGGACGGCGGCCGTCCTCGCCGCGGCGGGCGCTCTGGCGCTGCTCGTGGCCACCCGGCAGGACCCGGGGAACCCCCATCTGCGGCTCTTCTCCGACATGGTCCGCCCTCCGTCGCTGCGCACCTACTCGGAGAGCGCGCTCTCGCCCGACGGGCGCTCCTGGCGAGCTCCCGTGCCCGGCACCGTGCGCCGGGGCGGGGAGGCCCCGCGCTTCGCGGCGGGGGCGGCCGAGCGCGCGCGCGCGGCCAGGACGCTCAAGAACCCCGTCCCGGCCTCCTACGAGGCCCTGGGCCGCGGCCGCAAGGTCTACGCCTCCTACTGCCGGCACTGCCACGGCCCGCGCGGCCGCGGTGACGGGCCGGTGGCGAAGGCGGTCACGGCGTTCTCCTTCCCGCTGGCCACGAAGTCGGCGCTGGACCTCTCTGACGGCGAGGTCTATCACATCGTCTCCTACGGCCGGAACAACATGCCCGCCCATGCCTCGCAGATCCCCGAGGCCGACCGCTGGGCGCTGGTGCATTTCCTGCGCGACCTGCAGCGCACGGAGGTGGCGAGGCAAGGGACCTTCGCGGACATCCCCGAGGACCCGCGCCGCCATTCCCTCGTGACCGCGGCCTACGGCCAGGAGCTGTATACGGAGAACTGCGCCTCCTGCCACGGCCCCGACGGCTCGGGCCAGAAGGCCGGCGTTCCCACCCTGCACAGCCCGGCCGTGCTGGCCGTGGCCGACGACGCCTACTACTGGGACATCATCATGCAGGGCCGCAAGGGCACGCAGATGCCGGGCTGGTCGTCGACTCTGACCAAGACCCAGGTCCAGAGCCTCATCGCCTTCCTGCGCAGCTGGCAGACGGCCTCGGTCGACCGGGCCCTGGTCTCGGCCGAGCGCGGCGACCCGCGCCGCGGACGCTCGCTCTTCCGCGGGCACTGCGCGGGCTGCCACGGCATAGACGGCGAGGGGGGCATCGGCAACTCCCTGCGCAGCCCGTCCTTCCTCTCCATCGCCTCCGACCAGTTCCTGCGCGACACCGTGCTCTTCGGGCGCAAGCACACGGCGATGCCGGCCTCCTACGACTTCTCCACCGGGGACCTCTCCGACATCGTGGCCTTCATCCGCTCCTGGCATCCGGCGCGCCACGACTTCGCGCGGGTGAAGGCCCTGCTGCCCGCGGCCTCCGCCGCCACCGGCAAGAAGGTCTACGACTCCCGCTGTTCGGGCTGCCACGGCGACAACGGGGAGGGCGGGCTGGGTTCGGTGCTGAACTCGGACTCGTTCCTGAGCCTGGCCTCCGACGACTTCCTCTATACCGCCATCGCCAAGGGGCGGCCCGGGACCGGGATGCCGGCCTGGCGCCATCTCAGCGCGGAGGACGCGGCCGACCTGCTGGCGTTGCTGCGCTCCTGGCAGAAGACCCCGGCGCCCGCGGCGGCGCCGCGCCCGAAGGGCAAGGCGGAGTACGGCAAGCTCCTCTATGAGCGGGGCTGCGTATCCTGCCACGGCGCCGAAGGCCAGGGCGGCGTGGGCGGCCAGCTGGCCAACCCCGTCTTCCAGGCCAGCGCCTCCGACGAGTTCCTGTGGCGGACCATCGCCTACGGCAAGCAGGGCAGCGCGATGCGAGGATTCCTGAAAGGGCTGGCTTCGGAGTCCCTGATGCCGCTCGACGAGGCCGATGTCGGCCATCTCGTGGCCTATGTGCGCTCGCTCGGCGAGCGGCCGCGCGTGGAGCCGCTCAAGCGTGCGTTCGCCGGCGCCTCCGCGGCGGTGGGCAAGACCGTCTTCGAGGGGAAGGGCTCCTGCACGAAGTGCCACGGCCAGGAAGGCGAGGGCTCCAGCGGCCCGTCGCTGACCAACGAGGCCTTCCTGCGCGTGGCGTCGGACGGCTTCCTGGCCGGCACCGTGCTCCTGGGACGCGACGGGACCGAGATGCGGTCCTATCACCGGGGCGGGAACGTCTCCCTGACGCAGCAGGATGTGAAGGACCTCATCGTCTACCTGCGCGGCTTCGAGGCGAACCCCACGGCGCGGCGGCGCCGCGTGGAGCGCACGGCCAGCTCCGTCGGCGAGGGCAAGGTGCTCTACGGGCGCTTCTGCTCGGCTTGCCATGGGCTCGACGGAAACGGCTTGCGCGATGTGAAGGGCGGCTACGCGCCGTCGTTGAGCTCGAAGGAGTTCCTGTCCGCGGCCGATGACGGCCTCCTGCTGGCCACCATCGCGCTCGGCCGTCCGAACACGGCGATGCGGCCCTTCGCCCGCGCGGCGGGCGGGGTCGCAGACTTGTCGGCCTCCGACATCCGCAAAATCGTCGCCTTCATCCGGTCCTGGGAGGGACGCCCATGAAATCCCGCAACGGCCTGCTCGACCGGAGGGAGGCGGCCTTCCTCTGGGCCCTGGCCGCGGCCGGGGCCGCGGCCTTCGCCTGGGGCCTGTACGCCGCCCCCGCGCGCACCTGGGGCGCCGTCCTGATCGCGGCCGGGATGCTGACCGGCCTGGCCGCCGGGGCGCTGGCTCTGACGGCCATCCTTCACGTCGTAGGCGCGGGCTGGCACGGCGTCATCCGGCGCGTGCCCGAGGCGATGGCCGGGACGCTGCCGTTGGCGGCCGGGGCCGTGGCCCTGGTGCTCTGCGGCGCGCACCACATCTACCACTGGCCGCACGCCGAGGCCCTGCTCCACGACCCGGTCCTCCGGGCCAAGTCGGCCTGGCTGAACCTGCCGGGGATGGCGGTCCGCTCGGCGGTCTATCTGGCGCTGTGGTATGCCGGCTACGCCTGGCTGCGCGGCCTGTCCCGAGCGCAGGACGAGGGCGCGGCGGGCGACCCCGCGGCCGCCGCGGGCACGGCCCGGGCGGTGTCGGCGGGGCTGCTCGTCGTCTTCGCGCTGACCTTCAGCCTGTCCAGCATCGATTGGCTGATGTCGGTGGAACCGCACTGGTTCAGCACCATCTTCCCCTGGTACCAGTTCGGCGGGGCGTTCTCCAGCGCATTGGCCGCGGCCGCCGCGCTCTGCATCGTGCTCAGGCGCAGGGGGGTCTTGAGCGAGCTCGGGCCGGCCCATCTGCACGACCTGGGCCGGCTCATGTTCGCCTTCGCCTCGTTCTGGGCCTACCTGTGGTTCAGCCAATACCTGCTCATCTGGTACTCGAACATCCCGGAGGAGACCGTCTTCTTCGCCGCTCGGAGCACGGGGGGATGGCTGGGCATGATGGTCGCCTCGCTGGCCCTGAACTTCGCGGGGCCGTTCGTCGTGCTGCTCCGCGCGGATTCGAAACGCCGGGAAGGGCCGCTGCTCCTGGCGGCGGGGATGATGCTGGCGGGCCGGGCCGTCGACCTCTGCGTCACCGTGATGCCCGCCGTGGCCCCCGGGCCCATGCGGCCCGGAGGGGTCGAGCCGTTCATCCTCGTCGGGGCCGGGGCGCTCTTCATCCTGGCCTTCGACAGGGTGTTCCGCTCCGCTCCGGCGGTGCCGAGGCGGGACCCGTACTTGGTGGAAAGCCTGCATCATGTCTGACCGAAAGCACGGAGAGGGGCGGCATATGGTGGCTAAAACGTTGCCTAGCATCCCTTGGGAGACTCCGGCCCGAGGGGTATGATGAATTCAAAAGCGACGCTGAACCGGCCCAAGCAGGTCCCTAGCTGCGCATCGTGTGCCAAACAGGGACGGGGTCCGTTCTGCGGCCTTCCCAGCGACTCCCTCACCGGGCTGGACCGCGCCAAGTCCTTCGGCACCTATCCGCGCGGGCAGATCCTCTTCCAGGCCGGAAGCAAGGCCACCGGGGTCCACTGTCTCAACGCCGGCCTCGTGAAGCTCACCCGCGTCGGGCTCGGCGGCAAGGAGCAGATTCTGCGCCTGGCCGGGCCGGGCGACCTGCTCGGCCACCGCGCCGTCCTGGGCGAGCGTCCCCACGACCATGACGCCGAGGCGATGACCGACGTCGAGGTGTGCTACCTCCCCGCGGACGTGATCTCCCCGCTGGTTTCGAGCGCTCCGCCGCTGCTGCGCTCGCTGGTCAAGAAGCTCGTCGAAGAGACCTCCGAGGTGGAGGGACGGCTCGTGGAGCGCGCCCAGCAGCGCGCCGAGGAGCGCTTGGCGTCCTTCCTCCTGCGCCTCTGCGGGCCCGGCGACGGCACGGCGCGCGTCGAGCTGCCGCTCTCGCGCCAGGAGTTGGCCGACTATCTCGGCGCGGCGCCCGAGACCATCATCCGGGCCCTGGCCCATCTCGCCAAGCGCAAGCTGATCCGGCTCGACGGACGCTTCGTCGAGGTCCCGGACCGCTCGAAGCTGACGGACGCGACCGACTCCTCGGCCGCCTGACGGGCGTCTTTCCCCGGGCTGACCGCTTATTGGCCAAGAGCCGCGAATCGGACCATCCTATCACGATGTCCGAGCGCGAGCTGACCATCCACCTGAAGATCGGACGCCGGGAATGCGTGGCCTTCATGGCATTGGCGCTGCTCGCCATGCAGCCGGGCAGCCTGGCCACCGAGCAGCTGACCCTGACGACGTACTACCCCTCCCCGTACGGGGTGTATCAACAGCTGCGTTCGACGCAGGACGCCTATCTCGCCTACGGCGGCGGCAACGTCGGCATCGGCACCAACGCGCCGCAGGGCAAGCTGCATGTGACCGGCGCGGGCAACGTCATCATGAACACGTCGGGGAACATGGGCATCGGCACGACCAACCCGGTGGCCAAGCTGCACCTCTCCGGCGGCGGCAACGACATCATCTTCGACCCCGACAACGGGGTGATGGCCGTGGGGACCACGAACGGCTCGTCCATCTACGCCACCGGGGTGAAGGTGGCCAATTCCAACATCCATGTCCAGGGCAACGAGAACTCCGGCTGGCTCAGGCTCGGCGACGCCTGGAGCTACGCGGGCATGTACGCGGAAAGCGGGGACCTGGTGGTGGGCGCGTCGACGGGACGGGTCCGCGTCGGCACCGGGGACAGCCAATTCCTCGGGGCGATGTGCCGCTCGGTGTACTACGCTTACGGAGTGGGCGCCGGCGGCCGGACCTATTGCTCGGGCTCGGCGCCGGCGGGCTGGACCACGATGGGCTACGGGAGTTCGCCCGGCGTCATCGACGGCGGGGCCATCCCCACCAGCGGCTATATGCACTGCTGCAAGCTGGAAACCCCCTGACGCGCGTCAGGACCCCCTCTGACGCCCCCCATGGCCCGCCACGGCCCGCGTTCGTATCCTAGGCGCGCATGAACAACGAAGTTGCCACGCCTGAATTCGCCTTGGACGGCGGCGTGTTCCACGCCGACGCCGTGCTGGCCGCCGCTCACGTGATGGCGCGCCGCCTGCGCGTCTGGCTCAAGCCCGACGGCAAAGGCGGTACCGTCGTGCGGGTGGCGCTCCGGGAAGGGGCGGACGGGACGAGCGACCCCGAGGCGCTCTTCCGGGAGGAGGCGGCCGCGCAGGAGCTGCGCCGGCGCGTCTCGGCGGCCAACAAGGGCCTGAGGGAATACGTCGTCACCCAGGCCCTGCTCTCCGCCGCCGGAGAGCGCCCGGAGGCGCAGGGTGGAGGCCTTTCCAAGGAGGAAGACGCCGAGATCGACCGCCTCATCTCGGAGGTCGAGGCGGAGATCGAGGCGAAGGCCGCGCGCTTCGACCCCGGCGCGGCGGGAAAGACCTGGGAGGAGAGCGGTGGACGGAGCCCTGAAGGCCCTCAGCCGGGAAAAGCTCCCTGACCACGTCGGTCCCTGCTACTTCCGCCGCCTCGGCGCGTCCTGGCTGCTGACCAACGACTGGGGGCACCACGCGCGCCTGGACCAGGCGCAGTTCGAGTCCTTCTTCGCCGGCGCGCCGGACAAGGAGTCGGGCTGGTTCAAGGGCCTCGTCGACAAGGGCTTCGTGCGCGACCACCTGGACTTCCGCGGCCTCTCGTCGCGCTTCGCCCGCCAGCATTCCTACCTCTGGAGCGGGCCGCGCCTGCACATCGCCGTGCTCACCTCCCGGTGCAACCAGGGCTGCGCCTACTGCCAGGCGGGCTCCTCGCTGGCCAATGGGAAGGGGGCGGACATGTCGTTCGACACCGCCCGCAAGGTGGTCGAGTTCGCCTTCCGCAGCCCCGTCCCGGAGATGACCATCGAGTTCCAGGGCGGGGAGCCGCTGCTCAACTGGGAGACCCTGGAGTTCATCACGCGCTACGCGCGCGAGTTCGCCGGGACCTCGGGGCGGACCCTGCGCCTGGCCGTGGTCACCAATCTGACCCTGCTCGACGACGAGAAGCTCGCCTTCCTCATGGAGAACCGCGTCGGCGTCTGCACCTCGCTCGACGGCCCGGCCGCCGTGCACGACCGCAACCGGCCCTGGTTCGGCGGCTCGGCCCACGCTTCGGTCGAGCATTGGCTGAAGGTCATCGCCCAGCGCTACCCCGACGAGCCGGGCCGGCGCCATCCCCGCCCCAACGCGCTCCTGACCGTGACCAAGGCCTCGCTCCCCCACGCCGAAGCCATCGTCGACGAATACGCCCGGCTGGGGCTGACCAGCCTGTTCGCCCGCCCGCTCTCCCCGTTCGGCGCCGCGCGGCGCAGCTGGAAGGCCATCGGGGTCGCCGTCCCCGAGTTCCTGGACTTCTACCGTCGCTGCCTCGACCGCGCGCTGGCCCTGTCCCTGGAGGGCGTGCCGATGCGCGAGCGCGGCGCGGGGATGCTCCTGACCAAGATCCTGCGCAACCGCGACCCGGGCTTCACCGACCTGCGCTCCCCCTGCGGGGCGGGCTTCGGACAGCTGGCCTACGACCACGACGGCGGGGTCTTCACCTGCGACGAGGGACGCCTCCTCGCCGCGGAGGGCGAGCCGCTCCTGCGCCTGGGCAGCGTCTTCGACACGCCCTACGAGGACGCGGTTCAGCATCCGACGGTCCGCGCCTGCGCGGTGGCGTCGAACCTGGAGGACCAGCCTGTCTGCGCCGGCTGCGCCTACCGGCCCTTCTGCGGGGTCTGCCCGGCCTACAATTTCGCGGCCCAAGACACCATCTGGGGGCGCATGCCCACCAACGACCGCTGCGCGGTCTACCAAGGGATGTTCGACCTGATTTTCGAACGGCTCGAGGACGAGAGGCTGCGGCCGGTGCTGGAGTCCTGGGCCGGCGACGGCGCGCCATGCGGGCCGGAATGCGCGGGTTCGGCGGAGGGGTGATGAGGACAGTCATTGCAGCGGTCGTTCTGTCGGCGGCCGTCCCGGCGGCGGCGCAGGCCCCCCAGAAGGGCATCCGCCTGGAGCGGCGCAGCGACTGCACGAACGCGGCGGCCTTCGAGATGCTGGTCTCCGCGGGCGGGGACGCCTGGGGCATCCCGGAAGGGGACGCCCAAGGGGCCGTGGAGCTGCTGGCCGCGACCTTCCAGTGCCGGGCCTTCGTGGCGCACTCGGACCGGACCTGCGACGGCCTGGGCTTCATCCCCAAGTTCCCGGCGGCCAAGCTCTTGGCGAAGAACTGCCGCAGCGAGCATTCCCTGCTCTCCTTCTACGACGCGATGAACCGCCGTTCGGTCCCTGAGGCCGAGGCGGCCTGCGCGCGCTGGTACGAGGTCAACGCGGCCCAGTTCTACAAGGAGCTCAAGGGCGCCGACGTATGCAAGCGCGCCGTCGCGCTGATCCTGGCCGAGCCCGGCTCGGCCTGCCAGAAGCTCGGCGACGACCTGGCTTCCCAGGTGCGCGACGCGCGCGAGAAGCGCGGCATCGTGGACATGTGCCGGGCGGTCTGGACCCCCAGCAAGAAGAACTGCGCCGCTCCCCAAGGGCTGCCGATGGAGCGCGCGGCCTGCGAGGCCTACGGAGGCATCACCACCGCCCTGGCCTCCAAGAACGAGAAGGACTGCCCCAAGTCCGAGCGCTACGGGGGCCTGTGCCGCGCCCTCGTCGCGAAGGACCAGAGGGAGGCCTGCGAGGGCCTGCGGGCCTCCTGGCAGAAGCTGCTCTGCGAGCACCGGTTCGAGGCGGGGCAAGGTGAGGAGTGAGGGGCTGCCAGCCACCGGCCCGGGCACACTCGACGTCTTCCTCAACAACCGCTGCAACCTGGCCTGCGTCAACTGCTGCGTGGCGGTGGCCAAGAAGCCCGGCGAGGGGCGGCGCATCTCCTGGGACGACCTGCGCGGAGGAATCGATTATTTCCTCGACGACGTCCCGGCACCCCTGCCGAAGACGGTGCTCTTCGCCGGGGGGGAGCCCCTGCTCGACGCCCCGCTGCTGCTGCGCGCCGTGGAGCATATCCGGGCCAAGGCCGCGCCGGGGCCGGAGCCCGTCATCATGGTCTTCACCAACGGCACGCTCCTCGAGCCCGGGCTCTATGAGCGCCTGCGGCGGGAGAGGGTCCGCGTCTTCGTGAGCCTGGACGGGCGCGCGGCCTCCAACGACCGCTACCGGCGCTTCCGGTCCGGCCCGCCCCGCTCCGTCTTCGACGCGGTGAGCCGCCGGCTCGAAGGCCTGCCGCGCGACGCGCTGGCCGTGAACATGGTGGTCCGGCCCGAGATGCTGCCGGAGCTGCTGGGGGACCTGCGCTGGTTCCACGCCCAGGGAATCAAGACCCTCGACGTCTGGCTCGACTACTTCTCGCAATGGAGCGAGTCCGACATCGCCCGGCTCGCGCGCTTCTTCGTCGACCTCAAGGCCTGGTGCCGGTCCGAGTTCGGCGGAGCGTTGCCCTTCGAGGTGCCGATGAGCTCGCACGCGCTGCTCAACGCCCGCGCGCTGAGCGTCCGGACCGCCTGGTGGCGCCGCTGCGACAAGCTGGTCCTGGGGCCGGACGGGAGCTTCTACGACTGCGAGGGCTGCCTGGCCTTCCGCCCCGAGGAGGTGGCCGGACACCGCATCGGCTCGGGCTCGACGGGGGTGGACTGGGCCGCGCGCGGGGCCTACATGGACCGCGCCGCCGCCGTCCTGGATTCCCATGGCGCCGGGGCGCGCTGGCAGCATGTCTGCCCGCGGGTCTACTACCGCGTCGCCGAGCAGACGGCCGCCCCGCTGGGACCGCTCCTGGAGAACCTGCACAGGGTGTCCGAGGTGTTCTGCGGAGGCTTCGCCGCCCTGGCCCGGGCCGGTCCGTGAAGGCCGTCCTCGTCGGCATCCGCCACTGCGAGTACGAACCTTCGCTGGCTCTGGGGATGCTGGCGGCCCACGCCGCCTCGCGCTCCACCCTGGCGGGCAAGGTCAAGGTGGACCTGGTCGTCCTGTGCACCGCCGACGACCCCGAGGCGGCGGCCCGGAAGCTGGCCGCGCGCGCGCCCGACGTGGTGGGCATCTCCTGCTACCTGTGGAACGCCGCCTTCGTCCGGCGCCTGGCGGCCGAGCTGAAGGCCGTCCGGCCCGCCGTCACGGTCGTCCTCGGCGGCGCCGAGCCCTCCTCCCGCCCCGAGGCCTACCTGGCCGGCACGGGGGCCGCCGACTTCGTCGTGGTGGGGGAGGCGGAAGAGGTCTTCTCGGGGCTCCTCGAGGACCTAGCGGCCGGCCGGCACCCCGAGGCGCGGGTCCTGGGCCGCGGGCACGCCGTGTCGGCGGACCTGGACGCACTGCCCTCGCCGTACGCGGCCGGCCTGCTTCCGCACGGCCCGGCCCGGCATGTCTGCTTCGAGGCCTCCCGCGGCTGTCCGTTCGGCTGCTAGTACTGCGACTGGCAGAACAAGCAGAAGGTGCGCCGCTTCTCGCTCGGGCGCGCCGAGGAGGACATGCGGCTCCTGCTCGAGCGCAACCCCGAGGCGCGCGTCTTCGTCTGCGACTCGGACCTCTTCCTGGACCCGGTGCGGGGGACGGCTCTGGTCCGCGCTTGGCGGCAAGCGGCCGACGGCCGCCCCTGCGTCTGGGAGGTGCACACCTACCTGCCCCGCCTCGACGACGAGGCCTTGCGCGCGCTGGATTCGACCCAGTTCACCGTCTGCGTGGGCCTGCAGACCGCGAATCCGCGCGCGCTGGCGGCCGTATCGCGGTTCTTCGACGCCGACGCCATCCGGGAGCGCACCGCGGCCTTCCGCCGGCTGGCGCCGCGCGCCCGCCTTAACCTGCAGCTCATCTACGGCCTGCCCGGCGACGACCCCGAGGGATTCGAGGCTTCCCTGGAATTCGCCCTGGCCCTCGAGCCCGATACCCTGATGCTCTTCCCGGCCCTGGCCCTGCCCGGCTCCGAGATGGGGCGTGAGCCCGCCGCCTTCGGCCTGCGCGTGCAGACCGAGCCGCCCTACCGGGTGCTGGAGACAGAGACCTTCCCCGCGGCCGCGCTGGCCGCGGCCGACCGGCTGGCCTTCGAGATGTTCACCTTGCAGCGCCACCCGGCGGCGGCGCGGGTCCTGCGCCGCGCCGGGGGCCTGTCCGCGTTCCGCCGCTTCGCCGCCTCCCTGGCGGGGACGCCCTTCGACCTCGGCCCGCTCTATGAGCGCGCGCGGCGCGACCTGCTGGGCTTCGTCACCTTCTCGGAGGAGCCCTGGGCGGCCCTGCCGCAGGCCGAGCGCGAGGCCGGCATCCTGGAGGCGCTGGGCCGCTTCGCCGCGCAGTCCTTCCGGGAAGACCCGGCCGCCCTGGCCGAGGTCGAGGCCTTCCTGGACCGCGAACGGCGCGATGCGCTGTGGCGGGAGGCCGCCGCCGGGCGCGGCTTCCACCGCCTCTGCGACGCCTTGCTCGGACGCGACGGGGCGCAGGCCCTGTGGGTGGGCACCGAGGCCCTGGCCCGGGCTGAGGAACGCTTCCTGCCCGGCGCCGCCCGCTGGCACTGGCTGCCGTCCGGTCCGAAGCCGGGCGAGCCCTGCAAGGGAGCCCGCCATTTCGCCCCAGGGGACCCGCTTCCGGAGCAGGCCGGGCCGCTGCGCCGCGTCGTGCTCTCTCAGGTCTGCGGGCGCCTGGACCCGGCCGCGCGCGGCGCCCTGCTGAGCGGCCTGAGGGCGCGCGTTCTGCCGGGGGCCGCGCTGGCCGTCTTCGACTCGGCCGAGGAGTCGTCGCTGTCCGACGACCTCCGGCGCTCCGGCTGGCGCCTGGCCAAGCCCGCCGCCAGCATCGCCTCGAGCGCCGGCGGCTGGTGCGTGCTGCGCGCGGAGGCGGCGTGACGCGCCAGGTCACCGCCGTCCTGGCCGGCCTGCGCTATCGGGAGCAGTACCGCCACTCGCTGTCTCTGGGCCTGCTCAAGTCCTACGCCGATTCGCTGCCCGCCTTGCGCGGCCGGGCGCGGACCGTCCTCATAGAGCGCAAGGCGGACGTGCCGCACGGGCGCCTGCTGGCCGACATCCTCGCCGAGGACCCGGCCTTGGTGGGCTTCTCCTGCTATCTGTGGAACCTGGAGGCCTGCCTGGCCGCCGCCGCGGCGTTGAAAAAGGAGCGTCCGGACGTGCTCATCGTGCTCGGGGGGCCGGAGGCCTTCCCGAAGGCCGATGCCCTGCTCGCCGAGAATCCCGCCGTCGACCTCATCGCTCTGGGGGAGGGCGAGCTGACCTATGCCGAGCTCCTGGAGCGCCTCTGCTCGGGGGCCAGGGGCGCGGAGGGCGTGGCGGGGCTGGCGGGGACCTTGGGGCGGCGCGGCGGCGGGACCGTGCGGGGACCGGAGCGGCCGCTCATCGAGGACCTCTCCATCCTTCCGTCCCCCTACCTGGACGGCACCTTCAAAGTCCGCACCGGCGACCAGCTCGTGCTGGAGACCTCGCGCGGCTGCCCGCTGCAGTGCCGGTTCTGCGACTGGCAGAACCACCAGCCGCGCCGCTGGTTCCCGCCCTCCCGGGCGCTGGCGGAGGTGACCCGGGTGGCCGAGCAGGCCTCGGGCATCTACTACTTCGTCAGCGACTCGGACATGTTCGCGGACAAGGCCCGCGCGATGCAGCTCCTGGCCGGCTTCGAGAGGATCACCGGCCCGAAGAGCACGCACTGGCATTTCCAGACGACGCTGGCGCGCATCGACGAGGACCTGGCCCGGGTGCTCGATTCCGGGAAGTTCTCCCTCGGGGCCGGCGTGGAGACCATCCAGCCGGCGGCGCTGCGCCGCATGCGGCGCGGCTTCGACCGGGCCAAGACCGAGCGCGCGGTGGCGGCGATCAAGCGCTACGCGCCCAAGCTCTCGCTGCACATCCAGCTCATCCACGGCCTGCCCGACGACACCCTTTTGGGCTACCGCGAGTCCCTGGAGTGGGCGCTGGGCTGCCGGCCGGACGTGCTCTTCCTCCCGCGCGCCCTGGCCCTGCCCGGCGCGGAGTTCGGCCGCGCGCCCGGCGCCTTCGGCATCGTCAGCGAGCCCGGGCCCCCGTACCGCGTCCTCTCCACGGAGTCCTTCCCTGCAGAGGACCTGCGCGAGGCCGACCTGCTGGCGTTCCGTGTGCTCAGCCTGCACCGGGTCGGCCCCATCCGCCGGGCGCTGGAGGCCCTGGAGGGCCCGGAAACGGCCGGCAGGCGGACCGGCCTGTTCGAGCGCCTGTGGGCCCGCTTGGAGGCCGCGCGCGAGCGAGAGGGCGGGTACGCCGCCGGGGCCCCGCTGGCCCAGGTCATGGAGCAATACGGCTTCGATTGGACCAAGCTGGACGCCCGCGTGCGCCTGACGGCGCTGGCGGAGACGGCGCGCCTGGCTGAAGAGACCCTGCGTCTCGACGGGAGGGCCGAGGCTTGGCCGGCGGTGAGGTCCTTCCTGCGCGCGATGGAGGCCGAGGTGCTCTGGGGCGAGCTGGCCGCCACCGGCGCCTTCAAGCGCCTGCTCGGCGGCCTGCTCGGCGAGATTCCCATGGATTCGAGCCAGGTCCACTGGGTCGGCTGGGAAGGGGTTCCGTCGGAGTGGAGCCTCTGCCACAACGCGTCGAAGACCCACATCGTCTCCACGCTCCACTACGACTATTTCGAGGTCTGCCCGGTGCGCAGCGGGCAGCACCTCCACCTCGAGGACCTCGGCGACCCGCGCGCCTGGGAACGCCTCTTCACGGGCTCGCGCCGGGCGACGCTGGCCGTCGTGCTGTCCAACATCTATGCCGCCGTCCCGCCGGAGCAGCGCGTGCCTCTGCTCAAGCGCGTGCGCGAGTGGACGCATTCGCTGGGCAGGCTCCTGCTCTGGGTGGACGACGCCGGGCGGCCGTCCTTAGAGCGCCGCGGACCGGGCTCGGGGCGCGAATGGGCGGTCCCGGACGCGGACGCCGTGGCGAAGGACCTGCTCGAAGCCGGCTGGACGCTGGAGCGTGAGCCGCGCCGGCTGAGCGCCCGGGGCCCCGTGGGCGGGGCGGTGACCTGGACGCTGTTCTCGGCCTCGCCGGGGCGCGGCAGGCGCGATTCGCGGGCAGGGGAGCGCATCAAGGCCTTCTCCCAGGAGGAGCCCTGCGTCTACCCCACCCTGAGCTGCGACCAAGCCTGCGTCTACTGCTCGTCGCACGGCGAGGGCCGGGAGCAGACCCTGGAAGAGGTCGGCGCGCTGGCCCGGCGCGGCGGGCCGACCTTCTCCATCGAAGGCGGCGAGCCGACGCTGCTGCTGCGCCGCGGCCTGCCCGAACTGGCGGCCTCCGCCCGGGACGCGGGGACCCGCGAGATTGTCTTGTGCACGAACGGGGCCGCCCTGGAAGACCCGGCGGCGGTGCGTCTGCTGCTCGACTCCGGGGTCACGGAGTTCAACGTGAACTTCCCGGGGCACACCGAGGCCCTGTTCGACGCGCTGACCGGCACCCGCGGGAAGTTCGCCCGCAGGCAGGCGGCCGTGCGCAGCCTGCTGTCCGTCGCCGGCCCGGAGCGCACGCGGCTCAACTTCGTGCTGACCTCGCTCAACGCCCCGCATGCGGAAGAGTTCGTGTCCGCCATGAAGGCGTCCTTCCCGGAGCTCAAGAAGATCTCCTTCAACCTCGTGAAGGTCCTCGGGCGCGTTCGCTCCGACCCGACGCTGGTCCCGCGCGTGAGCGTCGCCGCCCCGGCGCTGCGCCGCGCCCTGGCCCGCTGCCGAGAGCTGGGGATCGACGCCTTCGTCGACGGGGTCCCGCTCTGCCATCTGGCGGGCTTCGAGGACAGGGCCGTCGACGCGCAGAAGCTGCCGGGCGGCGATTGGGCGCACGGCCATGAGAAGAGCGAGGTCCCGGCCTGCCGGCTCTGCCGCCGCCGCAGGTCCTGCGCCGGGCCGCGCGAGGACTACGTCGAGCTCTACGGCAGCGCCGAGTTCCGGGCGGCGGCCTGATGGCGCTGCATCTGCGCGTCACCGGGGCGTGCGCGCTGGACTGCGTCTTCTGCTCCTACCCGGACCGTTCCCTGCGCTTCGACCTGGCCGCCCTGGCCCGGCGGGTCCGGGCCTCGGGAGAGCGCCTCGTCCAGGTCTCGGGAGGGGAGCCGCTCGCGGCGCCGAGGGCCGGGCTGACCGCCCTGCTGACCCTGCTGCGCCGCTCCGGCAAGCTCGTCGAGCTGCAGACCAGCGGGGTCCTCGCCGCCGAGCTGCCCGCCGCCTATCTCGCGCGGCTGGCGGGCCTGGTGGACTGCTTCAACGTGAACTGTCCGGCCCCGGACCCCGCCACCGACCTGGCCGTGACCCGGACCCCTGGGGCCTTCGCCCGCCGCGAGGCCGGCATCCGGGCGCTGTGCGCCTCGCGCCGGCCCGTGCGCCTGACCTTCGTGGCCTGCGCCCAGAACCTGGCCGCGCTGCCCCGCTTCCCTGGCTATGTCGCGCGGCGCTTCCCGCGGGTGGGCTGGCTGCAGGTCAGCTTCGTCAAAGCCCAGGGCCGGGCCGCGGGCCGCCCGGACGTCGTCCCGACGCATGCGCGGGCGGCGCGCGGCATCGTGCGCGCGCTGCGCGCGGCGCGGGCGCTGGGCCTTCGTGCCGAGGTGGACCATATCCCGGTCTGCCATCTGCCTGGGTTCGTCGACTCCCATGTCGACACCTGGAAGATGCGGCGGGGCGAGGCCGGGGCGCATCTGTCCGATAAGGTGAAGGCCCCGCGCTGCGCCTCCTGCTCCCTCGCGGCGGTCTGCCCCGGCCCGCGCGGCGACTATGAGGCGGTCCATGGCCGCTGAGCCCTTCGTCTCCGAGGATATCCTCGAGCAGACGCGCTGCCTCGACGTTTCATTGAGCTATGCCTGCAACGCGCGCTGCCGCTTCTGTTCCCAGGACCCGGCCCGGCGGGGGGAGGCCGCCCTCCCGCTGCGCCGGGCGGCGCGGCGCATACACGAGGCCTACGCGGCGGGATTCCGGCGCCTGGGGTTCTCCGGCGGAGAGCCGACTGCGGCCGCCGACCTGCCCCGGCTGATCGCCTTCGGGCGGCGGACCGGCTACCGCTCCGTGCGCCTTCAGACCAACGGCCTGCGCCTGGCCGACGAGGATTATGCCCGCGCGCTGGCCGAGGCCGGTCTGACCACGGCCCGCTTCTCCATCCACGGAGTCCCTCAGGTGCACGACGCCCTGGTAGCCGTCCCGGGGGCGCATGCGCGGCTGGAAGCGGCGGCGCGCAACCTGCGCCGCCTGGGCCTGCGCCTCGGCGTGAACGTCGTGTTGACCCGGCCGGCGCTCGAGGGCATTCCCGAGCTCTGCGAGCGCTGGCTCCTGCGGGAAGGCCTGACCAGCTTCACCTTCATCCGCCCGCTCGCCTATGGGGCGATGGCCGGGGAGACCGCCGCGCTGGAGGCGCGCTGCTCGGAGCTGGCCGAGGCGATGGAAGGCGTCTGCCGCATCTTCGAACGCGAGGGCCTGGAGCCCCCGCTGCTCCTGCACTTCACCCCTTGCCTGCTGCCCGGGCGGGAGGGGCGGATGCTGGGCTGGCACCGCTTCGACGCGTGGACCGTGGAGCCGGACGGGACGGTCTCCGACCTCGACGAGAACGTCGCCCGGGTTAAGGGCCGGCCCGAGAGCTGTGCGGGCTGCGCGTACGAGGCGCGCTGTCCGGGGGTGGACCGCGGCTACCTGGCGCGCCACGGCTCCGCGGAGTTCCGTCCGGCGGCCCGCCGGGCGCCGCCGCGCGGCGGGCCGCCGAGCACGGACCCGCGCCGCCGCCTGCTCACCGAGAACGAGCTCTGCGTGCAGTCCTTGCTGCGGCGCGGCCCCCTGGAGACCGAGGCCCTGCTGACCCTGGCCGAGGCCGCCCCGCTCTGCCAGGACTGCCGCGGCGGGGCCGCCATCCTGGCCGCCGCCGAGAGGTTGGAGCGCATGGGACGGCTGCGCCGCGTCCGACGGGCGGGACGCTACCTCTGGGACTCCGTTGACCCCCGTCAGGGGGAGGCGTGACGATAGAGCTGGCAGTTCCGTCCCATCAGGCCCTATACTCCCAAGAAGGTACCAACGGTGGGAAAGAAAGGGCGTAAGCCGCGCCGCAAGGCGCCCAAGGACGGCTTCACCGAGGTCTCGCGCCAGGCGGCGCGCGACGCGGCCATGTTCCTCGGCAGCGAGGAAGGGAAGATCGTCGAGGCCGACGTCGTCAAGACGGCCGTCGTCCTGGGCCTGGTGGGGACGGCCTTCCTGAACGCCCCGCAGGCCCCGGCCGCCCACTACAACTACCTCCATAACTCGGGAGGCCAGGGCGGCAGTCATGTGAGCCACGGCTCCCACGGCTCCCATGGATCCCACGGCTCGCACGGCTCGCACGGCTCCCACGGTTCCCACGGTTCCCACGGCAGCGGGACCTGACGGCCGCCGCCGCGCGGCCAAGATAGACCTCAAGCTCGGCTACGCCTGCGACCATCAGTGCCTCTTCTGCGTGCAGGGAGACCTGCGCCGGCGCTTCCCCGAGCCCCGCTCCGCCCCCGACCTGATCGCAGCGATGCGGGCGGGCCGGGCGAAGGCCGACTCCATCGTCTTCACCGGAGGGGAGCCCACCGTCTATCCCTACCTGCCCGAGCTGGTGCGCTACGCCCGGCTGCTCGGCTACTCGCGCGTGCAGATCCAGTCCAACGGCCGGCGGTTCAGCGAGCGCCCGTTCGCGGCCGCGCTGGTGGAGGCGGGGGCCACCGAGTTCGCCCTGTCGCTGCACGGCTCCACGCCCTCCGTCCACGACGGGCTGACCGACGTGCCCGGCAGCTTCGAGCGGACCTGGGCGGGCATCACCGGCCTGCTCGGCATGGGGCAGCGCGTGATGACCAACAGCGTGGTCACGCGCGGGAACGCCGGCGACCTCCCGGCGCTCGCCGCGCTCCTGGCCGGCGCCGGGGTGCGGCATATCCAGTTCGCCTTCGTCCATATCGTCGGCAAGGCCGCCGAGAACGCCGCCCTCATCGTGCCGCGCAAGGCCGCGGCGGTGCCCTTCATCCTGCGTGCGGTGGATGCGGGGCGGGCCCTGGGAGCCCGGGTCATGACCGAGGCCGTCCCGCTCTGCCTGCTCAAGGGCTACGAGGACTGCGCGGCCGAGACGGAGATGCCCGTGATGACCATCCATCACGCCGACGGCACGGTCTGCGAGGACTTCACGCGCGAGCGCCTCGAGGTCCAGAAGCGCAAGGGGCCGGCCTGCGGCGGCTGCGTGCACGACCCGGTCTGCGAAGGGCCTTGGCACGAGTACCCCGAGCTCTTCGGCTGGGGCGAGTTCGTCCCGGTGCCCGCGCCATGAAGAAGTTTGTGGCCTTCACCGGCTACGCCTGCAACAACCGCTGCGGGTTCTGCGTCCACCTGCGGCGCCGCGCGCTCCCGCAGCGCACCACCCGCGAGGTCGTCGCCGCGATGGCGAGCGCCCGCCGCGACGGCTGCGACGCCCTGGAGCTGGTGGGGGGAGAGGTCACCATCCGCCCCGACTTCCTGACCTTGGTCGGGACGGCCCGCGCGCTGGGGTTCCCACGCGTGGCGCTGGCCAGCAACGGGCGCATGTTCTCCCGGCCGGGCTTCGCGCGGGCGGCGGTGGCGGCCGGCCTGACCGACGTGATGCTGTCGCTGCACGGGGACGGGGCGGAGCTCCACGACGGGCTCACCGGAGCGGCGGGCAACTTCAAGGAGCTCATCGCGGGGCTCGCCGCGCTCAAGGCGGCGGGCGTGGGGCGCCTGTCGGTCAACAGCACTGTGGTCCGGCGCAACGTCAGGGCGCTGCCGGCCCTGGCCTACCTGCTCGTCGCCCTCGAGGTGCGCTCGGCCGAGTTCATCTTCGTGGACCCGAGCGTGGGCGGGGCGGCGGAGGACTTCGAGGAGTGGGTCCCCCGGCTGGGGGAGGCGGCCTCGGCGATGCGCCGCGCGCTGGCCATCGGGCGGGAGGCCGGCACCTCGGACTGGTGCGTGCGCTACGTTCCGCTGTGCCTGTTCCGGGACTGGCTGGGCCAGGTCAGCGAGCTGCGCGAGGCCCGGGCCTTCTCCTCGGTGCGGCATTGGGCGCCCGATTTCGTCAACGACGACGTGCAGGGCTCGCGCCGCGACGGCGCGCGGGTCCGTACCGCACGCTGCCGCGGCTGCCGCCTCGAGCCCGAGTGCGAAGGCGTCTGGCGCGGCTACGCCGAGCGGCGGGGCGATTCCGAGCTGGAGCCGGTCCATGGTTGACGTCCCCGTCTGGCCGGGCTGCGACGAAGCCTGCGTGTTCTGCTCGAATCCGGAGGGGGCGTTCCGGCGCCCCACCGAGGAGCACAGCCTGCCCGTGCTGGTGCGCCGCCTGGCGATGTTCAAGGCGGGGCGGGAGCGGTTCCATAAGTTCAACGACGCCCGCGACAGCGTCACCTTGACCGGGGGAGAGCCCACGCTGCACCCGCGCTTCTTCGCGCTGCTGAGCGCTGTGCGCCGCCAGTTCCCGGGCCGCTTGGTGCGGCTGCTGACCCACGGCCGGGGGCTGGAGGACCCTGCCTTCGCCGCCCGGCTGTGCGCGGCGGCCGGGTCCCCGTTCGAGACCTGCGTCAACGTGGCCGGGCCGCGGCGCGGGCTGGAGAAGGGGCTGGCGGGCACGGCGAACCTGCTGCGCCTGCGCCGCCGGGGCCAGCGCGTCGTCGTCAGGCTCGTGCTCACCCGGTCTTTGCTCGATTCTCTGCGCACGGCCGCGGACCTCTTGGCGGAACGCCTGCCGGGCCTGGACGGCCTGGCCGTCATCTTCCCCGAATTCGAAGGCCGGGCCGCGCGCTCCGAGGAGGTGACCGGGCTGCGCATGGAAGCCTGCTCGCGCGCGTTGGAGGACGCCCTCCCCGCGCTGCGCCGGGTCGCGCGCCTGGACCTCTACCATCTGCCGCTCTGCGTGCTGGGCCCGGCCCTGCGGGAGCACGCGCGCTCCACCCTGGACCCCGCCAAGGTGGTCAACGCCCTGGTCTGCCGGACCTGTCCGGACCTGGGCGCCTGCGTGGGGATACACAAGAGCTACGCGCGCTCCGCCGGGACGGCGGAGTTCTCCCCGCGCGCCGGACGGACGGCGTGAGCCTGGAGCTCTGCGTCCGGGCCGGCGCCTGGGCCGTCGGCGGGGCCGCGGCCTTCGCCGTCATCCGTCAGGACAGCCTGAGGCGCCGCATCCCGAACGCCGTGCTGCGCCTGCTCGCCCTGGGCATCCTGGCCGGCTACGTCCTCCTCTCCGCGCGCTTCGTGGCGGCGTTCTACCGCGACGGGGCGCTCAGCGCCGGCGCGTCGCTGTTGGCCGGCGTCGCCCTGTGGCGCTTGGGGGTATGGCCCGCCGGGGACGCCAAGCTCTTCATCCTGCTCGCCTGGCTGGCCCCGCTGGCCGAGCCGGCTCTGGCGGCTCAGCGCTGGCGTCTTCCGCTCGTGCTGCTGCTCAACACCTTCATCCCGGCCGCCGCCGTCATCCTCGCCGCGGGCGGATTCTGGTTCTGGCACACGCGCCTGCGCCATGGGGCGGGGTTCCTCGGCCAGATGGGGCTGTGCCGCTTCCCCGAATACGCGGCCAAGCGTCACGCCGAGCTCAAGGCGCAGGGCCGACGCGCGGGGCTTCGCCTGCGGGTGGCCTTGACGCGGCGCCCCGGCCGCCTGGCCTCGTCCTTGGCCGACCAGTGCGCCATGGCAGGGGCCGGGGCGGCGTTCATGACCGCCGCTCATGGCTGGGCCGGGGGGGTGTGGGCCGCGCTCATTTTCTGCGTGTTCTGGGACGGGGCACGGCGGAGCGTCGGGGCCTGGACGGCCCGGCTGGCCGCCGGGGCCGCCGTCGCCTGCCTCTGGTCGCTGGGCGCCCCGGCGGCGGAGCTGGGCTCGCGCTTCGGCCTGTGGCTGCTGTTCTCGCTGGGGATGGCGGCCGGCCGCGGCGCCCTTTCCTTCGTCATGGGGGCACGGGAGAAATTCATCGCGCTGGCCTGGGTCGCCGGGCCTCTGCTCGCCGCGGCCCCCTGGGCCCTGGGCGCGGCGGGCGGCTGGGAACGCTGGGCCTGGGCCGGCCTCTTCGGAGGTTTCGCCTGGGGGCTGGCCCTGCTGTTCCTGGAGGAGGACGGGTTCATCCTGCCCCCGGACCGGGTCACCCCATCGCTGGTCCCGTCGCCGGCCACCCTGGCCGCCGTGGCCGAGGACGCTGAATTCTCCGAGCGCCATTTCAGGCGCGTCTATCCCGACGGCCTGACGTCCCGCCAGGCCGCCGCGCTGCGCGGCTGGGCGGGGCGGCGGGGCCTGGCGCACCTCTCGTTCCGGCGCACCCGCCCGTTCGCGGCGTGGATCTGCCTCGGCGGAGGCTTGAGCGTGCTGCTCGGGCGCGACCTACTCAGCGCGGGGGCGGCCTTGGTGGGAGGAGGACGGTGAGCGAGGCGAGGGGGCGGGACCGCCTGCTGACCACCGGGGCCGCGCTGGACGCCGGTCCCCTCCTGGTCATCGACCGGGCGCGCGGCGCCTTCGTTTGGGACGAGGCCGGGCGCCGGTATATCGACGCGCTGTCGGGCTGCTGGTGCGTCCCGGTCGGCTACGGGCGCCCGGAGGTGGTCGGCCGGCTCGCCGCTCAGCTGAGGAGGGTCTCCTACACGCCGCTGGACTGGCGCTCCCACCGGCCCGCGTTGGAGCTGGCGGACGCGCTGGTGGAGAAGGCCCCCAAGGGGCTCGAGCGGGTCTTCTTCTGCTCGGGGGGCTCGGAGGGCGTGGCCACGGCCTTGAAGCTGGCCCGCCTGTCCGGACGCTCCCGGACCGGGGACTCGCGGACGGTCTTCATGTACCGGCGGGGCTCCTATCACGGGGCGACGCTGGGTGCGACCAGCGTGACGGGCTTCGAGGAGCTGCGCCGCGGCCTGGGACCGCTCTTGCCCGACACGCTGGAGGTGGAGCCTCCCGACTGCGCGAGCTGCCCATTCGGGGCGAGCCCGGAACGCTGCGGGCTGCAGTGCGCGGGCGCCGTCGAGGAGGCCATCAAGCGCCTGGGCCCTGGGCGCCTGGCGGCCATGGTGGCGGAGCCCGTGGCCGCGGCCGGGAGGGTCCAAGTGCCCCCCGCGGGGTATTGGCCCCGGGTGGCCGCCGCCCTGCGCGGAGCGGGCGCCTTGCTCATCCTCGACGAGGTCCTGACGGGGCTGGGACGCACGGGACGCTGGTTCGCCGCCGAGCATTGGGGGATCCAGCCGGACATCCTGGTGGTCGGGAAAGGCCTGGCCGGCGGGGTCGCCCCGTTGGGGGCGGTCCTGATGACGCGCCAGGTCTCCGAGCTGTTCCGTTCGGAGCCGTTCGCCCACGGCTTCACCTTCGGAGGGCATCCCGCCTCCTGCGCGGCGGCCCTGGCCACCCTGCAGCTGCTGGGCGGGCTCATCGGGTCGGTGGAGGCCAGGGGGTCCGCCTGCGTGAGCTGCTCGAGCGGCGTGCGGGAGCTCACGGCGAGGTGGCCGGCATCGGCCTTCTGGCCAGCGTTTCGGTGCGGCTGTCCCCTGAGCGGCGCCGGAAGCTGCGCGAGCTCACGCTGCAAGAGGGGGTGCTGTGCGGCATCGAGGCGGATGCCCTGCAATTCGCCCCGCCGCTGACCGTGACTCAGAGCCAGCTGGCCGGCATCTGCGGGGCGGTCGGTCGTGCCCTGGCCCGGTTGGCAAAAGCGTAGCTATACGGACATAGGCCTCCTTTATATAAGGAAAATGCTTAAAGAAAACGACGATTTGAGCTGGTATGCGCGCAAGGCGGACGGCCTGAGGCACGGGGTGGGAGTGGCCCGGGCGGCCGAAGACAAGGGCCGCGAGCAGCGCATCGTGCGTCTCCTAGGTGCTCTGGAAGCGGAGGGCATCAAGGGGAGCATCGAACGGCGCACCCTCTACACGAAGGCCTTGCCGCCGGGCTGTCGGGGTTGCCTGGGGGGGAAGGGCACGAACGCCTTCGTCACCGGCCTATGCACCCGGGACTGCTTCTTCTGCTTCAACCAGAAGCCGCGCACCGACGAACTGGTCGTGCACGGGATCAAGCTGGCGGAGCCCGAGGACGCCGGCGATGTCGTCCGGCGCTACGCGCTGCGCAGCGTCGGCGTGAGCGGGGGAGAGCCGACCCTGCGCCCCGAGCGCCTGCTCCGCCTGGTCCGGGCCCTGCGCGCCCTGCCCGATAGGGTCCGCATCGACCTCTACACCAACGGCGACAAGCTGACCGACGGCCTGCTCGCCGAGCTCAAGGGAGCCGGCCTCGACGCGCTGCGCTTCAACGCCGTGGCCCGGGACTTCGACCTCGAGCCCATCGGGCGCGCCCTGAAGTTCTTCGCCGAGACCGCCGTCGAGGTGCCTGTGGTGCCGGACCGGATGCCGGAGATGGAGGAGCTCGTGCTGCGGCTCGACGCCATGGGCGTCCCCTTCATGAACATCCACGAGCTCTTCGCCTGCCGGGAGAACGCGGGCAGGGTCAGCGAACAAGGCTACGCCTCGGGGGGGGAGGCGTCCTCGGGCCTCCTCTGGGAGCCGGTGGCCGAGGGCGACGAAGCGGCCTTGAGCCTGCTCCTGTTCGCCCTGCGCCGCGCCGAAAGGCTTTCCGTCTACTACTGCTCGTGCCGGACCCAGCAGGACATCTCCAGCCGCGGCCTGCGCCGCCGCATCCGTCTGGCCGGCGGCGGGGAGCGGTGACCTGGGATTGCGCCGTCATCGGCGCCGGGCCCGCGGGGTTGGCCGCGGCGTTCTACCTCTCGCGCGCCGGCCGGCGGACCGTCCTCGTCGAATCGGGGCGCGTCGGCGGCAAATGCACCGGTCTCGGCCTCATCACCAACCATCCGGGCTTCCCCGCGGGGGTGACCGGACGGGCCCTGGCCGGACGTCTGGCGGCTCAGGCCCGGAACCACGGCGCCCGCAGCATTGCCGGGGAGGCGGAGGCCGTCCGCTCGTCGGGGAGGGGCTTCGAGGTCCGCATCGGCGGGCGGGGGCTGAGCGCCCGGACGGTCGTCGCCGCCACCGGGACGGAATTCCTGCCGCTGGGCCTCCCGTCCGAAGCCCGCTTCCGCGGGCGGGGCCTGGAGAACGCCCCGTTCGAGACGGCCCGGCGCTGGAAGGGGCGGCGTGTGGCCGTGGTCGGCGGCGGAGAGACCGCGGCCCATCAGGCGCTGCGCCTGGCCGACGCAGGCGCCCGGGTCTGCCTCGTGGTGCGGAGAGACGGTTTGAAGGCCATTGCCCCGCTGCGCTCGGCCATCCGGCGCCATCCGGGCGTCTCGGTGCGCCTGAGGACGCGGGTCACCGCGCTGCTGGGCGACGACCGCTTGAGGGGGGTACGCCTCTCAGGACGGGTCGGAGACCGCCCGGAGGCCGTGGACGCGCTCTTCGTCCTGGTCGGGCAGCGTCCGAGGCTGCCCATGATGAGCCCTGGAGCTCCCGGGCTCTTCGTCGCCGGCGACGCGGCGGGCCTCCCGCGCCAGACCGCCGTGGCGGCCGCGTCGGGGTTGGCGCAGGCCATGGCGGCGGACGCATTCTTGGAGGACCGGTGTACGGACTAGGCTTCGAATCCTGGCATCTGCGCAGCATCCCCGGCATCGCCGAGCTCTATGCGGCCGAGCGCCGGGACGACCCCACCCGCCGCCTCGAATTCATCGACGCGCTCGACCCCGGCGTCCCCCGCGGCGACAAGTGGGTCATCATGGTCTCCACGCAGTACGGCTGCTGCGTGGGCTGCGCGATGTGCGACGCGGCCGAGCGCCGCTTCCGCGGCAACGTCCCCGCGCAGGACATCCTCGCCCAGATCCGGACCGTCCTGGCCGCCCATCCGGAGACCGACCCGCGCACGGTGAAGAAGCTCAAGGTGCACTTCGCGCGCATGGGGGAACCTACCTTCAACCAGGGCGTGCTCGAAGCGCTGGAGGCCCTGGCGGCCGAAGGCCTGCCCGGGCTCCTGCCGAGCATCTCCACCGTGGCGCCGGACTGCCCGCCTTCCGCCGCCTTCCTCGAGCGTCTGTTGGAGGTCAAGGACCGGTCGTTCCCCGGCGGCATGTTCCAACTCCAATTCTCCGTCCATACGACGGACGCCGAGGTGCGCCGGAGCCTCATCCCCATCCGCACCTGGACGCTGGAGAGGATGGGCGAGTACGCGCGCCGCTGGCTGCGTCCGGGCGACCGTCTCGTCACCTTGAACGTCCTCTCCGCGCCCGGCCTCCCCTTCGACCCGGCGCGCCTGCGCGAGGTCTTCGACCCGGCCGTCTGCGTCGTGAAGCTCACCCCCGTCCATCCCACCAAGCGTGCGACGCGCAACGGCCTGCTCGACGATTGGCGGGACCCTCCCGAACGCGTGAAGGAACGGGCCTCCGTCCTGGAGTCCCTGGGCTTCAAGGTCATCATCAACTCCCCCTGGCCCGAGGAGACCGCCGGCGGCGTCAGCTGCGGCCAAGTCGCCTCATCGGTGTCAGACATTCGGAACTTTCGAAAGTCCGGGTCAGGTTTCGAACTTTCGAATGTCTGACACCGTTGGCACCGTTGGAGAGGCATTGCTGCTGGTGGACTGCCAGCGGCTGTTCTTAGACCCGGCGAGCCCCGCCGTCCTGCCCGGGGCGCGGCGCGCAGGCGAGCGCGCGGCCTCGCTCCTCGCTGATTTCCGCAAGGCCGGACGCCCGGTCTTCCACGCCCGCTTCGAGACCCGGGCGGCCTCGCCGATGGCACGGCGTTGGCGCCCGGTGAAGGGGCGTTGGGCGGAGGTCTGGCCGACGCTGGCCCCCTCGGGGCGGGAGCCGGCGCTGGTCAAGCATTCGTACAGCGCCTTCAAGGGGACCGGCCTGGCGGGGCGTCTGCGCCGGGCGAAGGTGCGCCGCCTGCGCTTGGCCGGGTTCATGACCGACCTGTGCGTGCTGGCCACCGCGCTGGACGCCTTCGACCTCGGGCTTTCGGTCCGGGTCGACGGGAAGGCCTGCGCCGCCCGCACGCGCGGGCTGCACGCGGCGGCGCTGCGGGCCATAGCCAGGGGTTTCGGGGACGTCGTCTGATCGGCCGCCCTGGCCTAGCCTACTGCCGCAGCAGCCGGCGCTTGACGGCGGGGTCGACGGAGGGGTCCATCAGCACGGAGAGCCCGGCGTCGAATCCGGCGCGCCGGTCGGCGAGGGCCCAGTCCCACTGGTAGGAGGCCTGCACACCCTCCAGATACCCCAAGGTCGGCTCCCAGCGCCGCCATTCGGACCCGGAGTACTGCCCGCGCAGCTGCTCCAGGGTCTGCCCTCCCTGCAGTTCGGCGCGCAGCCAATTCTCGCGCAGAGCGCGCTCCCAGTAGGCACGCTCCGAAGCGTTCCCGGCGCCCTCCGCCGCGGCCAGGCGCTCGACAGCCAGGCGCGTGCCCCGGGCCCAAGAGAGGTCCGCCTCGAGCTCGCGGCGCAGGCCCTGGCGCTCGGTGACCAGGGCGTCGCGCCGGCGGGAGAGCCGGGCGTCGGCGGCCGCCGCCCTGCGCCAGGCGTCGCTGCCCTCGGGGAGGCGGGCCAGCAGAGCCTTGCTTTCGCCGACCCGTGCGGCGAGGGCGTCGAACTCCGGGGCGGTGGCCTGCAGGCGTTCCATGCGCCGCGTATAGTCGAGGGCCGCGCGCCCCGGCCCGGAGAGCGCCGCGTCGGCCCCGCCGTCCTGACGCAACCGACGCAACTCGGCCAGGCGTTCGCCGACGCCGCTGCGGTCGGAGAGTGCGCGCAGCGCGCCGTCCAGGCCCTCCACCTTCTCTCCGGCGCGGTTGCGCCGGTCGGCGGCGCGCAGCAGCGCGTCACCGTCGGTCCCGCCGGCCTTGAGCGCGTCGTACTCGTCGCGCAGCCGCTCGTATTCGGCACGGTAGCGTCCGCGCACGGCCTCCAGCTCCGAGCGGCGGGGGGCGAGAGCGTCGAGGCTCCCCTGCGAGAGGCTGCGCAGCTGTTCCGGAAGATGCCGGGCCAGGTCGGCGTCCTTCACGATGGGGAACTTCTCGGCGAAACGGGCGTCGAGCGCCTTCTCCGCCTGGGCCAGGGCCAGCTTCTTGAGCAGGCGCTCTGTCACGCTGCCCTCCGGCATCGCCTTCACCGCGGACAGCTTGTCGAGCTGCTTGAGGGTGGCCGTCTCGGCGGCGTCGAAAAAGGGGCGCGGGGCCCCGCCCTTGGAGCCCGGCTCATAGAGGGTGCCGTCCAGCGCGCGGTACAGCGTCCCCGCAGGCGCCAGCACGCGCGTCTGCGTCTTGCCGTCGTGGTCGACCACCGAACGGGCCCGCACGGCCTCGTAGTCTCCCAGCCGCTGGCCGGCGGTGGAATAGACCAACCAGGGCGAGCCGCCGTCCGCCCCGCTCCGGTTCTCGCCATAGTAGAACACCACCGTTTCGTCCCCGTAGCGCGCATCCTTGGGCACGAAGCCGACCTTGCTGCCGTCCGGGGCCAGCAGCTTGCCGCCCTCGAGCCGGAAGCGCAGCTCGGGCGAACCGGAGAAGAGGTCCTTGGGCGCGCCCCGGCCGGCGGCGCGCTCGGTCACTTCCTCATACCGCCCCAGCCTGCGGCCGTCCAGGGAGTAGTCCTGCCAGGGCGCGCCGTCGGCGCGGCCGCCCGCGTTCCCGGCGTGCACGAAGAGCAGCTTGCGGCCGGCCAGCTCGAAGCGGTGGCCGACCTCCTTGCCGGAGGCGTCCTTCACCTTCGTGCCGTCGACGCGCCAGCCGGCGAGGGCGAGGTCGGCGGCCGGCGGGGCGGCAGGTTTGGGCGCGGCCGGCGCCGGGGGGAGGGCGACGGGGGACAGGGCGGCGGGGACGTCGCGCAGGCCCGCCCCGCCGTCGAAGGCGGCGCCGGAGGCCAGCGCCCCCTTCAGGCGCGCGGCGCCGCGGGCCGCTTCCGGGCCGGAGCCCGGCGCGGCGGCGGGGCGTACGGGACGCAGGCCTCCGTCTTCGGCGACTTTCAAGGGCGTCAAGGAGCCGTCCGTCCCGCGGGCGAAGAGTCCCGCCATCTGCTCCTTTCCGAAGCCGGGACGATAGAGCACCTGGGTCGGCCGGCCGGCCACCGGGACGCGCAGCGAGACCACCCCGTCCCAGCCGGGACCCTCCGGCGCCTGCGCGGGGTCCAGTTCGGTCGCGTCGCGGTCGAGTTTTGCCAGGCGCGCCAGCACGTCGGCCCCGTCGGGGTCGGCGCCGCGCTCGGCCATGCGCCGGCGGTAGTCCTCCAGGTCCAGGCGGCGCGGCTCGGCGTTCGTGACGGCAGGAGACCCCGGCTGCGGCTCATCCTCGGCGGCCAGGGGGGCCGCCCAGGAAAGGACGAGCGCCAGCGCGGCGACGGAGGCCGTCATCAGGTTCACGGTAGGCCTGCCGCCTCGGGCCGTCCAGGGGCCGGCCGCCTGCCCCTCGGGGGATGGCCGCCGCTGCAATCGGTTTGCAATGCGGGGGTGGACCCGGCGGGGCTTGATATTCCCCGGCGGGGCCTCTATCCTCTGGGGTAGATGGCCAGCGGCAGCAACGACCCGGTGCGCGATTTCATCCGGGAGCACGGCGGCATGATCCTCAGCGTGGGGGCCATCGCCCTGTGCATCCTGGTCGCCTGGCTGATGCAGCCCGGCCGCGGGGGCGGCGCGCGCTCCGTGCCGATGTCGATTGGAGGCGCGGAGCGCCAGGCCAGCCGGTCCGCCGACTATCGGCCGGCGGGGCGGTCCTCGATGGATTTCGCGCCCAAGTGGGGGGAGCTGCCCCTCAGCCCCGAAATCGCCCCGCCCGCGCCGCAGCCCCAGGCGGACCCGGCGCCGGAGCCCGAGCCGGAGGCCCCGCCGATACCGCAGACGCCCGAGCCCGAGGCGCCGCCGCCCCCGAAGGCCGAAGGGCTGGTCAAGAAGGCCGCCGGAGGCGGCGGCGCCGCCGGCCCGGCCCCGGTGATGACGGCCGTCCCGACCTTCGAGAAGCGCGAGGCCCGGGAGCGGGGAGAGGCCGCGGAGCCCGGGGCGCCCGCCGCCGCGGCGGGTTCGGTCGAGGCCAGGCGGGCCCGCACGATGCGCGCCATCATCATGGCCGGACAGGACGGTTCGCTGCAGCGCTACGGGCTCGACAAGGAGACGCTCTACCGCCTGGAGAAGCTGGGCGCCGAGCTTTCCCAGTACGTGCAGCCGGACGGCACCTTCAAGATCAGCGAGAAGGACGCCAAGATCCTGAACAACCAGCTGGGCGTCATCCGCGGCAAGGACGACAAGCTGCCCGGCCCCAGCGGCTTCGGCTACTAGGCCGTCACCACCTCGACCTCGAGCTCCGGCGGGGTCTTCAGCGCGTTGGAGACGATACAGTGCTTCTTCGCCTTCTTGAGCAGCTCGGCGCCGCGCTCGGCGTCGGCGGGGGCGAGGGCGAGCCGCACGCGCTGCACGACGCGGGTGAAGGCCAGCCCGTCGGCGGTCTTATCGAGGGTCCCTTCCGAGGCGGACTGGTAGCCCGGGACCTCGAGCCTCGCGCGTTCGGCCAGGGCCAGGAAGGTCGTCATCAGGCAGAGCTCCGCCGCGCTGAGGAGCAGGGCCTCCGGGCTCCAGGCCCCGTCGGGCCCGTCGAACTGGGGCGGCGGCGCCCCGTCGAGCGGGCGCGCCTCGCCGTATTTCAGGACGGCCCGCCGGCCCTCCGTGCGGTGCAGGGAGGTCTCGTAGCGGTGGGGGAAGGGGTGCGGCATGTCAGCCTCCGCAGCAGCCGTTCTTGGACCCGTCCTTGAGCAGGCGGGTCGCCGGGCAGAAGCCCGTGAAGGCCGATTGTATCAGGTTGGCCCCGACGAAGGCGGTGAACCAGAGCCATTTCGGGCTGTGGTAATGCGCCAGCAGCAGGCTGGCCAGGATGTTCGACCCGGCCAGGACGCGGACCTTGTTCTCGACGGTCATGAAGCCTCCGGGAAACGGCTCTTGAGCATGAAGTAGAGGACGGGGACGGCCGTGCGCGACAGCAGGGTGGACGCCACCTCGCCGGAGATGAGGGCCACGGCCAGCCCCTGGAAGATGGGGTCGAAGAGGATGACCACGGCGCCGACGACGACGGCGGCGGCCGTCAGCAGCATGGGCCTGAAGCGGACCACGCCGGCGTCGACCACCGCGTCGCGCAGGGACATGCCTTCGGACATGCGCAGCTCGGCGAAGTCGATGAGGATGATGGAGTTGCGCACCACGATGCCCGCCCCGGCGATGAAGCCTATCATCGAGGTTGCGGTGAAGAACGCGCCCAGCCCCCAGTGGGCCGGCAGGATGCCCACCAGGGTCAGCGGGATGGGGACCATGATGACGAGCGGAACCGTGAACGAGCGGAACCACGCCACGACGAGGACGTACATCAGCACCAATACCAGGGCGAAGGCCGCGCCCAAGTCGCGGAAGACCTCGTAGGTGATCTGCCATTCGCCGTCCCACTTCAGCGCGGTCTGCGAAGGGTCCGAGGGCTGCTCGGCGAAATATTGGACCAGGTCGATGCCCATGGATTCGGCCAGGTCCTGGATAGGGCCTTTGAGCTCGAGCAGTGCGTAGACGGGGCTCTCCGCCTGCCCGGCCACATCGGCGATGACGTAGCTGACCTCCCTCTGGTTCTTGCGGTAGACGGGTTCGTCGGCCAGGAGGGTCCGCCGCTGCACGAGGTCGGAAAGCCTCAGCAAAGTGCCGTTCGGCGAGACGAGGGGCATGCGCAGGACGCCGTCCAGGCCCTGGCGCGAGACGGGCGGGAGCCTCAGGCGTATGGCGGTGGGTTCGAACTCCCCTGTGTCGTGGGCTGAGCCGGCTTCCATGCCGGAGAGCGCCAAGGCCGCCGTCTGGGCGACCTGGACGGGCGGGATGCCGTTGAGGGTGGCTTTCGCCCTGTCCACAACCAGCCTTTCCAGGGGTTGGGCGTCGGGCAGATAGGTGTCCACATCCACGATGCCGGGAGACTCGCCGAGCAGGGCCATGAGCGCCTCGGAGAACGCCCGGCGCTTCGCGGCGTCCGGGGCGTAGACCTCGAACACCAAAGTCGAGAGCACGGGAGGGCCGGGAGGGACCTCGGCCACCTGGACGCGGGCCCCGTAGCGCGCGGCGGCCGCGGCGACCGCCGGGCGCACGGCTTTGGCTATGGCATGGCTCTGCCGCGAGCGGTGGTGCCGTCCCGCCAGGTTCACCACGATGTCGGCCTGATTGGGGCGCAGGCGCAGGAAGTAATGCCGGACCAGGCCGTTGAAGTTGTACGGGGCCGCGGCGCCGGCATATTCGGTCACCGCCGCCGCTTCGGGGACCTTGCGCAGGACCGCGCCCACCTCGGAGGCGGCCTGGACCGTGCGCTCCAGCGACGTGCCCTCGGGCAGGGTCAAGACGACTTCGAACTCGTCCTTGTCGTCGAACGGGAGCATCTTGACCGTCACCATCTTGAGCGGCACGAGCGCGGCGGCCGCCGCCAGCAGGAGCAGCATCCCGCCGAGGTAGGCCGCCCGGGTCGGGGCGTGGTCGAGGATGCGGCCCATCATCGACCGGTACATGCGGTCGAGCCGGCCGTCCTGATGCTCGGCGTGGGCGTGCTTGGGGGGGAACAGCCTGAGGAGCCCCGCGAAGGCCCACGGGGAGACGATGAAGGCCACGGCCAGGGAGAACAGCATGGCCATGGACGCTCCCACCGGGATGGGGCGCATGTAGGGGCCCATCAGCCCGCTGACGAAGGCCCTCGGCAGGATGGCGGCGATGACGGTCCAGGTGGCCAGCAAGGTGGGATTGCCGACCTCGTCGACGGCGTCCACCGCGACCCGGCTGACGTCGCGGCCGTCTCCCATCATGTAGTGGCGGTGGATGTTCTCTATGACGACTATGGCGTCGTCGACCAGGATGCCGATGGAGAAGATCAGGGCGAACAGGGTGATGCGGTTGAGGGTGTAGCCGGAGAGGTGGTAGATGAGCAGGGTCAGGGCCAGCGTGACGGGGATGGCCACGAGGACGACGACGGCCTCCCTCCAGCCCAGGGTCAGCCAGATGAGGAAGGTGACCGAGCCGGTGGCCAGCAGCATGTGATAGAGCAGCTCGTCGGACTTCTGCTTGGCGGTCTCCCCGTAGTCGCGCGTCACGGTCCATTCCACGTCCTCCAGGACCCCCGCGGCCTTGCGGGCCGCCAGGCGCTCGAGGACGGTCCGGGTGACCAGGGTGGCGTTGGCCCCCCGCCGCTTGGAGACCGAGAGGGTGACGGCGGCGGCCCGGCCCTCCTTGCCGCGGCTGGTGATGACGGAGACCTCGTCCTCGTCGGGCCCGTCCACGACCTGCGCCACATCGCCCAGACGGACCGGTCGTCCGTCCGAGATGCCCAGCACCAGGGCGCGCAGGTCGTCGGCCGTGCGCACCAGGGCGTCGGTCTCGACGAGGACGGAGCGTCCGGGCGCGGCGGCGGCGCCGGCCGGCAGCCTGACGTCGGAGGCCGACACCCGGCCGAGGACCTCGAGGGCGGTGAGGCGGCGGCGGGCCAGCGCATCGGGGTCCAGGTGGACCAGGAACTGGCGCCGGCGGCCGCCGATGAGGGAGGTCTCGGCCACATCCGCGACCGAGGCGGCCTCGGCGCGGAAGCCGGCGACGCGGCGGCGGAGCTCCAGCGGGTCGAGGCTCGGGCTCCAGAAGGTGACGGCGAGAACGGGCACATCGTCGATGAGGCGCGGCTTGATCAGAGGCTGCAGGGCCCCGGGGGCCAGCTGGTCGAGGTTGGCGAAGGCCTTGGTGTACACGCGCGTCATCGCCTCTTCCGGGTTCGTGCCCACCTTGAAGCGCACGATGAACAGCGCCATGCCGGGCTCCGACGTCGAATAGATGTACTCGACGCCGGGGACCTCCCAGAGCCGGCGCTCTCCGACGGCCGTCACGCGCTCGGCCACCTCGGACGCGGAGGCGCCGGGGAAAGGCACGAAGACGTCGAACATCGGCACGTCGATCTGGGGCTCCTCCTCGCGGGGGAGCCCCAGCAGGGCGAAGCCGCCGATGAGCAGCGAACCCAGCACGATGAGGGGGGTGAGCTTGGAGCGCACGAAGGCGGCCGCCAGGGAACCCGCCAGCCCCGTCTTCTCATCCGTGCTCATCGGTCCTCCAAGGCGCGCTCGAGGTCTTTGACGGCCTCGGGGCCGAAGGTCCCCGCGGCCTGCCGCAGTCCGGCCCAGCCGGCGTAGAGGCCCCGGCGCGCGGCGATGACGGCCAGCTCAGCCTGGGTCAGGGCGTCCTCCGCGCGCAGGACCTCCATGACGCTCTGGCGTCCCTGACGGTACAGGGGGCGGAAGAGCTCGAGGGAATGCGCCGCGTGGTCGCGGGCCGAGAGCAGCTCGGGGAAGGCGTCCAGCGCTCCGGCATAAGCCGCCCGCGCGGAGGCGATGTCGGCGGCGGCGGCTTCCCGCCCCGCCCGGACGGCTTCTCGGCTGCGCCGGGCCGCGGCCTCGAGGCGTCCGCGGCGCGACGGGTAGCCGGGGTCTCCGAAGGGGAGTTCGGCGCGCAGGCCGACGAGGCGGCTCGTGCCGCCGTCCAGGAACCCGCGTCCCGACTCCTGGACCTGCCCGAAGGCTTCCACGCTGGGCAGCAGGCTCCGGCGGGCCGCCGCCGCGCCTTCCAGGGAGGATTGCGCGCCCAGCTCGGCCGCGCGCAGGTCTCCCCGCCGCGCCGACGCATCGGCGCTCAGCGCTTCGGCGCCCGCCAGGCCGGGCGGCGGGGCGGCCAAGGAGCCGGAGGGCGCGGCGTCCGGAACCCCGGAGAGGATGCTCAGCCGCGCGCGGACGCCCTCGAGCGCCCGGCGCTCCATCGCCGCCTGGCCGCGCAGCTTCGCGAGGAGGGCCTCCGCGGCGTAGAATTCGGAGCCGAGGACCACTCCGCTCTTGGTCAGCCGCCGGGCATCCTCGACCATCGCCGAGGCGGAGGAGAGCCTGACCTCGAGGACGGACAGGCGGGCCTGCGAGGCCAAGACGTCCAGGGCGGCGTCGACGGCCGCGCGGCGGCGTTCCTCCTCGACGGCGCGCGAGCCGGATTCCGCGGCCTCGGCCCCGAGGGCGGCCCGGCGCCGCGCGGAAGAGAGCTGGAACCCTGTGAAGAGCGGAACCCCCGCCTCCAGCGCGCCCCGGACCTGGGTCCGGTAGCCGGGGCCGCGCAGGAAGCCCAGCCCGAAATGGGACGCCTCGACGGCGCGTTCCTGCAGGATGGAGCCGAACACGAAGAGCGGGTCGTCGCCGCGCATATAGGAGAGCTTGGCCGACAGACGGGGCAGGCTCTGCGCCAGGACCTCGGAGCGCGCGCGGCGGACTTCGTCGACGCCGGCCCGGGCGGAGGCGGCGGCCGGGTCGCGCGCCAGGACCCTGTCGACGAGGGAGCTCAAGGGGAGCGTCTCGGCGGCGGCGGGCGCGGCGACGAACGCGAACAGGGCGAGAAGGGTCTTCATCATGTCCTCCTCCATTTAGATGCCGCTGGGGCGGAAAGGATTCAGGCCGCGACAGGCGGGGTTGCGGCGAGGCGCGGCGGCGGGGGAGGACGACGTCGGGCGCCGATGGCGCTCAAAGTCTCCCTGACCCGGGACGGACGGCCCCAGTCGTTCCAGACTATGCCATTCATCGGAACGACGAGGCACTTCTCAGGGGCGACGGCGAGGAGGTCTCGCGAGAAATCCCCCTCCGGCATGCCGGCGTAGAGCAGGCGGGCGGCCAGCTTCACATGGCGGCGTCCGCGCGGCGAAGCGGCCAGCCGGCGCAGGGCCTCGAAGCGCGGCATGAGGCCGGGCATCTTCTGCCAGGCCAGGTCCCAGAGGGCGGCGCCCCGGACGGCGACGATCATCGTGTTCCAGAGCAGCCCGCGCGCGAGGAACTGGCGTGCGCGCCCGGCGGGAGGCTTCTCCTCGAAGGCCTCCGCCGCGTAGGCCGGGCAGGTCCCGCGGTGCCGCACGGCTGGACCGGGGGCGACCCAGCCGTAGTCGGTCTCGGCCCGGTCGGCATCGGCGCCGAGCAGGACCAGGCGGTCGGGGCAGTCCTCGGCCAGCTGCAGCGCCTCGGAGGCGCGTTCGAGGAACGCGCCGGTCGGGAAGATGAAATGGTCGGAGGGGAGGATGAGCAGGGTGGCGTCCGGGTTCTGGGCCAGGATGAGCGCCGCCGGGAGCAGGACGCCGGGGGCGGTCCCGCGGCCGGCGGGCTGCTCGAAGGTGAGGGCGGGATTGGCCAGGGCGGCGTCGGCCGCGGCCCAGCGCATGTGGCCGCGCCCCACGACGGCGGATATGCGTTCGCGCCCGACCAGGTGTGAGGCGCGTTCTAGGGTGTGGCGGAACATGGAGCGGGTCCCGGAGAACACGCAGTACTGCTTCGGGACGTCGCTGCCCAGCCAGCGCCGGATGAAGGGCTTCATCCGCTCCCCTTCGCCCCCGGCCAGGACGACGGCCCAGCGCTTGGAGCGGGGATGGGGCTGCATACAGATGTGCCACGCAACGAATGGACCAATGGACCTGCAGGTCCGATGGGGTTTGGGACGATTATCGGGGTTTACGCTTCTTGAGGGCGGCCGTGCAGGAACGCAGCGCGTCGCGGAGTTCCGCTTTGGCCAGCGGAGGGGGGGAGGGGGCGCGGCCTTGGGCCCTGTGGAGGGCCATCGCGCGCCTGAGGGAGGCGACGAAATCCCTGCAGGGGCGGCAATCGTCCATGTGGGCGCGGATTCTACGGCACATCGCCGCGGGGAGCCCGCCGTCGATGAACTCCGAGACCTTCGCCAGGTCCTTGCCGCAGCCTCGGTGCTTCATGCGGCCCCCTCCGACAGGGCGGCGAGGCGCTCGCGCATGAAGAGCCTCCCCCGGTGCAGGCGGGACTTCACGGCGGCCACGGAGACCTTGAGCACCTTGGCCGTCTCCTCGTTGGAGAGCCCCTCGACGTCGCGCAGGGTCAGCACCAGGCGGTAGTCGACGGGGAGGAGTTTGAGGGCGCGCGCGACGGCTTCCGCGAGCTCCCGCTTGCCGGCGGCCTGCTCGGGGGTCGGGATGGAATCGGCGGGCAGGCGCAGGCCTTCGCCGCTGGGCAGGTCGAGGGCGGCCACGAAGGGGCGGCGTTTGTTCGAGCGCAGGCGCATGAAGCAGAGGTTGGAGGCGATGCGGTAGAGCCAGGTCCCCAGCCCGGAGCCGCCGCGGAAGGTCCTGAGCTTCTTGAAGGCCGTGAGGAACGTCTCCTGGTAGACGTCGTCGGCCTCGGCGGGGGCCCCGGCGCAGACGTTCTTGGCTAGCCGGTAGATGCGGTCCTCGTAGCGGCGCACCAGGGACTCGAACGCGGCGGGGTCCCCTTCTCTGCTCCGGGAAATCAGGGCGGATTCGGATTCGGGCACGGCCCTATTCTAGCGCGTGCGGGGCACGCGCTCAAGCATGGGCGGGCGTGCGCGTCCGCATCAGGACGAGCCCGGCCACCGCCTCAGCGATCTCGTCGGGCGCGAGCAGGTCGGTGTTGCAGGTCATGTCGTAGAGAAGCGGGTCGGCGGCGGAGGCCCCGAAGTATTCCTTCAGGAGCTTGGTCCGGGCCTTGTCCTGTTCGTCGACCCAGCACTCGGCTTCGGCCCTGCCCCTTCCCCTGCGCAGCGCGGCGCGCTCGATGCGGGCCGAGCGGGAGCCGACCAGGCGGACATGGATCCCGCCGCTGAAGCCCCGGGTGGCGCAGACGCCGCCGCGGCCGATCAGGACGACGCGTCCCACCGCCGCCAGCGAGCGCATGGTCGAGAACAGGGCCCGGTGCACCTGGATCTGGGGGGCCGAGCCGCTCAAGGCATGGCTGAGGAAGTCCTCGAGCCGGCCGCGGAAACGCTCATCGAGCAGGGACTCCATCGAGACCCCCAGCCGCGGATCGGCCGCCAGGTTCTCGCACAGCTCCCTGTCCATCCAATGCCAGCCGGAGAGCTCGGGCACCTGGCGGGCGGCGAAGTGTCTCAACAACGCTTCGGCCAGGGAGCGTCCCCCCGCCCCGGCCTGGCGCGAGATGGTCACGAAGGGGCGGGCCCCGGGAGCCGGCAGCTCCGGGTGCGTTTCGAACGCTTCGCTCTTCAAGAAACGCAGGACGCTCTCGGGATTGTTCATGCTCCCTCCATGGTCCCTACTGTTTACAATCGTACAACAGCCTTTTCGGCGCAATTGTTGTTTAATTGTAAATATGGAGATTCGGCCGAACCGCATCCTCTGTCCTGTCGACCTCTCCGAGCCTGCGCGCACCGCGCTGGAGGCCGCCAAGGTCCTCGCCGCCGAGTGGGGCTCCGTCCTCGAGGTGGTGTACGTCTTCGAATTCCCTCCCACCGCGCTGATGTCCGGCGAGGAATCCGGCCTCGTCGAGCGGCAATGGAAGGACTACCGGCGCTGGGTGGTCGGCGAGCTCGAGCGCATGGTCGCGGACCTGCCCAAGGCGCGGGCGCGCACGCGGGTCTACGAGGGCGTCCCCGCTGCCGTGCTGGGCCGCATCCTGCGCAAGGGGGAGCACGGCCTGGTGGTCATGGGCACGCACGGCTACACCGGCCTGAAGCATGTGGTCTTCGGCTCCGTCGCCGAGTCCGTCGTGCGCTCTTCGAAGGTCCCGGTCCTCACCATCCCCCTCAAAGGGCGCCTGGACCGGCCCAAGCGCGTGCTGGTCCCGTACAACATGACGGCCTACGCCGACGCCGCCCTCAGGCGCGGCCTGGCTTTCGCCGACCGCTTCGGCGGCTCCGTCACGGCGGTGTTCGTCGCCGACGACCCTGAAGAGGCGGCGGTGGCGGTGGAGCGCCTCAAAGGCCGGCTCGTCGAGGCGCTGGGCCCCGATGAGGCGCGCCGGGTCACGGCCGTGGTGCGCGAGGACAGCCCCGACCGGGGAATCCTGGAGGAGGCCGTCTCGGGCCGCCACGACCTCGTCGTCCTCTCGGCGCACCGCAAGGCCTTCTGGAAGGACATGGTGCTCGGGATGACCGCCGAGCGTGTCCTGCGCCACAGCCCGATCCCGGTGCTGAGCATCCCGTCCGAAGCCAGGAAATAGCGTGAGACCCGCCGGGAAGACCGTGGTGGCCGTGGTCGAGGACGACGGGCCGCTGCGCGCGCTGCTTTTGGACTTCCTCGCTCTGCGGGGCTACGACGCGCGCGGGGCGGCCACGGGGACCGAAGGCGTGGCCCTGGTCACGCGCCTGCGCCCCAGCCTGGTCATCCTGGACGTGATGATGCCTGACCTCGACGGCCTTTCGGTCTGCCGCATCCTGAAGGCCGACCGGCGCACGCGGGGCATCCCCGTCCTCATCCTCACCTCGCACGCGACTACCGAGACCCGGCTCAAGGCCCTGGAGTTCGCGGCCGACCATTTCCTCGCCAAGCCCATCCTGGACCTCGAAGAGTTCGGGCGTTGGGTGGCCGCGCTGCTGGCGCGCTCGCCGTCTTCGGTTCCCGGTCAGACCGTGGTGGGGGGAGTCCTGACCCTCGACGCGGAGGAGTCCACCGTTTCGATACAGGGCGGCGCGCCGCGCCCGCTGCCGCCGAAGCTGTTCACCTTGCTCTGTGAGCTGGCGCGCCGTTCCGGCGAGCCGCTGAGCCGCGAATACCTAGTCGACCGTCTCTGGAGCAACGCCGTCAAGGACCGCGAAGTGGACGTGGTCGTGAGCCGCCTGCGCCAGGCGTTGGGCCCGGGCGGGGATGCCGCCATCGTGGCCGTTCCGGGCCGCGGATATCGGCTGGATGTTGCAGCGCTGTTGCAGCCTAAGAAATAAACCCATAAATCCGAAGGATAATTTTTGGACTCCTTTGCCTGGATTCCAGCCCAGGGGTATGGTTGGGGCATGAGGAACTTCCACCCTTTTCGCCTCCTGCGCGAAGCCCTGACGGTGATGTTCTGGAACCCGCTGGGCATGGCGGCTTTGGGCGCCGCCCTCATCGGCGTGGCCTATGTGGCGAAGGATTCCCACGAGAAGTCGCTGCAGGCCCAGCTCATCGCGTCGTGGGGGATGGAAGCGGAGCTCCGTGACTCCCCGGCCCCCCTGGCCAAGGACGATGCGGCCCAGGAGAAGGAGCTCATCGCGCGGGTCGGCACGGCATTGAAGGAGGCGTTCCCCGAGCGCTGAGGCGCCGCAGACACAGATTCGGGGGCCGTCGTCTCTGAGGGGGGGGGCGACGGCCCCTAACTATTTGCGCGAGCGGGAGAGCTGCGCCAAGGCGGCCTGGGTCCGGAGCGCGCGCGATGTGCCCTGCACTTCGGCCAGCATCCGCACCAGCGCCGGGGCGTCATCGATGTCCTCGAGCGGGTCGAGGAGGTGCACCGGCCAGCGCAGCTCGGCGGCGCGCGCCGTGGTGGCCTCGAGCACCTTGGGCCCGGACCAGGGGATGTCGTCGAAGAGGGTCGGCGCGGGCTCCCTCAGGCCTATCAGGTAGTACCCGCCGTCCCGGGCCGGGCCCAGCACGACGGGGCCGGCGGCCAGGCGCGAGAACGCCTCCTCGATGCGCTCCGGAGGCAGGTGGGGCGAGTCGGTGCCGATGACCACGACGCGGTCCGCCCCGTCGATGAAGGCCTTCCCGGTCGCCGCCGCCAGCCGGCGGCCGAGGTCGGCCCCTTCCTGGGGGAACCAGTCCGCAGCCGCCGTCCCCAGCCAGGACGGGTCGGGCCAATCCTCGTGGGCCGCGTAGGCCACCACGGCCTGCGCCCCCTGCGCGGCCTGCGCCGCGGCCAGGGAATCCGCCGCGAAGGCCCGGTACAGCGCGGCCGCCTGCTCCGCGCTGAACGGCGGCGTCAGCCGCGTCTTCACCCCCCCCGGCACCGGCGCCTTCGCGAACACAATGACCACTTTCATGGTGTCAGGGGACAACTCTCGCAACTCCCGCAACTGTCGGGGATAACTTATCCCCAGGAATTGCGACAGTTGCGAGAGTTGTGCCCTGGCACCGAGTCATCGGTACCACCGGGTTAGGCGGGCGGGGGGGACGCCTAGGTGCCAGAGCGCGATAAGGGCGTTGTTGCGGAGGGCGCCCTTTATGGCGCCGGAGGTCTGGTAGCGGCGAGGAGAGGTGATGGCTTGCTGGGGAAGGCAGACCAGTCGGCCTTGGGGGCGGATGCGGCGGGCCAGCTCGTATTCCTCCATGAGCGGGACGTCGGGGAAGCCTCCGCAGGCCAGATAGGCGGTGCGCAGCACGGCGATGCCCTGGTCCCCGTGCGGCACTCCGGTCAGTCGCTGCCGCCAAGCCGCGCCTCGCTCGAGCCAGCGGAAGACCGGTTGCGCGCTGTCGAAGCGCAGGGAGAAGGAGACGGCGGCGGGGCTGGGAAGGCTGGAGAAGGCCTGCAGCAGCATGGCCGGCCAGCCGTCGGGCAGGCGGGTGTCGGCGTGGAGGAAGACCACGACCTTGCCCGAAGACGCCTTGAGCCCTTCATCCATCTGGAAGGCGCGTCCCTTCCTCCGGCAGCGGACGAGGACATGGGCGGCGGCGCGTGCGGCGGAGAGGGTCAGCCCTCCCGAGCCCCCGTCGGAGACGACGAGCTCGGCCTCCGGCGCCTGCTCTTTGAGCAGCGTCAGAGTCCGCGCCAGGGTCTCGGGCTCGTCGAGCGTCGGTATGACCACGCTGAGCATGCGGGTTAGTGTAACAAAGGGAGGGATTGATACACTCATGTCGGAGCGGAGGGAAGATGATCGAATTGAAGCCGGAGCTCGTGCTGCATGCCCCGCGCTGGAGCTCGTTCCAGCGCGGCGAGCTGCAAATGTTCCTCGACCCGGAGCGGCCGCATTGGGCGGCGGTGGACGAGCGCGGCGCGTTCCTGCTGGCGCGGCTCGACGGCCGGACCACGGCCGGACGTCTCATGGACGACTATCGCTCCCGCTTCGCCCGCCCCACGGGCCAGGCGTGGGTGGAGGTCCACGACTTCCTGCGCGACGCGCTGCGCCACGGCCTCGTCTCGACGAAGCCCTTCAGTCCGGCGCCCTACCCCGGCCGCGCGGACCTGCTCAAGCCCACGGTCCTGCGCGAGCTCTGGCTGCATCTGCTGCAGGCCTGCAACCTCTCCTGCACCCACTGCCTCGTCTCCTCGGGTCCAAAGGGGGAGAAGGGCGAGGACACCGCCTTCTTCAAATCGGTCATGGCGCAGGGGGCGAAGCTGGGGGTGCACCGGTTCTACTTCACCGGCGGCGAGCCGATGGTGCGTCCCGACTTCGCCGAACTGGCGGCCTATGCGGTCAAGGACCTGGGCGCCGAGCTCATCGTCCTGACCAACGCCACCTTGGTGTCGGGCGAGCGCCTCAAGGCCCTGGAGGGTCTGGACCGGGAGAAGGTGCGCTTCCAGGTCAGCCTCGACGGGGCCAGCGCCCCCGTCAACGACGCCATCCGCGGCGCCGGAGTGTTCGCCTCGGCCTGTGCGGGCCTCCGGACGCTGGCCGGCCTGGGCTTCAGCACCTCCCTGACCGCCGCCGTGACCCGGGAGAACCTGGCCGACCTGGAGGGCCTGCCCGCCCTGGCAAAGGAGCTGGGGGCAGGTTCCCTGCACCTCATGTGGCTGCATAAGCGCGGCCGGGCCGTCCAGGAAGCCGGCTTCCCGAGCACGGCCGAGTTGACCGCCCTATATAGGAAAGTGCGTGACGGCAGCGCGGCCGCGGGGGTGCGATTCGACAACGACGAGGCGTTCCGGCAGCGTCTGCGCGGCACGCCCGGCGTGAAGTACGACCTGTCGAACGCCTGCTGGGAGAGCCTGTGCGTGTACCAGGACGGCGGCGTCTACCCCACGGCGGCTACGGCCGGGCACGAGGAGCTCCTCCTGGGGTCCGCCAAGGACGCCACCCTGGAGAACCTATGGAAGGACAGCCCGGCGGCGCAGGCCTGGCGGCGCCGGAGCCTGGTTGAGATGGCCTCCGCCGCCGACTCTTTCCGGTTCCTGACCGGGGGCGGAGACGCCGAGCATGCCTACTTCTTCTCCGGCGGGAAGTCCGACCCGTATCACCCCGTCTATGTCGAAGCGCTCAAGGACGCAATGGAGGCGCTGGGCCGCTCCCGCTCCCAGGGGTTCAACGCGCGCACCGGCTATGCCGGAGCCGTGGTCGGGTACGCCATGGGCGAGGAACAGCTGGCCTGCGAGGCGCCCGGTAAGACCAAGGAGTGGCTCTCCGTCGCCGACCCGGTGCGGACCCTGCACTCCAACTGCGTGCTCTCCTTCGACGTCCACAAGCCCTATCGGGTCATCTCGGATTTCTACGGCGACGCCGCCGAGGAGCCGCAGGCCGACCTGTGCTGCCCGGTGAAGTACGACGCCGCCGACACATCCCACATCCCCAAGGAGGTGCTGGAGCGCTTCTACGGCTGCGGCTCGCCAGTGGGCTCGGCGGGCCTGCGCCCCGGGGAGACCTTCGCCGACCTGGGTTCGGGCGGCGGCATCGACTGCTTCATCGCCGCCAAGAAGGTCGGCCCGCAGGGCAAGGTCGTCGGCGTCGACATGACCGACCGCATGCTGGCCGTGGCGAACCGCAACCGGCCCCTCGTGGCCGAAAGCCTCGGCTACGCGAACGTGGAATTCAGGAAGGGGACGATGGAGGCCTGCCCCATCGACGATAAGGCGGTGGACTGCCTGAGCTCGAACTGCGTGCTGAACCTATCGCCCGACAAGCGCAAGGTCTTCGCCGAGATGTGGCGGGTGCTCAAGGACCATGGGCGCATCTGCGTGGCCGACATCGTCTCCGAGGTCAAGGTCCCGGCGGCCCCGCAGGCCGACGAGCGGCTATGGGGGGAGTGCATCACCGGGGCGCTCTCGGAGGAGGAGTTCCTCTCGGAGCTCGAGCGCGCCGGCTTCTACGGCCTGCGCATCCTGAAGAAGACCTTCTGGAAGACGGTGCAGGGCTTCGCCTTCCACTCCGTCACCGTGACCGGGCATAAGTTCCTCAAGAAGGACGGCTGCCGGCACATCGGGCACAAGGCGGTCTATCTCGGCCCCTGGAAGTCCGTCATCGACGAGGAGGGCCACCTCTTCCCGCGCAATGAAGAGGTGGAGGTCTGCACCGACACGGCGGCCAAGCTCGCCAACGGCCCGTATGCCGGACAGTTCCGCCTCCTGCAGCCCTCCGGAGCGGCGATGCCCACAGGGCTAACCACCATGTCATTGACGACGTCAGAGAGCGGCGGGGCCTGCTGCGACCCGTCCAAGGGCTGCTGCTAGGACCATGAAGGCCGCTCTAGCCGCCGCGCTGGCCTGGACGGCCGGATTGGGCCTGGCCGGACAGGCGGCCTTCGTCCTCATCTATATCGTCGCCTGCGTGGCCTTCCTTCCCGGCTCGGTGCTGACCTTGGGCGCCGGCGCGGCCTTCGGGCTGTGGCGGGGCTTCGTCCTGGTCTCCATCGCCTCCACGCTGGGGGCCTGCGCGGCGATGCTGGTGGGCCGGTACTTCTTGCGCGACTGGGTGGCGGGGAAGATGGGACGATTCCCTGTGTTCGCCGCGGTCCGGAGCGCCGTGGCCTCCGAGGGCTGGAAGGTCGTGGGCCTGACGCGTCTCTCCCCGGTCCTGCCCTTCAGCCTGCTCAACTACGCCTACGGGCTGACCGATGTCCCCATGGGCGAGTACGCGTTGGCGTCCTGGGTCGGCATGATGCCGGGGACCTTCCTCTTCGTCTACCTGGGCGCGGCCGCGGGCGAGGCCGCACGGGGAGGGGCTCACGCGCGCAGCCCGCTTGAATGGGCGCTCTACGCCGCCGGGCTGGCGGCTACCGCCTTGGCCGCCTGGCTGGTGGGACGAAAGGCCAAGGAAGCGCTGAACAAGCGCGTGGAGGCGTGATGGCCGAAGTCCTGCCGCTCGACGAACACAACAAGCTCCTCCTTTCCCGGGTGCATCCGGCCGGCTGGGTGAGCCCTGAGCCGGCCCAGCGCTATAACCTCGTCGTGCTGGGCGCGGGCACCGCAGGGCTCGTCACGGCCATCGGAGCGGCCGGGATCGGGGCCAAGGTGGCGCTGGTGGAACGGCATCTCATGGGCGGCGACTGTTTGAACGTCGGCTGCGTGCCCTCGAAGGCCCTCATCCGGGCCTCGCGCGCCGCTCACTCCGTCCGGACGGCGGGGAGGTTCGGCGTGAAGGCGGAGGGCGTCGCGGTGGATTTCGCGGCGGTCATGGAACGCCTCCGGCGCCTGCGCGCCGAAATCAGCGTCAACGATTCGGCGGCGCGTTACAAAGAGAAGGGCGTCGACGTCTTCCTCGGCGAGGCCCGTTTTTCAGGCCCGGACACGGTCTCCGTGGGAGGCCGGACCCTGCGCTTCGCCAAGGCCGTCATCGCCACCGGCGCGCGCGCCGTGGAGCTGCCCATCCCCGGGCTCAAGGAGACGGGATTCCTCACCAACGAGACCGTGTTCAACCTGACCGAACTGCCCAGACGCCTGGCCGTCATAGGGGCGGGCCCCATCGGCTGCGAGCTGGCCCAGGCCTTCCGGCGCCTGGGCTCCGAGGTGCACCTGCTGGAGGCCATGGGGCAGATCCTCATCCGCGAGGACAGGGACGCCGCCAAGGTGGTCGAAGAGTCCTTCAGGCGCGAAGGGGTGATGTTCTCCTGCGACCACGACGTGACCCGTGTGGAGAAGCGGGGGACGGAGAAGGTCGTCTTCACCAAGTGCGACTGTCACCCGGACGGCCTCGCCGTCGACGAGATATTGATAGGCGTCGGCCGCGCCCCCAATGTGGAAGGCCTGAACCTCGAGGGCGTGGGCGTGGAGTATTCCAAGTCCGGCGTGAAGGTGGACGACTTCCTGCGCACCACGAACCAGCGGGTCTACGCGGCCGGCGACATCTGCTTGGGCCCCAAGTTCACCCACACGGCCGACTTCTCGGCCCGCATCGTCATCCAGAACGCGCTCTTCCACGGCTGCAAGCGCCTGAGCGCCTTGACCGTGCCCTGGTGCACCTACACAGACCCGGAGATCGCCCACGTCGGCCTCTATGAGAAGGACGCGGCAGCCAAGGGCCTGAAGGTGAGGACCTTCGTCCAGGAGATGAAGGACGTGGACCGGGCCGTCTTGGACGGCGAGACCGAGGGCTTCGTGAAGGTCCATGTGGAGGAGGGCAGCGACCGCATCTTGGGAGCCACCGTCGTCGCGGGGCATGCCGGAGACCTCATCAGCGAATTCTCCGTGGCCATGGCGGCGCAGATGGGCCTGGGCTCCATCGCCTCCGTCATCCATCCCTATCCCACCCAGGCCGAGGGCATCCGCCGCGCCGGCGACGCCTACAACCGCACGCGCCTGACGCCCTTCGTGAAGGGCCTGCTGTCCTCCTGGCTGCGCTGGAGCCTCTAGTTTCCCTTGACACCATCCGAAGGCCTGTCTAAACTCTCGGCATGAGCGAAGAAACCCGCTGCCCGAAGTGCGCCTGCCTGATGGAAGCCAAGACCCACGGGGGGGTCGCCTACGACCTCTGCTCCGGGTGCCGCGGGCTTTGGTTCGGCGAGTTCCAGGCCGAGGACATGAAGAAGCTCAAAGACGCCAAGAAGATCGACCTCGGCGGGCTGCCGGGAGTCGCACTCGACAAGCACCGCGACTACACCTGCCCGAAGTGCCAGGGCGTCATGGTGAAGATGGCGGTGGCGGACCAGCCGCACATCCGTTACGAAGCCTGCGCGCGCTGCTACGGCACCTTCTTCGACGCCGGCGAGTTCAAGGACTTCGCCGTGAAGGACGTGCTCGACGGGCTGAAGTCCCTGTTCGCCGTCACGAAGAACCGCCTGCGCGACAAGAAGTAGGACCAGTCCCGCCGGAATCCGCGTGCACAAGCCGCGCCTGAACAACGTCCACATCTCGGGCCATACCCTCCTGCCCACCCCGGCGGAGGTGCGGGCCCTCTTGCCCGCTTCCGCGGCCAGCCTGGCGACGGTGGCTGGCGGGCGGCGCGCCATCGAGGCCATCGTCCGAGGGGGCGACGAGCGCCTGCTCCTGGTCGTGGGCCCCTGCTCCATCCACGACCCCAAGTCGGCGCTGGAGTACGCGCGCCGCCTGCGCGTCCTGGCCGAGCGGGTGTCGGACCGCTTCCTCGTCGTGATGCGGGTCTATTTCGAGAAGCCGCGCACGACGGTGGGCTGGAAGGGCCTGATCAACGACCCGTCGATGGACGACTCCTTCCGCATCGAGGAGGGCCTCACCCTGGCGCGGCGGCTGCTGCTCAGCGTCACCGCGCTGGGCCTGCCCACGGCCACCGAGGCGCTGGACCCCATCACCCCCCAGTACCTCTCGGAGCTGGTCTGCTGGCATGCCATCGGGGCGCGCACCATCGAGTCGCAGACCCACCGCGAGCTGGCCAGCGGGCTCTCCTCCCCGGTGGGCTTCAAGAACGGCACCGACGGCAACGTCCAGGTGGCCATCGACGCGATGAAGGCGGCGCTGCGGCCGCACAGCTTCCTCGGCGTGGACCCCGGGGGCCGCATCTCGGTCTACCGCACGCGCGGCAACCGCTGCGGACATGTCGTGCTGCGCGGGGGCAAGAAGCCCAATTACGACGCGGCCAGCGTGGCGGAGTGCGCGAAGGCGCTCAAGGCGGCGGGGCTGCCGCACCGGGTGATGGTCGACTGCTCGCACGGGAATTCGTCCAAGGACTACAGGCGCCAACCCGAGGTCTTCAACGCCTGCCTGGAGCAGTGGGGCAAGCGCGGTTCGGCCGTCATGGGGATGATGGTGGAGAGCAACCTCTTCGAGGGGAATCAGCCCATCTCCAAGGGTCCGGCGCCGCTCAAGAGGCTGGCGTACGGGGTCTCGGTCACCGACGCCTGCCTGGGCTGGGAGGCGACGGAGAAGCTGGTCCTGGCCGCCTACGGCCGCCGCGCTACTTCCAGGGCTTGAGTTCCAGCCTGGCGCGGTCCTTGTCCCACACGAGTTCGCCGCTCTTGTCCCCTGCGGGGTCGCGCTTGCCCCCGATGAACCGCCATTGCGAGTAGGACAGCCGCTCCACGGGGTCGCCTTCGTCCCCGGAGGAGGGCTCGAACCAGCCCAGCCTCATGGGCTCTTCCTTGACGGGGGTCTCGCTGCCGCCCAGGTCGGCATGCATCCGTTCCAGCTCCAGGACGCGGTTGAACCCGTCGGAGGCGTCGAAGAACTGCAGACGGCGCTCGTGGATGGTCGGGGTGTCCACGCAGCCGGGCTTGTTGTCGACGAGCTCGAGCACCAAGAGCCTCTTGCCGGAGTGGGCTATGAGGCGATGCTCGCCGAAGCGGGTATCGGCCGCTCCGCAGCCGGTCTGGAACGCCCCGGAGTCGTAAATCACCTTGCGCGGCCGCGCGTCGAGGAAGGCGAGCGTCCGGAAGCCGGAGAAGCCTTCTTTCTTGAAGGTCCCCCGCACCTTGACCTTCACAAGCTCCGGCAGGTCGTCGGCCAGCCACGCCCTGTCCAACGAAACGACCTGGGGCTTCCCTTCCATGTCGGTGAAGAGGGGGGCGAGGAGCGCTTCGAACCGCCCGGCCTCGCCGGCGGCGGCCCGCGCCGGCACAGCGGCGGCCAGGCAGAGCGCGGCGAACAGGGTCATGCAGTGGGTCATCGGGGGCCTCATCGATTTCGGGGCGGCCGCTCGGCCAACGGATAGCTTCCCAGCACCTTCACCAGGCCCGCGTCCGCCTCCAGCGCGGCCAAGGCCTTCTTCACCGGCGCGGACTCCGCTCCGCCCAGGAGGTCCACCAGGAAAAAATAACTGAACGGGTCCTCGGGGATGGGGCGCGACTCGAGGCGGGTGAGGTTGAGCCCCTGTTCGGCGAAGCGCTTCAGGCAGTCCAGCAGGGCGCCCGGGCGGTGTTTGGCCGTGAAGGCCAGCGAAGTCTTCTCCATCAGGAGGCCGGCCGGCACCCTGTCCCTGCGGTGGAACACCACGAAGCGCGTGAAGTTGTCCTTCGCGCTCTGGATGCCCTCGGCCAGGACGCTCAAGCCGTAGGCTTCGGCGCAGCGCTTGGAGGCGATGGCCGCCTCCGCCGGGTCCCGGCGCGAGGCCACGAGCTCGGCCGAGCCCGCCGTGTCGAACTCGGGCACCGCTTTGAGGGCGTGCGATTCGATGTAGGAGCGGCACTGCGCCAGCGCCACCGGATGGGAGAAGACGGTCCTCGGAGCCGCCCCGGGCAGGCCCAGCAGGCAATGCTCGATGCGCAGGTAGGATTCCCCTGTGATGAAGACGTCGTGCTTGAGGAAGAGGTCGGCGTTCACCGCCACCGGCCCGGCGATGCTGTTCTCGACGGGCAGCACCCCGCAGTCCACCGCTCCGGACAATACGGCCTCGAAGACCTGCTCGCTGAAGGCGGAGCCCACGGCCTCGGCTCCCGGAAAACGTTCCAGGGCCGCCTCTTCGCTGTAGGCCCCGCGCAGGCCCTGGTAGCCGGCCTTCACCGCCTGGCCTTGCGTTCGACGGAGGCCATGGAGGCCATGAAGCGGCGGCGCATCGCCGGGGCGAAGGCGTTGTAGCGGTTCATGTCGGCGAAGAGCTGCCAGGAGTCGTTCTGCACCGTGGCCAGGATGCGCAGCAGGCGCTTGTAGCCCTCCGTGTCCATGCCCGTGGGGCGCGCGCCGTAGGCGATGAGGGAGCGGCCGATGAAGTGGGTGAGGAGCAGGGACCCCGCCATGTTCCGGTCGTGGTCCTTGGGGGAGAGCTCTTCTACCGAGAGCCCCTTCGCGCGCAGGAACCGGGTCACGGCCTTGTAGCGCGCCAGCCTGATGCGCACCGGCCAGACGGCGATCTGACGGTCCTTGAGGGACTCCGCCGCGCTGTCGGGGCCGAAATTGGGGTGCGTGGCCAGGAGCTCGACGCCGCGGGGGAGCAAGCGCTTCATCGCGCGGACGGGATGCTCCTTCACCGAACAGACGTCGGCGACCAAGGTCCCGGGCCGGAGGTGGGGGGCCATCCACCTCAGGGCCGCTTCGAACTCGGCGATGGGGACGGCCGGCACCACCACCTCCTGGGCGCAGGCGTCGGCCAGAGTGCCGGGGCGGGCGCCCAGGGCCACGACGCGCGCGGGCCGCGGGGCCTTGTCGTAAACGACGATGCGGCAGTCCTTGGCGAGGTGGCGGGTCAGGAGCTCGCCGAGGCGGCCGAAGCCGATGACGCCTAGGGACATAGGACCCTCCGCATCCGGGCGAAGCCCTCTTCGAGGACTGCCTCCTTTTGGCAGAAGCTGATGCGCAGGAACCCCTCGCCTCCGAAGTCCGCGCCTGGCATCACGGCCACGCCTCCGGCCAGCAGGGCCTCGGCCAGGGCCGCCGAGTCCTTGAACCGCCGCCCGAGGTGGCGCCGCGCGTCCGCCCAGAGGAAGAAGGAGCCGGAGGGCTGCTCGAAGCCGAAGAGGGGGAGGGCCAACGCGCAGGCCAGGTCCCGGCGGCGCTCGAATTCGGCGCGGCGCCGTTCGAGCGGGGAGGCCGGAAGGGCCAGCGCCGCCAGCGCCGCGCGCTGGGCCGGCGTGCAGACATTGCCGGTGAGATGGCTGTGGATGCGGGCGGCGGCCGCGATGAAGTCCTTGGGGCCGGCCAGCGCTCCCACGCGCAGGCCGGTCATGGACCAGGTCTTGGAGAAGGTGCGCAGTGTGACCGTGCGTTTGGCCGCGGAGGCCGAAAGGGAGGCCGGTGGGCAGACCGCGACTCCGTCGTAGACGAAGGCGTCGTAGGCTTCGTCGGAAAGGACGGCGAATCCTTTCTCGGCCGCCAGGCGGTCGAGGGCCTGGAGCGCCGACTTCGGATATACGGCCCCGGAGGGGTTGTTCGGGCTGTTCACGATGACGGCCCGGGTCCGCCGGGTGACGGCACGGGCAACGCGCGCCGCATCCAAGGGGCCCTCCACGAAGACCGGCTCCGCGCCGGCCAGCCTCACGGCCTCGGGGTAGGTCACCCAGTAGGGCCTGAGGACGATGACCTCGTCGCCCGGGCCGGCCAGGACCTGCAGGGCCTCGTAGAGGGCCTGCTTGGCGCCGTTGGCGACGAGGGCGTCTTCGCCGTGCATGGCGGCGGCCAGCGCCTTGCGAAGCTCGGGGAGGCCGGCCGAGGCGGAATAGCGGGTCTCTCCCCGGTCGAGCGCCGCCTTCATGGCGCGCAGGACGGCGGGAGGGGGCGCCAGGTCGGGCTCGCCGGCCAGCAGGTCGATGACGCCGGGGCGCTTAGCGGCGGCGGAGAGCCTTAGGGTGGCCGACTCGGCGGCTGCGGCCGCCCGCGCGGAGATCTTCATGGTATTGGACTTCCTTGGAGTTCATCACGATGAGGCGGAAGAGGACTTCGACGAACTCCTCGTCGAGGCCGTGGCGCACGCCCCAGGCCTTGACCCTGCCGAAGAGGGCGCGTTCCCGTACGCGGTCGTAGATGGGCAGGTCCACCGCGCGCTTGACCCTGGCCAAGCGCACCGACAGGGCGCGGCGGCGGGCCAAGAGGCGCACCAGGGCGTTGTCGACGGCGTCGATGCCGCGGCGAATGGCGGAGAGCTCTCGCTCCATGGGCTGTGATGATACAACGGATGGACCCCTGTCGGCACGCCGGAACTCCTGTTAAACTCCGGGCGGGCGATTCTTGGCGGTCCTGGCGGCGACGACGATGTTGACCGCCGGCCTCGTCCTGGCCGATTCGCCGGGCTGTCCGTCATGATCTACCTGGTCTGGATGCGCTAGGTCCTGCCCGACGACCGGCATGGACCGCCGCTTCGTCCATGCGGAGTCGGTCCTGAAGCTCGCCGGCCGGCCCCGGGGTCGGCCCGGCGTCCGCCCCCGGGTGTAACGGGGCGCGCGGCGGAGGGACTCATCTGGGATGAAGACCCAGGCCCTCAAGACCTTCGCTCTGCTCGTCTGCTTCGCGGCCCCCTCTTGGGCCGCGCCGTTCGACAGGACCTTCGCCCGCTACGACAGCCTCCTAAAGGAGCATGTTTCGAAGGGGCGGGTCGATTACGCGGCCCTGAAGAAGGCCCCCGGCGGCCTCGACGCTGTCCTGGCCGAACTGGCCGGAGCGGCGCCGGAGGAATACGGCGCGTGGAAGGAACCCGACCGCATCGCCTTCTGGCTCAACGCCTACAACGCCCAGACCCTGAAGGCGATCGTCGACAACTACCCCATCGAGGCGCGGGGGCTGGCGGCGCTGCGCTTCCCCAAGAACAGCATCCGGCAGATCCCCGGGGTCTGGGACAAGCGAGGCTTCGTGGTGATGGGACGGACCATGACTTTGGACGGCATCGAACATTCCGTCCTGCGCAAGGAGTTCAAGGAGCCCCGCGCCCACATGGCCTTGGTCTGCGCCTCCATCGGCTGCCCGCCGCTGCGGGCCGAGGCGTACCGGGGCGACCGTCTGGAGGCTCAGTTGGAGGACCAGGCCCGGACCTTCCTGTCGGACAAGGCCAAGTTCCGCATCGACCAGGCGGCCGCGCGCGTCGGGCTCTCGCCCATCTTCAAGTGGTTCGGGGGGGACTTCGTGGGACGCTGGGGCGGGGCGCCGGCCTACGGCACGCGGACTCCGGAGCAGAGCGCCGTCCTGCGCTTCATCTCCGAGCGCGTAGGCCCCCAGCAAAGGGAATTCCTCGCGGCGGGCGTCTTCACCGTCGAATTCCTCGATTACGACTGGTCGCTCAACGAAAAGGGCCGCTAGGAGGCGTCATGGAAGGGAATGCGCTGGAATGCCGAGCCTGCAACGCCGTCGCCGACGGGCCGTCCTCGGCTTGGCAGCGCTGCCGCAAATGCGGCATCCTATGGTGTCCGAAATGCGCTCCCGTCGAAGGGCGCTGTTCGAACTGCGTGGGCGGCGAGTTGGGCCCCGCCTAGCGGGGCGGAGCCCCGCTGTGCCGGGCTTCGCGGGGGTTATGAGGATGCCCGGCCTGAGGAGGACGCATGGCGTGGATACGGGTCGTCGAGCCGCAAGAGGCGCGCGGAACGCTCAAGGACGTCTACGAACAGACCGCCGGCAAGCGCGGGAAGCTGGCCGCCATCCATAAGATACACAGCCTGCATCCGGAGAGCCTGAGCGCGCACATGGGGCTGTACATGACCCTGATGTTCGGGCGCTCGCCGCTCTCGCGGCGCGAACGCGAGGCGCTCGGGGTGGCGGTCTCGCGCGCCAACGGCTGCGCCTACTGCGTGGCCCACCACAGCGACGCCCTGCGCCGTTACGAGAAGGACGAGGCCGTCCTGGCCGCCGTCCAGAACGGCGCCTGGGAGCGGCTCAACGCGCGGGAGGCGGCCTTGTGCCGCTACGGCGACAAGCTGACCCGGCGTCCCGCGGAGTGCTCGCAGGCCGACGTGAAGGCCTTGCACGAGGCCGGCTTCGGGGACGCCGAGGTGCTCGACGCGGCCCAGATAACCGGCTACTTCAACTTCGTGAACCGCCTGGTATTGGGCTTGGGCGTAGCGCTGGAGGACGCGGCGGGCCGGCAGGGCTACAAATATGACTGAGGCTACCCGAAGGAATGGTCGACCTTGGATCCGCAGGAGTCGACCATGACAGAGGATACCTGGGAGGGGGTGAAGATGCGTCCCCCCCACCCTTAAAATAGCGCATTAAAGTTGTTTGGCTTGACTAAATAACAATTACATGTTATTTATGTGATATGCTTTTTCAACGCTCCATCGACCTCTCCGGCCTGAAGCGTTCCGCCTTCTTGTTCGGCCCCCGCATGACGGGAAAGACCTCGCTGTTGCGGGAGCTGAATGCCGGCCTCCGCCTCGACCTCATGGACCCGGAACTGGAACTCCGGCTCAAGCGCTCGCCGGGGCTCTTCTGGGAGCAGCTCTCTGCCCTGGCGCCAAGGTCCCTGGTCGTGGTCGACGAGGTCCAGCGCGTCCCCGCCCTGCTCGACTATGTCCAAAAGGGCATTGAGGAGAAAGGGCTGCTCTTCGTCCTCTCCGGCTCCAGCGCGCGCAAGCTCAAGCGCGGCGGGGCGAACCTCTTGGGCGGCCGGGCGAAGGACCTGAAGCTGCACCCCTTGACCCGGGGGGAGTTGGGAGGCCGCTTCGACGCCGGGACCGCCTGCCGGTTCGGGACGCTCCCCGGGGTGGCCCGGTTCCTGGCGCAAGGGGATGAAGGCGAGGCCCGCTCCGTCCTGCGCTCCTACGCCACGACCTACGTCAAAGAAGAGATCCAGGCCGAGGCCCTGACGCGCAATATCGGGGCCTTCCAGCGCTTCCTCGAGGTCGCCGTCCAAGGCAACGCCCAGGTGCTGGAATTCGCGAACATCTCCCGAGAGTGTGCTGTGCCTTCAAGCACCGTGAAGGAATACTACTCCATCGTCGAGGACACGCTCTTGGGGGGCTTCCTGTGGCCGTGGGACCGCAGCGAGAGGAAGAAGGCCCGGCCGAAGTTCTACTTCTTCGATTGCGGCGTGGTGCGCGCGCTCCAGAACCGTCTGAACGACCCGCCCACGCCGGCCGAGCTGGGCTTCCTGTTCGAGACCTGGTTCGTGGGGGAGCTCCGTCGCCTGCGCGACTACGCCGAGAAAGACCATGAGTTCTCCTTCTGGCGCGAGGGCGGCCACGAGGTCGACCTCCTGGTCACGGGCGGGCGCGGGCCGCTCCTCGCCATCGAGCTCAAGACCGGGAACGCCCCCGTTCCGGTCCATTCACTGCGGGCGTTCAAGGCGCGCTTCCCCAAGGTTCCGCTGGTCGTGGCGTCCCTGGGCGACCGGGTTCCCCGCCGGCTCGCGGCCGGGGTCGACCTGCTGCCGTGGGCGCAGGCCCTGGAGCGCGTCCAGGGGCTGTAGGCGGCCGGGCCGGCGGGGGTCGCTGCTCCCCCGCCGGCGAAGTCCTCAGCCCGCGGCCTTCGGCGCGGAGCCGATGCGGTGCAGGTTCGGGTCGTCGGGCGCCGGACCCGAGCCGTCCGGGAACGCCACGGCCGAGACGATGCCCTCGGCCGGGATGAAGAGGTGGGCGTGGCAGACGGCTTGCCCCCGCGAGTCGAGGACCTTGGGGCCGTCGGCCGGGCAGACGCCGAAGGCGGGCGCGTCCAACCACAGCCCGGAGCGCTCCACGCCGTGCACCGCGCCCAGGAGGGGAGAACCGCCGACCCCGAGCGGACGCAGGCGCTCTACCAGCGCGTCGGCCAGCACGAGGATGACCTGTCTGCCTTTGAGCTCGTAGTCGAACATGAAGCCTCCGCCGCGATGATGAGTCCTTTGAAGGCTTGAAGCGTTACACCCCCGTAACGATCGCCGCCGGGGATGGACGCCACACTCTACCCGGCCGGGCCGTAGCGCCGTTCGAAGAGGAGGCCCTTGTGCGGCTCCCCGTCGAGCTCTGCGTAGGGGCGGCTCAGGAAGTTGAGCGGGGCGCCCTTCTGCCTGGGAGAGAGTTCGAGCTCCCTGCCGGTGCTGACCATGACCCGGTCGGGGTCGAGGCGCCCGAAGTAGAAGTCGCGCCGCCCCGGGTCCTTCCAGGCCTCGGAGATGTCGACGGGCACCCAGCCGGCGGCGCCGGCGTGGAACTCCGCCCAGCAATGGTAGCCGCCGCCCAGGCTGCCGCTGGCCGCCGCGGGCAGGGAATAGCCCATCCGGAAGCGCGCGGGCAGGCCCGCCGCGTGGGCCAGGGCCATGAAGAGGGCGTGGAAATCGGTGCAGTTTCCCTTGCCGACCCGGCAGGCGCGGGCCGAGTCGCCCTCGCCCCAGCCTTCGGCCGACTTGTCGTAGGCCATGCGGGCCAGGACCGCCCGGTAGAGCGCGCGGCCCTTGGCCAGAGGGTCCTCCAGCCCCAAGGTGGCCCTCTGCGCGATGTCGCGGACCTCGGCGTCGACGACCTCCCTGCCCCTGGGCCGACGGTCGCGCTCGGCGGCTGGGCCCGGCAGGGGGGCCTCCAGGGAACGGCGCGTGACCCGGTAGCGCACGGACACGGCCGCGTCCCCGGCGGCGCCGGCGCGGCCCTCGAAAAAGAAGGTCTCGTTGCCGAATTCGGCGTCCCGGGTCACGCGGTGGGACCAGGGCGCCTTGACCTCGAGGAGGTCGACGGTCTGCCCCGCGTCGGAAGGGGGCTTGGGCAGCCACAGACGGACCCGGGTGCCGGCCTTCTCGACCGGCACCCGGACCGTCTCGGTGACCTCGACCGTGCGCGAAGGGGCGGCGGTGGCGGCCCCCACGAGCAGGGCGAGGAGCAGGGTCATTGCGCCGGGACCCGCTCGTTCTTGTCGTTGTAGGTGTAGCGCGCCTGGCCGTTCACCTTGTGGATGATGGCCGGCTCGACCTTCCATTCCGCCCCGTCCTTGGAGGCGTAGAAGTCCAGGTCGAGCTTGTCCTTGGAGTCCAGGCTCTTGAAGTCGGCGCAGGCGAAGAAGCGCTTCTCTCCGAGGTGGACGACGCGCTTCTTGTGCACGCCGAGGAGCTTGAGGCTCCAGTCCTTCCCGAGCTTCTCGTCATGGACCTTGAGGCCGTCCGGGGACTTCGCTACGTAGTCCTCCACGGCCTTGGTGTACTCCTTGGTCATCTGCTTGGTCCAGTGCTTGGACCCGACCGGGTGCTCGTGCCCGGCGGGGTGCTCCTTGCCCTGGGGGTGCTCCGCTCCCGCGGCGGGATGCTCCTTCCCGGCGGGATGCTCTTTCCCGGCCGGATGCTCCCCGGCCCGGGCGGCGGCGGCGAACAGCGCTACGGCGAGGACGGCGTATTTCATCGTGGTGTCTCCTTGCGGTGCGGCGGCGGACATTATCACAAATCGGCGCGCGCCGGAATCTCCAGCTCGGCGCCGAGGTTCTTGCCGATGCGCTGGATGAAGCCCCCGGCCGCGGCCACGAAGGCCAACTCCGCGACTTCCTTGACAGAGAAGTGCTTCTTGAGCGAGTCGATGGCCGCGTCCGAGGCGGCCACCTGTTTGGTGGTCTCGTAGGCGAAGCGCACCACGGCGCGCTCGGCCTCGGTGAGGAGGGGGGACTGGAAGCCTTCGGGCCCCAGGGCGGCGATCTGGCCGTCGCCCAGGCCCGTCTGCTTGGCTATCGGCACATGGTGGCCCTGGCAGTAGGCGCAGCCGTTGGCCCGGGCCACGGTCAAGTAGGCGACCTCGCGGATGCGGGGCGTCAGGGAAAGCCCCTTGAAGTAGGCGTCGAGGACGGCGCCCAGGGCCCGGGTGGCCGGACCGCTGTGGCCCAGGAGCTTGACGACGTTGGGGACCATCCCGAAGCCTGCTTTGAGGCTTTTGTAGACGGCCGTAGCTTCGGCGGACTCCAACCCTTCGTGGGCGTATGGTATCTTTGGCATCATCGTCTCCTTGCGGCGGTGTAGGATGAGTCCTTCCAGAAGGCGAGGTGTTACATGGGCGTAACGAATCGGCGTTCAACGGCACTCATCCCCATGCGGGGACCCCGATGAGCGAACCGTCCCTGGCCGCCCTCAAGGCGCGCGACCCGGAGGCCTTGGCCGCCCTGGTCGACGACAACATGCCGCGACTGCTCAACGGCGCCCTGGGGGCCGGCCTGTCCCGGGCCGACGCGGAGGACGCCGTGGCGGAGACCTTCGCCGCCTTCTTCGGCCAGCTCGAGCGCTTCGAGGGCCGCTCCAGCCTGCGCACCTACCTGTTCGGCATCCTCTACCACAAGGCCCACCACATCCGCGCCAAGGCCGCCCGCGAGCAGGGCCATGACGACATCGAGGCGGTCTTCGAGGCCCGGTTCAAGGAGGACGGCACCTGGGGCCGGCCGCCGAAGGGGCCCGAGGGGGAGGCGCTCGACGCGGAGGCCCGGCGCCTCATCGCGGACTGCTCCGAGAAGCTGCCGGAGGCGCAGAAGTCGGCCTTCTTCCTCAAAGAGTCGGAGCGGCTGGAGACGGAGGAGGTGTGTAACATCCTCGGCGTCTCCGGGACCAATCTACGGGTCATGCTGCACCGCGCGCGCCTGAGGCTGCGCGAGTGCCTGGAGCGGGCCTGGGAGGCCGGGTCGTGATGGGGATGCCGTCGTGCCGCGAGGTATACGGGCTGCGCACCTCCGGGGAGCTGGAGCGCTGCTCCTGGTGGCTGCGCATGGGCGCCTCCCTCCACATGGCCATGTGCGCGCACTGCCGACGCCTCGCCCGGCAGTTGGAGGCCGTGGGAGCGGCCCTGCGCGGGCACCTCGCCAAGCCGCGCGGCGACCTCTCGGCCCTGCGCCGCCGCATCCTGGACCGCTTGAGCCGGGGCTAGCATCAATGCCGGTTAGTTAAGGAACCGCGTCACCTCAACCCTGTACCCGAAAGCAGACCATAACGCCTCGAACGGACGCGATAGAGTGCACCGACACTCCCCCTGGGGGGAGTCACGATGCCTTCAAGCGCGTTTCTTTCCCCTGCGTCCTCCCGGTGGTTACAGCGGCGTCTTGAGGATAGCGCTGTCATGACCCCGGCGGAAGCGGCCTTGGGCACTGAGCATCCCGGGTCCTTCGTTGCATGCGGGGCCCTGCGAAGCGAGGGCCGTAGTCTTGTAACAACCTCCCTTGACTCTATACTTAGGTATAGGGTCTACACTGCTGGCAGCGGAGGAGCCTATGGCGGGCTTTTTGACGGCGGGCAAGGTGGCCGGGCGGGCCGGCGTGAACATCCAGACGGTGCGCTACTACGAGCGCCGGGGGCTTCTGCTTCCCGACAGCCGCAAGGACTCAGGCTACCGGCTCTATTCCGAAGAGGCCGTCCAGAAGCTGCTGTTTATAAGGAACGCGCAGGGACTCGGATTTTCCCTGGCGGAGATCGCCCGGCTGCTGCGGCTGCGCGTCGGCCATAAGGTCCAATGCGGCACGGTCAAGAAACAGGCTCAGGCCCGGCTGGGCGTCGTCCAAGAGAAAATCGCGGGACTCCGCGGCATGGAGAAGGCCTTGCGGCGCCTCATTCGGACGTGCTCGGCCAAGGCGACGACCAACCGCTGCCCGATCCTGGAAAGTCTTGAAGACGGGAGGAAATCGCCATGAACAACAAGGTCGTCGTAGGGGCCGCAGCCCTGGCTTCGGCAGGCCTGGCCTCGATTTGCTGCATCGGCCCGGTCGTCTTGACGGGCCTTGGCCTCGGCAGCCTGGGCTTGGCCGCCGGACTGACCCGGTACCGCCCGCTGTTTCTCGGCCTGACCGGGCTGGTCCTGGCGGCGGGTTTCTATCTGGCCTACAGGAAGCGGACCGCCGTCTGCGCGGACGGCAGCTGCGAACTGCGCTCCGGCAGCCGGACGATGAAGGCGGGGCTCTGGGCCATAACGGCCCTAGCAATGGCCGCGGCGACCTTTCCCAGTTGGTCCGCGCGGGTGCTCAACGGCGGTTCTGCCGCGGCGCCGGCAGACGCGCTGCTGATCAGCCTGAAGGTTTCCGGCATGGACTGCGCGGCCTGCACGGCCGTGATCAGGAAGTCCGTGGAGAAAGTCCCGGGAGTCTATTCGGCCAGCGTGGATTTCGACGGCCAGAGGGCTCTGGTGTCCACGGACGGCAAAGCCGATCCCCAGGCGGTGCTCACGGCCGTCGCCGCCGCCGGCTATAAGGCGGAGATCCTGGACGGAGGGAGCCATGGAAAGCCGCGCTCCTAGCCACGAGGCCTGCTGCCAGGTCAAGACGACGACCTGCCCCTGCCCGCTGTGCGGCAGCGCCGGGCGCAAGGTGACGGCTATGACCCTGGATCACCACGTCCCTGAGCCCTTGAGGGCGGCGATCGGAGACGACGCCGCCTTCTGCCTCAACTCCGCCTGCGAAGTGGTCTACTGCAACCCCGGCGGTTTCGTCGTTCGGAAGGGCCAGACGGCGCTGCCTGTGACGATCAAGGACCAAGGCGACCAGGTGCCGATCTGCTACTGCTTCGACCTCACGCGCGGCGACCTCCGAAAAGACCTGGCGGAGCGGGGCAAGACCGATATCCCGGACCGGATCCGGCAGGGCGTCGCCGAGGGCCGCTGCGCCTGCGAGACCAAGAACCCGCAGGGAGCGTGCTGCCTGGGCAATGTGGCCGGAGCGATCAAGAAGATGCAGGAACTTTCGGGCGCGGGGGGGCGGGGGGTTGACGAAAATCCAAAGTCATGGCATAATTAGACCAAGCGGTCTACTATGCGCATCGCCGACCCCGACTCACCGACAAAAGCGAGGATCCTCGACGCGGCCATGGAGCTGATGCTCGCGGAGGGCTTCATCGCCACCTCCGTCGACGACATTTGCCGCAAAGCCGGGGTGACGAAGGGCAGTTTCTTCCATTTCTTCGCCAGCAAGGACGAACTCGGAAAGGCGGTCGTCGAACATTTTCACTGCGCCCAGCAGGCGCGCTTCTCGCGGGCGCCGTTCGCATCGGAGCGGGACCCTCTGAGGCGGGCGCTGGGGATGCTGGATGCCGTCGCCGCGGCTATGGCAGACCCGTCCCTGCCTAAGAGCTGCATTATCGGCAACTTCTCGCAGGAATTGGCGCCGACGCGAGCGGAATTCCGAGCCCTCTGCGCCGGGAAGTTCGACCATTGGATCGGCGGATTTTCCGCGGACCTCGCCGCCGCCGCGCAGGCCCGGCGAATGAAGGTCGATGCGGCCGGCCTGGGCGCGCTCTTCGTCTCCATCGTCCAGGGTTCGCTCATCCTCATAAAGGCCAAGGGCGACCCGGCGCTGGGTGCCGCCAACTTGGCCCACTTCAAGCGCTATGTGGAGGCGCAGTTCCGAGGATGATTTTTTTTGGAGCTAAATTAGACCGCTAGGTCCAGGAAAGGGGGGCCCATGAAGGACAACGTGGTCGTGTGGTTCGACATCCCGGTGAAGAAGCTGGAGCGAGCGATGAAGTTCTACGGCAGGGTGCTGGGGCTGGAGATCAAAGAGGTGCCTGGAGCTCCGAAGCGGACGGCTTTCTTCCCGCACGCACCGGGAACCGCTTCAGGCTGCCTCGTCGAAGGAGGGGTTCCGAGTCGGGATGGGTCGATGATCTATCTGTCGGGAGGCAAGGACCTCTCGGGCCCCTTGTCCAGGATTGCGCCGGCGGGGGGGGGGGGGGGGAAGGTCAACCTTGCGAAGACCCCCATCGGCGAGCATGGGTTCATCGCCCACTTCGAAGACACCGAGGGCAACCGGGTGGCCCTCCACAGCGTCGCCTAGGAGGCTCCCCATGCCGACTCCCGTCACGCTCAAGTCCCCGGACGCCGCGTACCCGTTCGAGAGCCGGACCGTGGATGTCCTCGGACACCGGATTCACTATATAGAGGAGGGGCGAGGGAAACCGGTTCTCTTCGTCCATGGGAACCCCACGTCATCCTACCTGTGGCGGAACGTGCTGCCCCATGTCGCGAAGGAGACCGGGCGGCGGGCCATCGCCCTCGACCTGCTCGGATTCGGGTCGTCCGACAAGCCCGCGGATGTGCGCTACACCCTGGAATTGCACGCCTCGGTCCTGCGGGGCTTCGTCGATGCGCTTAGTCTGGAGGAATTGCTCTTGGTCGCCGACGATTGGGGGGGCCCTCTCAGCGCCCACCTCGCCGTATCTCGGCCGCAGAGGGTCACCGGCCTGCTCCTGATGGAGTCGTTCCTCTGGACCATGACATGGGAGGAGGACTTCTCCCCGGAGTTCCGGACGCCGTTCCGTCTGATCCGCTCGCCGTTGGGCTTCGTCATGGTGCAGGTCCTCAACATGATGATCAAGAAGCTCATCCCGCAGCATTGTCCCATCTCGCCCGCGGCGCTGCAGCGTTACATCGGGGCGTTCCCGACGATATCTTCGCGAAAGGCGATGCGGGAGTTCCCTAGGCTGCTCCCCGTCTCGGGGGAGCCGGCCGAGAGCGTCGAATTCTTCGAATGGATGCGGGAGGGGCTGCGGCGCAGTCCCATCCCGATAGGCTGGATAAAGGCCTCGCCCGGCGTCGTCCCGAGCGACGACTATCCGCCGTCGCTCAAGCGGTTCCAGGACCTGCGCAGGGACATCCCGCGTCTCAAGGTCATTGAGTTCGGGCCGGGGCACCACTTCCTGGCCGAGGAGAACCCGGAGCGGGTCGCAGAGCTCGTGTCCTTATGGGTGAAGGGGGGGTGACGCCGCCTCAGGCCTTGGTCGGGTGCTTGGACAGCTTGACGGCGGGGTTCTTCTCCTCGAAGTAAGAGCGGTCCCAGTCCTTCGAGAAGAGCAGCACCAGCCGCCCCAGCGGGTCGCGCGCCGCGGCGGCGTCTCCGAGGAGCCGGGCGTCTCCCAGGCCGGGAGGCTCCTCCACCCAGCGCACGATCTTCCAGGAGCACTCCTCGAGGCGCGAGCGCGCGCCGAACTCCGTTTCGAGGCGGTGCTGCAGCACTTCGAATTGGAGCGGCCCGACGGCGGCCAAGAGCGGCTGGCGGGGGTTGCTGAGCAAGGTGAAGGACTGCACGACGCCCTCCTGAAGGAGATGGTCGAGGCCGGTGCGGAAGCGCTTGTACTCCAGGGTGCTCTCCCCGTGCAGGTAGGCGAAGTGCTCGGGGGTGAAGCGCGGGATGTCCGGATAGGAGACGGAGGGGTCCTGGGTCAGGGTGTCTCCGATGCGCAGCTCGGGATGGCCGACGATGCCGATGACGTCGCCGGCGTAGGCCTCGTCCACCGTCTCGCGGTCGCGCCCGAAGAGCTTGTGCGAGCTCGACAGCCGGATGCTGGCGCCGGTGCGATGGTGCAGGACCTTCATCTCGCGCTCGAAGCGCCCCGAGCAGACGCGCACGAAGGCCAGCTGGTCGCGGTGGCGCGGGTCCATGTTGGACTGGATCTTGAACACGAAGCCGGAGAAGTTGGGCGCTCCCGGGTCCACCGGGCCGGACACGGACGGCTGGGCGCGCGGCGCGGGGGCGTGCTCGAGGAAGCCGTCGAGCAGGAGCTGGACGCCGAAGTTGTTGACCGCGCTGCCGAAGAACACGGGGGTCATGTCGCCGGCCGCCAGCGCCGCGGGGTCGAAGGCTGCGCCGGCCGCGTCGAGGACGGCGATGTCCTCGAGCACGCGCTGGGCCGCCCGGGGGTCCATCAGGCCGGAGACCGTGCCGTCCACGCGGTCGATGACCGTGACCGGGGCGCGGAAGGCCCCGCCGGGGACGCGCTCGAAGAGGTGCAGGCGCTTGGGCGCCCGCTCGTAGACGCCCTTGAAGTCGGCGCCGGCGCCCAGCGGGAAGTTCATCGCGTAGGTGTGCAGCTGCAGGGTGGACTCGACCTCGTCGAGCAGCTCGAGGGGCTCCTTGGCGGGCCGGTCGAGCTTGTTGATGAAGGTGAAGATGGGGATGCCCCGCATCCTGCAGATTTCGAAGAGCTTGAGGGTCTGGCTCTCTATGCCCTTGGCGGCGTCGAGCACCATGACCACCGAGTCGACGGCCATCAGCACGCGGTAGGTGTCCTCGGAGAAGTCCTTGTGGCCGGGGGTGTCGAGCAGGTTGACCTGGTAGCCGCCGTAGGGGAACTGGAGCAAGGTGGAGTTGACCGAGATGCCGCGCTTGCGCTCGAGCTCCATCCAGTCCGAGGAGGACTCGCGCTGGTTCTTGCGCGCGGTGACCGACCCGGCCTCCTGCACGGCCCCGCCGTAGAGCAGGAACTTCTCCGTGAGGGTGGTCTTGCCCGCGTCGGGGTGGGAGATGATGGCGAAGGTGCGCCGGCGGGCGATCTCGGGCTCGTACATCGTCGGGGGATAGTTTAACACTTCGCCGCGGCCAAGAGGGGCTAGGCGAGGGACCGGGTCGGCGGTCCGATCAGCGGCGCACGGGGCCGCAGCGGTGGCCGCCACCCAAACAGGGTTCTGAAACGGGGGGCTTTGGGCCGACGAGGTCCGAGTCGTCTCCCGGCGGAGGGGGCCGGCGTTGAGGTGGGGGAGTGGGAGGAGGTGTGGGCCTCGCCGTCTGTCCCTCGGCGGGAGCCGCAATGGCTCGGCCGGGGCCAGCCGCGGCCCGGCGACGGCCTTCTCGCAGGCGGTCGGCCGCCCACCATGCGTCCATGCGCATGCGATGGTCGTCATCCAACCGGCCGGGCTCATGGATGATGGATTCGCGCAGATAGTCGGCGCAGGTCGGCTGCGGGGACACGGAGCGGGCGTCGACGCGGCCGTCGGACGGGCCGGTATGGGGGACATGTTGGTCGCGGAGGCGATACCACTCTCCCGCCATGGGGGCATCGACGGCGCCGTCCCACAGGGCGCAGGCGCGGCGGGCCCAGGCGTCGATCGCCGCGTAGGCGGCGTCATCGGCCTTCTCAGAGGCACGGCGGGACCGGCGCTCACCCTCCTCGCGCCTGAATTCGGCCGCCCGCTCGGCGTTCTCGGTCCTGACTCCCTTGCGCAGACGCCGGGCCTCTTCGCGGATTTCCTTGAGCGCGTCGGGCTTGAGCGAATAGCCGGCAGCCATGGAATAGCCGGGGTTCTCTTTGACCGGAGGCAGTCCCCGCCATTCCTTGAGCCGGTCCGAGAGGCGGTCCAGCCAGGTACGCTCGCGTTCGTGTTGGTTCTTTTCTAGCGAGACTGCGATCCCGTACTTGACGGCAATCCCCTCGATTCTCTCCTCGACCGCCTTTTGCTCTTTAGGCGGGAGCCCCAGGTTGGCGGCGATGTCCTTGGTGCGCTTGTAGGCCTCCTCCTCGCGCTCGGCCCAGGTCTTGTCCGCGAAGAGCTGGTAGTGGATGAGCTCGTGGTAGAGGACCTCGGGGAGGCGCAGTGGGTTTTCCCAGAAGCCAGGGCCCCAGACGAGCGTAGTGCCATCGGGGCTCGTCATGCCGTCATGCTCGTCTATGAAGTCGCGAAATTCTTGTCCCCGAAGGACTTTGCCATGATATGTGACTTCACCCTCCTTAGGCTGGCGGAAGGCAACGGTCCAAGGGAGGCGCTGGCCCTTGAACTCCCAGCCCTGCATCTGTATTTCGGGATAGCTCGCATTGCCGTCGGAGTCCACGCTTAGAATCCCGAACGCGACGAGGTTCTTCTCGATAGCGGCGATTGATGCCGTGCCAAACCGGAATCGGGCGCGTTCGAGTTGCCTGCGTTGGTCAGGGGTTAAAAGTGCTTCCCAATCCGGATCCTTTGGAGTCCCGGGAAGCGTTAGAAACGATTGCTCCAAGAGGTCCAACTTCACGGCTTCAGAGTACATGTCTACGACCGCGGCCGATGCGTCGAGGAGGTCGAAGGAATCGGCGGAGGCGTTCCCTAGCAGTTCCGCTGACGCATTCGCTGCGCAGAGACAAGCAACAACCAAGGCGAGGGCGAGAAGTCTCATTGCTCGACTTCCATCGTTACCCATTCCGTGGCCATATCGAAGAATTCGACCGAGTACCGGCCATTCGGTTTCTGTGCGCCGACGCGCATGCCGCCAAAGAGGCGGGCTCGGACCCGATTCTTGCCGACATCCCAGGTCAGAAGGGTGATTTCCCCGTAAGGGGGGATGTTGGAGCGCCTTGAGCGCCCCATACAACTTACCTCTATCCCTGATACATCGGCATCCGCCGGCGTGGAGATGGAAGCGCCGGGGGGGAGCAGCTTGGGCAAAGCTCGGGCGTCGTATTCGGGGTCCGGCACTTCGGGGCAAAAGGAAGGGCGCATCCCGAAGTTGGGCGGCATACGGACAATGATGCCCCCGGCAGGATCTCGGAACTCCAGGCGGAGTGTATTGTTCCGGAGGAGGTCCTTATGCCATTGGAAGGAGGGGTCCGTGAGCGTAATCGTGCTCTTCCCGACATTCGTCAAGGTGACGGCGAACCACAGGCTTTCGTCCTTCTTGATGCGGGTCTTGGCCACCGAGAAGCTCAGGCGCAGGGACCCGGCCTGGGTCGAGACCGTCACCGGGTCGACGATCTTCCCGGGATGGGACGGATACGTCTTGTAAATCATGTCGCGGAACTTCTCCACAGCCGCGTCGTCGTCCTGCGGGGAGGAGGGGACGGGGCGTTCGGGCTTGGGGAGGCCGCCGGGCTCGGGCGGCGCCTTCGCCCCGGCCGCGAGGGCGCAGAGGAGCAGCAGCGTGGCCAAGGACTGCGGCAGGGCTCTGCGGTCAAACGCCATGGCGGCCTCCGGGAGCGCGGGCTCCGAGTCTGCCGTGGTGACGCCCGATTGCGGTCGGACGGTGGGTGCCCACCGGCCGATCCCGGTGGTTACAGCGGCGCTCTCAGGATAACGCCCTCATGACCCTGGCGGAAGGGGCCTTGGGCCCGGCACATCCCGGGTCCTTCGTCCCATGCGGCGCAATCAGCGACGATGCGGCTCAGGCCGGCGGTCTGCGACGGCAGTCCCGGATGTAGGCGACCTCGACCCTCACGTCGGTGATTCGATAGACGATGCGGAAGAAGTCGACGACCGTGCTCCGCAGGCCGGCGAACGGCCCGGGGATCGCGGCCCCGATCTCCGGGAAATCCCCCAAGGCCGCGAGCCGGCTCACGACGCGGCTGTACAAGGGTTCGCGTATGGCGTCGAGGTCCTGCAGGGCCTGAGGGGTGAGGACGACCCTCACGCGCGCTTGGCGCGCTTGCGCATGTAGTCCTCGAGAGCGACGGCTCGGCCGGAGCGGAACTCCTTTTCGGCGCGTTCCAACCGCTTCCGCCAGTCTGGAAACGACATCTCGTCTTGCATCGCCAGAAGACCCTCGTAGGTGGCGTAGTCGAGGAGCACCGCCGCGGCCCGGCCGCGGCGCGTTATCACCATCGGGACCTCGGTCCTCTGCACCTGATCGACGATCTGGCGCGCCTTGGATTGCAGATCGGAGATCGGCACTATTTTTTCTAGTAGTTTAGCCATATATAGAATTATATATCGCAAGTTCCTGGAATCAAGGGTCAGGGAAACGCTTGACATCTCCGGCCGGACATGTAAATTGGAGGGATGGACGAGCGCTCCCTGCGGGCCGGCGGCTTCTTCGGGGTCTTCGCCGTCATGGCGGCCTGGGAGGCGGCCCTCCCGCGCAGGATTTCGGCCGTCCCGCGGGCGGAGCGCTGGCTGGGCAACCTCTCCCTGACCCTCTTCAACACCGCCGCCGTCCATGTCCTGCTGCCGGTGTCGGCCGTGGGGACGGCGGCCTGGGCGCAGGAAGCGGGGTGGGGAGTCCTGGCCGGGCTGCCCGGCTGGGCCGTCTGGGCTCTGTCCCTGCTGGCCCTGGACCTGGCCGTCTACCTGCAGCACTGGGCCTGCCACGGCGTGCCGCTGTTGTGGCGCCTGCACAAGGTCCACCACGCCGACCAGGACATCGACGTGACGACGGGCCTGCGCTTCCACCCCGTCGAAATCCTGCTCTCGATGCTATACAAGTGCGCCGTGGTCGCCGTCCTGGGCGCGCCGCCCGGGGCCGTCGTCGTCTTCGAGGTCGTCCTCAACGCCACCGCCCTCTTCAACCATGCCAACGCGCGCATCCCCCTCGCCTTCGATGGATTGCTCCGGCTCGTCGTCGTCACCCCGGACATGCACCGCGTCCACCATTCCGTAGTCCCCGCCGAGACTAACAGCAACTACGGCTTCAACCTGCCCTGGTGGGACCGCCTTTTCGGCACCTACCGCGCCCAGCCGGCCGCGGGGCATGCCGGGGTGGTCATCGGGCTGCCCGCCTACCGTGAAGCGGGCCCGGCGGGGCTGGGCTGGATGCTGGCCCTACCGTGGCGCGGCTAGCCGGAGGGCGCAGGCGGCGAAGAGGGCCGCGGCGGGCAGAGTCACGACCCAGGCCGCCAGCATCGTCTTGACCGTGTCCCGGTTCAGCGCGCCGGAACCCCGCCTAAGGCCCAGACCGATGACGGCGCCCGAGGCCACGTGGGTCGTCGATACCGGCAGGCCCCAGCGCGAGGCGAAGGCGACGAGGAAGGCAGTCACGGCGTTGGCGGCCAGGCCCTGCTCCGGTTCCATGGGCGTCACGCGGCGGCCCAGCGTCTCGGTGACCCGCCGCCCGGCCCAGAGCCCGCCGGCCCCCATCGCCAACGCCCCCAGCGCGAAGGCCGGCGCGCCGAGGCCGCCTCCGCCTGCCGCCAGCGCCAGGACCTTCGGGGCGTCGTTCATGCCGCGAGCGAAGCAGGTCAGTCCCGCCGCCAGCCAATGGGCCGACTCGGCCAGGTCCGGCGCCAGCCAGACTCGGCCGGCGCAGTCTCTGCGCCGTGCGGCCGAGTACGCATCGAGCAGCGCCACGGGGGCGAAGCCGGAGGCCAGGGCGAGCGACGGCTCGGTCACGCAGAGGCAGCGCCCTCGGAGGAAGCCGGCCGCACGGGAGGCCAGGGGCCACGCCAGCCAGAGCAGGGCCGCTGCGACGAACGGGCCGGCGGCCAGGGAAACCAGGACTTTGCGCGCCATCGCCTCCCATAGGACGGCGTGGGGTCCGGCCGAGGCCCAGCCCGCCCCGCAGAGCGCTCCGACCAGGGCATGGGTGGTGGAGACCGGCCAGCCGCGCCAGGAGGCGAGGAGGACCCAGAGCGACGCGCCGGCCCCGACCGCGGCGAGCATCTCCGGGCCGAGGGCGTCGGCCGACAGGATTCCGCTTCCGGAGAAGGTCTTCAGCAGTCCCGTCGACACCCCGGCGGCGGCCACGGCTCCCGCCGCCGTCCAGGCCGTCCCCCAGAGGGCGGCCCGGCGCGGCGAGGCCGCGCCGGAGCCGACCAAAGTGGCGATGCCTTTGGATAGGTCGTTGGCGCCGTTGGCGGCGGCCAGAGCGACGGCCAGCGGGAGCAATGGGGACGCGGGCATGCGGATGAGTGCGCGGCGCCGGCAGGATGTTACAATACGCGGGGAGGCCCCATGACCCATAAACCGACCCGCCTCGAGCGCTTCGCCAAGGTCTTCCCGTTCCTCGTCGTCGGCACGGCCCTGGGAGTGGGGGCCCTCTACGCGGAATACCGCTTCAACGGCACCATCCTGCTGCGCGCCGCCTACCTCTACACCACGGCGCCCATCCGGGGCGGCCTGCTGCACGGGCCGGCCGGGGACTACTCGATTTCCTTCGCGAACACGCGCTTCGACTGGCGCCTGGTCAGCCGCGGGGTCGGCGAGGTCGGGCCGGCCCTGACGGTGATTGGCCACCCGGGCTGGCGCCTGGAGGTCTATGAGGCGGCCGCCGGGGCTGCGAGCGCGCCCCTGGGCGACGAACTCCCAGACTCCGGCGGGATGCGCGTGGGGCCCGACGGGTCCGCGCAGGCTTTGGTCCGCGCGGGGGGGAAGGAACTGGCTCTGCGCTTCATCCCGGCCCCCGCGCGCGCCGACGCCTTCTCCGACCCGCGCATCCGGGCCGACATGCGCGACATCCGGGCGTCGGTAAAGACCGCCGCCGTCCAGGCCCAGTGAGCCTGCTCGAGGTCCGTCCCTTCCCGCATTCCGCGGCGCGCAAGACCTTCACCGGCGATTTGCTCGAGCACGACCGCATCAAGCTCAAATACTACCGCCGCGGCGAAGACGGCCCACTGGTCGCCCATGTCGCCTTCGGACGGCGTGCGGAAGGGGCGCCTGGGCGCGCCCACGGCGGCGCCGTGCTGACCGTGCTCGACGAGGCGATGGGGGCGGCCTGCTGGATAAAGGGCTGGCCGGTCTTCACCGCCCGGATTTCGGCCGCCTTCCGCCGCGGGGTCCCGCTGGAACGCCACCTGGTGGTGGAGACGCACATCACCCGCATGACCTCGCGCCTGGCTTTCGTCTCCGGGCGCCTGGTGGACGACGAGGGCCTGCTCTACGCCGAGGCCACCGGCTCCTTCGCCCGCCTGCGCCCCGAACAGGTCCGCGCGGCCTTCGGCTGACAGGGTCTTGACATTGGGCCCTGCTGGGGTCATAATGAGTCAGAGCTGTCAGGAGGCGTCTTGGCCCGCATCCTCTCCATCGAAGACGACGCGTCGATTCAGCAGGTCATCTCCGTGGCCCTGAACCTGGAAGGGCATGACGTCCATTACGCCTTCTCGGGCGACGAAGGCTATCAGAAGGTCTTCTCGGTCCGTCCCGACCTCGTGATGCTCGACATGATGCTGCCGGGCATGAGCGGGGCCGAGGTCCTCAAGGCCCTCCATACCCATCCCGACCTCAAGGGAATCCCCGTGCTGGTCATGACGGCCTTCGGCGACAACAAGCGCGGCGGGGTGCTCGAGCAGACCGTGCGCGCCCTGGGCGCCGTCGAGTTCCTGGCCAAGCCGTTCCGCATCAACGAGCTGACCCGCCGCGTGCGCGCCTGCCTGGCGGCCCGCCCGGCCCGGGCCGAGACGGGCCGCGAGGTCCGCCGGGGGGACGTGAGGCTGGACACGCGCCTGCGCACCGTCCTCATCCACGACCGCCTGGTGGCGACCCTGCCGCACAACCGCTTCGAGCTGCTGGCCTTCCTGGCCTCGGCCGACGGGCCGGTGGCCCGCGAAGCGCTCGTCGAGCGCTTCTGGAAGAAGCCTGAGGGCCGCTCGGCGCTGGAGAAGGCCGTCTCCCGCCTGCGCAGCGACCTGGGCGCGCAGGCCTTCCGCCTGAAGACCACCCCTGGCGGCTACGAGTTCGTCACCACCGCTGACCCGGCCTGACCTTGGCGCCGTTGTGCGGGGGGCGGCCGTCGGTTAGGCTATCATCGAAGGCCGTCGGGGCGGCCGGACTCGGCGCCCGGCCGTTCCGACGGCGACTTTAGACTCTGACGCGCGTCAAGGCTGGGCCGCTCTTGCGACATTGCGGGGGTCCCCCGGCCTAGTCATAGTGGTGCCATGAGTCCGGCTCGCAAGAAGGGCTGTCCTGGTTCCAAACGCCGCTCGGCGCTGAGGCCCTGTGCGGCCTTCGTCGAGCGCCTCGCCGCGCCGGCCTGCGTGGTCGGACCGCGGGGGACCGTGCTGCACGCGAACGCGGCGGCGACGGACATCCTGGCGGCGAATTCCGACGGGCTGAAGGGGGCTTCCCTCTGCCGCTTGCTCTGCGGGCGCATCGACTGCGGGGAGGAGACGGCCGAGCAGGCCTGCCCCCTGCACAAGACCGGGTGCACGGCCAGCCGCGTTGTCCTGCGCGGGACCTACCAGCTCCCGCCGCACTACCGCTGGGAGGATTCGGAGGTCAGGCCGGTCGAAGGCCGCGTCCCGATGACCGTCGTCTGCTCCAGCCTGGGGGCCAGGGCGGCGCGGCGCGGCTCCGCCTGCAGGCATCTGGTCATGTTCGTCCCAGCTCCGAGGTTGGAAGGGGCGGACCAGGAGGAGGACTGGCGCAGTATGTTCGTGCACGACATCCGCAACTCGCTCTCGAACGTGCTGGCCACCATCAGCCTGGTCTCGGAGGACCCGGCCTCCTGCGCCGAAGACCCGGCCTTCCTGCACCTGGCCCTGCGCTCCAAAGAGGCCTGCCACCGGATTTCCGAGCTGCTGCGCACCTATCTGACCTTGGCCAGCCTTGACGCGGGGGCCCACAGCCTGTCGGTGGAGCGCCTGGACCTGGCTGCCTTGGTCGAGGCCACGGCCGACGAGTTCCGCCTGGCCTCCGAGGAGGCCGGCGTCGAGATCGACGTGGAGGTCGAGCGCGGGCTGATGGTCCGGGCCGACTCCGATCTGCTGCCCCGCGTGCTGCAGAACCTGGTGGGCAACGCCGTCAAGCACAGCAAGGCCGGGGGTCGGGTGCTGGTCGCCGCCGAATCCTTGGGCGAGGGCTTCGTCAGGTTCCGGGTGGCCGACTGCGGGACGGGGATTCCTCCGGGGGACCGTTCCCGCATCTTCGAGCGCTATTACCAGGTCAAGGACGCGCAGGGCGAGCATTCCCATGGGTTCGGGCTCGGGCTGGCGTTCTGCAAGCAGGCCGTGGAGGCGATGGGCGGCGCCATCAGCCTCGTCCCCGCCGATTCCGGGGGGGCCGAGTTCAGGGTGGACTTGGTGAGCCAGGCCGGCTCGGTGGCCGCCTAGCGGGGCCCTTCAGCGGGCCAGGGCTTCTTCGAGGATGGAGCGCAGCCGGGCGTAGTTCGCCTCGGGGTCGGAGCCCGAGACCTCGGGCGTGAGGACGCCCCGGCCGTCGCGGAACCTCTCGAGGACCGGGACGGTCCGCTTGCGGTAGACCTCCATCCGGTTGGCGAAGACCTCGTCGGTGTCGTCGGCGCGTCCGCGGGCGTGGATGCGGCGGAGCAGCTCGGATTGCGGCACTTCGAGGTGGACGACGGCGTCGAGGCCGATGTCGGCGAGCCAGCCCTCGAGCGGGACGGCCTCTTCGAGGCGCCGCGGGAATCCGTCGAGCACATAGCCGCGCTCCCTGATGTCGGGCTTGGAGAGCCGGTCGCGCACCAGGCCGAGGACCAGGGCGCTGTCGACCAGGTCCCCTTGGGACATGACGGCGGCCACCTCGGGCCTGTCCTTAGCGTAGTCGCGCAGGAGCTGCCCGACCGAAAGGTGGACCATCCCGTACTCCGAGGCAAGGCGCTTCCCGTAGGTCGTCTTCCCCGAGCCCGGCGGCCCCATGAGGATGAGGCGCATCGGGCGCGGCGCGGAGGCGGAGGCGGCCGCGGGGCCGGGCGTGGGAGAAGCCGGAGCCGGCATCGCGGCCGTGGGCAGCGCCGAGGGGCTGAGCAAGGCGCGGGGCAGGGCCAGGGAGGAGGCGGAGGGCAGGGAGGGCAGGGCCGGGCGGACGGTGCCGACCGCCGCCGTCATCCCCAACGGCACCGGGGCGACCCGCACCCTCGGGGCGGCGACCTGCTGGGCCGAGAGCGGGGCCGCGCAGAGCAGCAGGGCTAGGAGCGTGGTGAGGCGCATCGATATGAGGATGCCGGCGCCCCGGGCGGCGCGCGAGGGCCGGTAGGCCCCCCGGGGCCTGGGTCTTCCGCTGGGGGGGGACACAGTGGTAGATTCTCCCCAGGGCCTCGGGGCCCGGGAGGCAGCATGGCGACGGCGCACGCGCGGCACATCCTCGTTAAGACGGTCGAGGCTTGCCAGGACCTGAAGAAGCAGATCGAAGGCGGTGTGGATTTCGCCGATATGGCCAAGAAGCACTCCCTGTGCCCGTCGGGCAAGCAGGGCGGCGACCTGGGCTCCTTCGGAAAGGGCCAGATGGTCCCTGAGTTCGACAAGGTGGTCTTCTCGGCGGCCCCGATGACGGTCCAGGGCCCGGTGAAGACCCAGTTCGGCTACCACCTCATCCAGGTCATCAGCCGCACGGCCTGAGTCCCCCGGCCTTTTCACGCCCGTCCGTCTCAGGCGTACTTGGGATAGTCCGGCTTGAACTGCTTGGCCTTCACGGCCGCCAGGATGTTCTTGGGCTCGGGCTCGGTGGCCAGCTTCCTCTTGTAGATGAGCTTCGCCACGGCCGCGGCGACCTTGGCGGAGTCCTCGTTGATGCGCGAGAGCGGCGGCATCAGGCAGCCGCTGGCGAGGTCATCCTCGCTGACCAGGGCCGCCAGCGCGCGCGCCGCCTCGGAGAACATCTCGTCGGTGATGCGCTTCGCGCCGGTGGCGACGGCGGCCATGCCCACGCCCGGGAAGATGTAGGCGTTGTTGCACTGCCCCGTCACATGGGTCTTGCCCTCGTAGACGAAGTCGTCGAACGGGCTGCCCGTGGCGAAAAGGGCCTTGCCCTTGGACCAGGTGTAGGCCTGCTCGGCCGTGCACTCGGAGTTCGCGGTGGGGTTCGACAGCGCGAAGATGATCGGCCGGGCGTTGAGCCGCGACATCTCCTCGATGATCTCCTTGGTGAACTGCTGGGCCTGGCCCGAGGCGCCGATCAGGGCGGTGGGCTTGATGGCGCGCACGGCGTCGGCCAGCTCGCGGATGGGCTTGTGCGGGTGGGCGTAGGGGACCTTGTGCTCCTGCAGCTCGGTGCGGGTGCTCTCGACCAGGCCCTTCGAGTCCACGAACCAGCACTTCGCCATCGCGTCCTTCTTGCTCGTACCTTCGGCCGTCATCGCGTTGACCACCAGGTCGGCGATGCCGATGGCGGCCTCGCCGGCCCCGTGGAACAGGATGGTCTCGTCGGAGAGGCGCCGCTTGAGGATGCGTCCCGCCGAGAGCATCCCGGCCAGGGTGACGGAGGCCGTGCCCTGGATGTCGTCGTTGAAGGTGCAGGCCCTGTCCTGGTACTTCTTGAGCAGGCGGAACGCGTTGTGGTTGGCGAAGTCCTCGAACTGGAGGAGGGCCTTGGGGAAGACGGCCTGGACGGCCTTCACGAACTCCTCGATCAACGCGTCGTATTCGGCTCCCTTCACGCGGTTCTCGCGCACGCCCAGATAGAGCGGGTCGTCGAGCAGCTTCTGGTTGTTGGTGCCCACGTCCAGCGTGATGGGCAGGGTCTGCGACGGCGGCACGCCGCCGCAGGCGGTGTAGAGCGCGAGCTTCCCGACCGGGATGCCCATGCCGTTGGCGCCCAGGTCGCCCAGGCCGAGGATGCGCTCGCCGTCGGTGACGACGATGACCCGGATGTCCTTCTCGGGCCAGTTGCGCAAGACCTCCTTCATCATGCCCTTCTCATGGCGGGTGATGAAGAGGCCGCGCGCGCGGCGGAAGATGTGGGCGTAGAGCTGGCAGCCCTGCCCGACCGTGGGGGTGTAGATGATGGGCATCAGCTCTTGGACGTTCGCCATCACGACCTTGTAGTAGAGGTGCTCGTTGCGGTCCATCAGCGAGAGCAGGTCGATGTACTTCTCCAGGGCCGTGGCGCGCTTGCGGATGTTGGTGAGCACGCGCTGGGCCTGGGTCTCGGGGTCGGAGACCGCCGGCGGCAGGAGGCCGAGGAGGCCCAGCTTGATGCGCTCTTCCCGGGAGAAAGCCGTGCCCTTGTTGAGGAGGGGGGTGTGGAGAAGGTCGGCGCCCCTCTTGGGGGGAAGGGTCTTGCGGGATGAGTGCTTTCTGCGCAGATTGGCGACGGGCATTGGGCGGCCTCCTTAAATAGATGTCCGACGCCTAGAGAGTAGCAACAAAACTGCCGAAACGGGAACCGGAGGGCCTATAAACACGAAACCCGAGGGGTTACCCTCGGGTCGGTCCCGCTATTTCTGGTTACGGGTTCGAAGCGTTAAATCTTGTGCGACAAGAAAAACTCTAGCAAATCGTCCCGGGTCTGTCAAGCACATCCTTCTAGGCCGTATTCCTCCGCCCCTTTGGGACCTATGACCCAACCGCTCGGAGCGCAATCCCGGGACACTATGAAGAAGACCATGCGCCCGTTGCGACTGCTGCTATGCGCCGCCCTGCTGCCTTGGGCCGAGGTCTGCCGCGCCGGCGCCTTCGTGGCGAAGCCCGCCCCGGTCGCTCACCGGTTCTCCTCGGGCCTGGCGCTGCCCATCTCCGCCCCGACGCCTTCCCTCGCCCTTCCCTCGCTCCCGGCCCCGCTGGCGGCTCCTTCTCTCAGCCCCGCCATCCCGGTCCCGGCCGTTCCGACGGCGCGCGCCGCGGCCGCCGCGCAGGCCGTCGCGGCCCCCTCGGCGGCTCCGGCGAAGGCGGCCTTGGCGTCCTTGACCGCCCTTTCCGAACAGAGCCGCCCTTCCGGCGACGGCCGGGCCGCGTCGCCGGCCTCGATGGGAAGGATGTTCTTCGACCGCGCCGCCAAGCCTGCCAACGCCGTCGCCGCGCCGGGCGCTTCCTTCGGCTTCTCCTCGGCGCTGGTCTCCCTGTTCGGCTCCTACAACTCTCGGACCCTGAAGGCCTTCCAGCCCCTGGTCGACCGCAGCAGCGCGCTGGAAGCCCCCACGCAGGCCCTGAGCGACGCGGCCCTGCGCTCCAAGACCGCCGAGTTCCGCGCCCGTTTGGCCAAGGGCGAGAGCCTCGACGACATCCTGCCCGAGGCGTTCGCCACGGTCCGCGAGGCCGCCGGCCGGGTCCTCAAGCAGCGCCACCGCGACGTGCAGACCATGGCGGCCGTGGCGATGCACAAGGGCATGATCGCCGAGATGGCCACCGGGGAGGGGAAGACCCTGGCCGCCACCATGGCGGTCTACCTCAACGCCCTCAAGGGCGACGGGGTCCATGTCTTCACCGTGAACGACTACCTGGCCAAGCGCGACAGCCAATGGATGGGCTCGGTCTACCGCTTCCTCGGGCTCAGCGTGGGGCTGGTGCAGAACGGCATGCTCCCGGCCGCGCGCCGCGAGGCCTACGCCGCCGACATCACATACGGCACGGCGACCGAGTTCGGCTTCGACTATCTGCGCGACAACCTGGCCAAGACCCCCGGGGAGCTCGTGCAGCGGGGGCATGCCTTCGCCGTCGTCGACGAGGTCGACTCCATCCTCATCGACCAGGCCCGCACGCCCCTCATCATCTCGGGCGCCGCCGACGAGGACCTCTCGCCCTACGCCCGGGCGGACGCCGTGGCCCGGGGACTCAAGGTGAAGGTGCTCTCGGCCCGGGAGAAGCGCAGCGCCGAGGCGCGCGAGGCCGACCCCGGCGACGGCTACGACGCCGTGGTGGATGAGAAGGACCACACGGCCTGGCTGACGGATTCCGGCTTCGACAAGGCCGCCGCCGCTCTGGGCGTACCCGACATCTACACGGGGGAGAACGCCGCCTGGATGCATTACATGAACCAGGCCCTCAAAGCGCAGAACCTCTACGCCCGGGACGCGCAGTACATCGTCAAGGACGGGGAAGTCCTCATCGTCGACGAGTTCACCGGCCGCATCATGGAGGGGCGCCGCTGGTCGGACGGCCTGCACCAGGCCGTGGAGGCGAAGGAGGCCGTGGAGGTCAAGCAGGAGAACCGCACCCTGGCCACCGTCACCCTGCAGAACTTCATCCTGCTCTACGCCAAACGCGCCGGGATGACCGGCACGGCCGCCACCTCGGCCGCCGAGTTCGGGAAGATCTACAAGCTCGACGTGCTGAGCATCCCGACCCACGCGCCCCTCATCCGGGAAGACCTGCCCGACATCGTCTACCGGACCGAGGCGGAGAAGGAAGCCGCCGTGGTGGCCGAGATCGCCCGGCTGCATGCGGCCGGGCGTCCCGTCCTGGTCGGCACCGTCTCGCCGGACAAGTCCGAGCGCCTCGCCGAGCTCTTGGGCGGCCTGGGCATCCCGCACGCCGTGCTCAACGCCAAGCACAACGAGGAGGAGGCCGAAATCGTCGCTTCGGCCGGGCGGCACAAGGCCGTCACCATCGCCACCAACATGGCCGGGCGCGGCACCGACATCATCCTGGGCGGCAGCCCCCACCAGATAGCCCGGCGGATGTACGACGAGGGGCGGGTCCCCGCCGAGGTCCCGGCCGGGCGCCTGGGCCCCGCGCGGGCGGAGACGGCCGAGTTGGTCCGCTATGGGCGCCTGGGCGCCGAGGTGGACGCCGAGGCCTATGCCCTGTGCCTGGCGGCGGCGCGGGCCGTAACCGACGAGGAACGCCGCCTGGTCCTGGCCGCGGGAGGCCTGGCCGTCATCGGCACGGAGCGCCACGAATCGCGCCGCATCGACGACCAGCTCCGGGGCCGCGCCGGACGCCAGGGCGACCCCGGCTCCTCGCGCTTCTTCTTGTCCCTCCAGGACAGGCTGATGCGCATGTTCGGGGCCGACAACATCCTGCGCCTGCTCGACGCCATGGGCTGGCCGCAAGGGGAGGCCATCGAGAGCCGGATGGTGGAACGCGGCGTCGAATCGGCTCAAGGGAAGGTCGAGGGACGCGACTTCGAAATCCGCGAGAATGTCCTCAAATACGACGATGTGGTCGACCACCAGCGGCGCAGCATCTACGCCCGGCGCCGCTCGCTGCTGGACGGCTCCGGTTCCAGGGACCCCGGGCGGGGGGACTCCTACAAGGAGGTCTGGCTGGACGCTCCCGGCGGCACGCGCGAGGTCGTCTTGTCCATGGCCGAGGAGACGGCGCGCGCGGCGGCCAAGGCCTATTCGGACGACCGGCGCCGCCCGGAGGCCTTCGCGGCCCTGGAGAAGACCCTGGCAGAGCGTTTCCACATCGCCCCGAACTTCTCGGCACAGGAGGCCTACACCCTAAAGGCCTCGGCGTTGGAGGCCATCCTCGTCTCGCAGGTCCGGGCCGCCTACGAAGAGGCTGAGCGCGCCTTCGGCGCGGAGCGCCTGCGCGCCTTCGAGCGCCGGCTCCTGGTGGACGCCATCGACGAGCACTGGCGCGAGCAGGTGCTGGCCCTCGAGGACTTGAAGCAGGCCGTGAACCTGCGGGTCTATGCTCAGCTCGACCCCTTCGTCGAGTACAAGAAGGATTCCTACGCCATGTTCGCCGAGATGCTCGCCCGCATCCGGGAGCAGGCCGTGGCGGGGGCCTTCGCGCTCAGGCCCGGCGCCTTGTCCGGAGAGGCCGGCCCCGTCGAGGACGCGCGCTCGGTGGCCCTGGGCAAGGCCCTTCTCGAGCTGCGCTTCGAAGACCTCTACCCCGCCGCGCAGAAATGACGGAGGAGGCCCCCGTCCCGCACCGTCGGCGCAAGCGCTACGCCGGCACCCATCCCCGGCGCTTCGACGAGAAGTATAAGGAGCTCGGGGCCGACCCCGAGGCCGTGGCCAAGGCCAAGGCGCGCGGCTCCACGCCCGCCGGGACGCACATCCCCATCATGCTGCCCGAGGTGCTCGAGGCGCTGGGGCCGCTCGAGGGGGCGGTGGCGCTCGACTGCACCTTGGGTTGGGGCGGCCATGCCGAGGCCCTGGCCGGGCGCGGGGCCTCCGTCATCGGGCTGGACCGCGACGCGTCCGAATTGCAGCGCACGGGCGCCCGCTTGAAAGCGGCCGCCGTCGAGGTCCGGACCTTCCACGCCAATTATGCCGGAGCGGCCAAGGTCCTGCGCGAATGCGGCTTGGACGGGGTGGACGCCCTGCTGGCCGACCTGGGCGTCTCGTCGATGCAGCTGGACCGCCCGGAGCGCGGGATGTCGTTTAAAGCCGACGGGCCGCTCGACATGCGCATGGACGCTTCCCGCGGGGACACGGCCGCGCAGTGGCTGCGCAAGGCGGATGAATCAGAGATCGCCGAGGCCCTGGCCCGCTACGGCGACGAGCCCGACGCCGCGGCCATCGCCGCCGCCATCAAGGCGCGGCCGCCGAAGACGACCTGGGGCCTGGTGGAGGCGGTGCGCTCGGCCAAGGCGCTGGCGGCCGGCAGCCTCAAGAAGAAGACCGCCTTCTCGTCGCATCCCGCGGCGCGGACCTTCCAGGCCCTGCGCATCGCCGTCAACGGCGAGCTTCAGGCGTTGGGCCAGCTCCTGCGCGACCTGCCCTGGTTGATGCGGCCGGGGGGCAGGGTCGCCCTGCTGACCTTCCACTCCGGCGAGGAAAGCCTGGTCCGCCAGTCCTTGGGCGAGCAGGCCGCGCTCGGCCTTTGGACCGAGGCTCCGGCGCAGCCGCGCAAAGCCTCGGGCGCCGAGGTCCGGGAGAACCCGCGGGCGCGCTCGGCGCGGCTCTGGCGCGTGGTGCGGGCGGCCTGAGCCTAGAAATCCGGAGTGGCCGCCGTTACCGGCAGCGCGTGGCGGTGCCCCATCAGCGCCTCGAGCCGCCACACGGCCAGCGGGACGCCAAGCCCGAGCAGGGCGGCGGTCAGGGCCAGCGCGGGCATCCCGACGAGCATCCCCGACGGGCCGACGGTTAGGAAAGCCGCCGAGGCGAAGGCCGCCGCGGCGCTGGCGCCATGGGCGAAGGCGTTCTGGGCGGAGAGGAAGCGCGCCCGCGCCGAGGGCGGGGGGACGCGGCTGGCCAGCGCGTTGACGGCCACCCAGCGCGCGGCGTTGCAGCCCATGAAGGCCCCGAAGAAGACGACGGGGGGCAGCAGGGGCGGCTGCACGAGGACTCCGAGGGCCAAGGTGCCGGAGACGAGGACGGTGGCCGCCAACGCCGGCCACAGCGCCCGGGAGCGGTCGGTCCACACCCCGGCCAGGCGCATCGTGGCGAGGCTGGCCAGGCCGCCGAAGCAGTAGAGCAGGCCGAGGTGTTCGCGAGGGAAGCCCATGTTGAACTGGAGATAGGCGGGGAGGTTCGGAACCAGCAGGAAGTTCCCGAGGATGGCGCAGCCGAAGGCCGCGAAGGTATAGCCCATGCGGGCGTCGGGGGAGAGGGGGGCGCCGGCCTCCTCCCGGTCGAGGTGGGCGCGCAGCACCGGGAGGCTCAGCCGCGCGCCAGCCGCCAAGGCCAGAGCGAGCAGGCCCACCACCACGAACGGCGCGCGCCAGCCGCCGCGGCGGGCCAGCTCGAGGCCGGCCGGGACGCCGACGATAGAGGCCAGCGAGAAACCGGATGCCACCACGGCCGTGGCGCGGCCGCGGCGGCCCTCGGGGACGAGGTCGGCGACGATGGAGAAGCAGATGGTGCCGGCGATGCCGCCGAAAGAGCCTGCGGCTAGGCGAGCCGCGACCAGGCTGGCCGCCCCGGTGGCCAGCGCCCCGCTCATCGTGGCCAGCCCCAGGCCGCAGACCGAGACGATGAGCGCCCGGCGGCGTTCCCAGCGGTCGAGCAGCAGCGAGCCCAGGACGCCGACGACGGTGGCCGCGGCGGTGTAGGAGCCTCCGACGATGCCCAGCCGGGACATCGGGATGCCCAGCGCGGCGGCGAAGTCGGGCCCCATCGGCATGACCATCATGAAGTCGAGCAGGTTGACGAAGTGGACGGCCGCCAGGATGAAGAGCACGGCCCTCTCGGAACGGGGGAGCCTGGCGCTGCTCATCGGCGGATCAGTGGCCGGCCTTCCGGTGCGGATGCGCGGGTTTGTGGGGGTGTGCGGGTATCGCGCGATGCCCCGCGGTCGCGTGCGGTGCCGGCCGGCGGTTCTGCGTGAGGGGCCGTTCGTAGTGCGGCCGCATGAGGGGGGTCTCTGCCTGATGTTGCTCGAAGACCTCGGGGAGCAGGACCATGAGGAAGCGGCCGATGACCTCGCCCAAGGTCATGTCCCCGGCCACGCGCTCCCAGTCCGCGCCGAGCATGTCGACGGCGCGCTGGTAGTCCTTCTGCGCCTCGAAGCGTGAGAGGACCTTCGCCACCTTCTTGGCGGCCACCTCGCGCCGGCCGGGGATCTTGCCTTCGGTGAGGCGGACCTTGGTCAGGTATTCGACGCGGTTGACCAGGCCCCGCGTGGCGGGGGTGACCAGGCTGATGGCGATGCCCGCCTTGCCGCTGCGCGCCGTGCGGCCGATGCGATGGACGTAGAGCTCGAGCTCGCGCGGGAGGGAGTAGTTGATCACATGGGTCAGGTCCTTGACGTCGAGGCCGCGCGAAGCGACGTCGGTGCAGACCGGCAGGCGCGTCTTCTTGTCGCGGAAGGCCCGCATCGTGCGCTCACGCTCGTCTTGCGTCTTGTCGCCGTGCAGGGAATCGACCTTGTACCCCTTTGAAGACAGGTGCTGGGCCAGGTCCACGACCAGCGCCTTGGTCTGGCAGAAGACCAGGCCGTAGAAGTCGTCGGCGAGCTCCAGGATGTTGCAGAGGACCCCGGGTTTCTCCGACTCGCGGACGTTGTAATAGAGCTGCTCGACGGTGGCGGACAGCATCTCGGTCTTGTTGACCTGGGCCGTCTTGGGATGGCGCAGGTAGGCGTCGGCCACGCGGCGCACCTGGGCGCTCATCGTGGCGGAGAACAGCCAGATGCTGCAGTGCTCTCGGGGGGTGGCGCCCAGGATCTTCTCCAGGTCCTCCTTGAACCCCATGGAGATCATCTCGTCGGCTTCGTCGAGGACGACGACCTTCGCGTCCTTCAGGCGCAGCGACCTGCGCCCGATGTGGTCGATGACGCGGCCGGGGGTGCCAACTACGATGTGCGCCCCGCGCTTGAGCCCGTCGAGCTGCTCCTTGTAGCCCGTGCCGCCGTATATGGGCAGCGCTTTGATGCCCATGTGCTTGCCGAGCAGGTTCAGCTGTCCGGAGACCTGGAGCGCCAGCTCCCGCGTCGGGCAAAGGACGATGGCCTGGACGCCCTTGTCGGCCGGGTCGAGCTTCTGCAGCAGGGGAATCCCGAAGGCGGCCGTCTTGCCGGTGCCGGTGGCCGCCAGGCCGATGAAGTCCACGGGACCGGCCAGGAGCAGAGGCAGGGCGGCCTGCTGGATGGGGGTGGGCGTCGTCAGGCCCTGTTCGGCCAGGGCGCGGGAGAGGGGTTCGGAGAGCTTGTAGTCGGCGAAGGTCTTCAAGGCGGGGGAATCCTCCCTTTAAACACGAAACCCGCCTTTCGGCGGGCCGGTCCTGACATTTCTTGTCTCAGGTTCGAGAACGTCGAATCGGGTACATCGACTGGTTACAGTATATCAAATATAATCTGACGGTAGCGGGCCGCAACGGGGGAGTGTGTGGAAGATTCAGCCGAGGACTTTTCCAAGCTGTTGGGCGCGTTGCTTGAGGCCGGGGAGAAGACATACGCTCCTGGCGACAGGGTGCGCGCGGAGCTGCTGACGGTAGGCCAGGAGGATTCCTTCGTGGCCCTGGGCCCGGGACAGGAAGGGGTCGTCGCCACGCTGGACCTGCTCGACGCCGAGGGCCAAGCCGCCTTCCGGGTCGGGGACATGGTGGACCTCTTCGTCACCTCGGTCCGCTCCCACGAGGTCCGGCTCTCCACCAACCCCACCGACAAGAACATCGCCGAGGACCTGAAGGAGGCCTACGAGACCAGCCGGCCGGTCGAAGGCCGCGTCGTGGAGTCCTGCAAGGGCGGCCTGCGGGTGAGCGTGAGAGGCAAGACCGCCTTCTGCCCCATCAGCCAGATCGACGTGAAGCGCACGGAGACCGGCGCGGAGTTCATTGGCAAGACCCTGGTGTTCCGCCTCACCCAGTTCTCCGAAGACGGCCGGAGCATCGTCGTCTCCCGCAGGAAGCTGCTCGAAGAGGAGATCGGGCGCACGGCGGACTCCTTCCTGGCGCAGAACCCCGACGGCTCCGTCGTGACGGGCAAGGTCGTGCGGCTGGAGAAGTTCGGCGCCTTCGTCGAGCTGGCGCCGGGCCTCGAGGGGCTGGCCCATGTCTCCGAGCTGGCCTGGTCCCGCGTCGAGTCTCCGTCGGACATCCTCAGCGTCGGGCAGACGGTGACGGTGAAAATCCTCAAGCGCGAGACGGTCGAAGGCCGCCTCAAGATATCCCTGTCGCTCAAGCAGGTCTCCGAGCGCCCGGCCACGCCCGCCGCCCCCGCCGTGGTCGACCCCTGGACGAAGTACGCGCCGGGGCAGGTCTTTACCGGCAAGGTCACCCGCAAGGAGCCCTACGGCCTGTTCATCCAGCTCGAACCCGGCATCGTGGGACTGCTCCACCAGTCGAAGACCTCCGACCGTCCGGACTTCCAGTTCGAGCGCCAGAAGGTCGGCAGCGAGGTGGAGGTGCAGGTGGGCGAGGTCCGCCTCGATGAACGGCGCATCTCCCTGGAGCTGCCGCGCGATATCGAGGCGGAGGGCTGGAAGGAGCGGCAGGTCGAGCCCGACGCGGCGATGGGCGCCTTCGGCGAGGGCCTTCGGGCCGCGCTGGCGAAGAAGAAGGGCTAGATCTTCTGCGGCGCGGGTCCTTCCGAGGCCTGCGGCGCCCCGCCCTCGTATCTCTTGAGCATCAGCAGGGTGTTCGCGAGCTCGACCATCCGCTCCTTCGTCGAGCCCCAGAGGCTCAAGCCTCCGCAGGCGTTTCCTAGGACGACCTCGTAGAGGAACCCCGCGCCCCTCGAGGCCCCGAACTCGAGGACGCGGAGCTCGGGGAGGTCTTTGTAGGCGCAGCGGGTGCGCTTCTCGCGCGTGGTCGTGGAGACGATGGAGAGGTACGGGCGGTAGGTGAGGGTGAAGGCGTCCTCCTGGATGTCCACGGTGTAGCCCCCTTCCATGCGGGCGTACCGGAACCCGGACTTCTCCAGGTTCACGCCTTGAGCCATGATGGACTTGAAGTCCGCCAGGTAGGCGGCGCGGGTCTTCTCGGGCGCGCCGCCGCTCAGCTCATGGCGCGCGACGACGGTCCAGGGTTTTCCGCAGCCCGCCGCGAGCAGGAGCAGGCACGGAAGCAACCGTCTTAGGGCGTAGTTCATCGATTCGGGCTCCTCTGCATGTTCAGCGGTGGGCTTGGCCTACAGGGCCTTGTCCGCCGGCCGCGTCTCTTCCGTGTTCGTGCAGGTGTGGCAGCAAAGGTCCTTGAACGCCTGGATGGGCAGGAAAACGAGGTCCAGGGGGAGCCCCAGGACCAGCATCGCCCACTGGTTGATGTCCGCGGCGCCCCGGGTGAGTTGGAAGGAGTGGACGCCGTTGTGCTGCATCGGCCCCGTGGCGCGGCAGCTGCGCGTGACGACGATCTCCTGGCCGGGGTCCTTCGGAGAGGGGCGCACCGAGAGCACCTTCGTGCTCGCGCAGCCGGTGAGGAGCAGGAGGGCCGCTCCGAATATGGAAAGCCGATTGTGCGTCCTCATCGTACATGGTGTCGCAACGGTTCGGCCAGGACCGGAGCCCTGCCCCTGATAAACACAAAACCCGCCTCTCGGCGGGTCGGTCCTGATATTTCTCGTCTCAGGTTCGAAACTCTAAATTGGGTGCGGGGGCTGGATTTGAACCAGCGACCTCAAGGTTATGAGCCTTGCGAGCTACCGGGCTGCTCTACCCCGCACTTCATACTAGCACGCCCGGAGACGGAAAGCAAGCTCGCCTCATCGTCGAATCCGCCTGGCCGCCGCCGCGGCGTTCAGGCGAGGATTTCAGATACGGCCGCATCCGGGATGAGTCGCGAGAGGAACTCCTCGCAGGGCAGGCAGGGGATGCCGTCAACGAGCAGCCGGTCCCGGCCGCCGTAGAGCAGACAGGCTTTCGCCTTCGGGTAGTCTTCGAGGAAGGATTTCAGAGGGCGCACGTCCCTGGAGGATACTCGCCGGGAAGACTTCACCTCCACTGCCAGGAAAACATCCTCGCCATAGACCACGAAGTCGACCTCAGCTCCGGACTTGGTACGCCAGAAGAAAAGCTCCCTGGCGCTTCGTCCATAGGCAATCCAGGCCCGCAACTGCTGCGCCACCAGGCCTTCCAGAGAGGCTCCGGAGATCCCCTCCGGCGCGTCCAGCGGACCTTTAGGGCGAAGCGATTGGAACACCCCTGCGTCCATGAAATAGAACTTCGGGTGATGGACCAGATGCCTCTTCGCCTTGCGGGCGAAGACCCGGAGCCTGAATCCGAGCAGCAGGTCTTCGAGGATTTCGACGAACCCCTCCACTGCTTTTCGCCCCACCTGGCATTCCCTGGCCACTTCCGACGTGTTGAGCAGCGCGGCGTGGGAAAAGCTCATGGCTTCGAGGAACCGGGCGAAACTCCCGATGTGGCGGACCAAGCCCTCGGCCTGGACTTCCTCGCGCAGGTAGAGCGAGACGTAGGACTTGAGGGTTTCCTCGGGTTCCTTGGCTCCCAGCACGAGCGGCAGGAGCCCTAGGCGCTGAACTTGCTCGAGGCTGAAACTGCTTCCAAGTTCGGCGGCCAGAAAGGGATGCAGAGTCTTCAGGAGCACTCGGCCCGCAAGGAGGTTCACGCCCGCACGCCGGAGCTTTCGGCCGCTGGAGCCCGTGAGGATGAACTGCACCGGGCGGCGCCGTCTCTCCTCGATCAATTGATGAACCACGTCCAATAGCGCGGGGGCCTTCTGTATCTCGTCGATGACGAAGCGGGACGCTCCCGGATTGCCCTCGACCAGAGCGCGCAGCCTTTCCGGCCGGCTCACATAGGCGCGGTAGGAGTCCGGGTCTAGGAGGTCAACGAACACGGCATCAGGAAATTCCGCCTTCAACAGGGTTGATTTCCCCGTTCCCCTGGGGCCAAA